>NZ_JBIUTQ010000004.1:0-415109 GCF_044741965.1 Streptosporangium sp. NPDC087985
ATCCACCTGGCCGGCCTCACCCACGGCGCGTTCACCCCCGACAGCGTGATCCTCGGCCCCGACGGACCCCGCGTCTGCGACATCGGCCTGGGTCTAACCGGCTCCGAGCCGGACTACCGCGCCCCCGAACGCCTGCACGCCGAACTCAACCCCGGCAGCATCCCCGCGCCCGGCTCCGGCAGGGCCGCTGACCTCTTCTCCTGGGCGGCCACCCTCGCCTACGCCGCGACCGGACAGCCCCCCTTCGAAGGCCAACCCGCCCACGTCATCGAAGGCCCCGCCAACCTCACCGGAATCCCTCCGGAGCTGGCCGCTCTCCTCGCCGCCTGCCTCGACAAGCGACCGCACGGACGACCCGACACCAAAACCGCCATGCTCCGCCTCCTCGGCGAAGAATCAGCAATCCAGATCACCGGGGAGAGCCGGGAGAGCCGTACGGCCGGTCCCGAAACAGGGCCGGACTCCCCGGGCGGAACCGCTCCGGCGGCCGGCACGGGAAACGACGCCGGAGCGCGAGCCGGAACCGTTCCGGGAACCGGAGCGCCACAGCCGACGGCGCCGCCGGCCTGGGGAGCTCCGGCACTGCCGGTGAACGCTCCCCCGGCGGACGCGCCCCCGGCTCCGGCAGCCGCACCGGCCGGGAACCGGCCGAAGAGCAGCCGTTTCCCCCTCGTGCTGGCCGCCTGCGTCGGTGTGTTCGCCCTCCTGTCCGGACTCGGGCTGTGGGCCGCCGGAAGTTCCGCCCCCCTCGGCGACGCGCAACGGGCGGCGGCCAACGAGAAGATCACCGATGTCCTCTCAGCGCCGGCGGGGCAGCGACAGGGTGGCGGGGAGGCCCCGGCGGACGGGATGACCACGCCCGGAGGCACCACAGCCGATCCTCAGGCCCCGGATGTCAGGCAGATACAGCTGCCCACGGAGAACCCCGCGGCCCCGTCGCCGGTCTCGTCCGTCGCCCTGCCGCCGAGCACGGTGCCGACGTACCCGGCGACCACGGCACCGGAGGCCAAGAAGCCCGGCGACGGAACCACCCCCACATCGACCGCCAAGCCCAAGAGCGCGCCAAAGAACACGGGGAATCCCAAGTCCGGTCGGACGTCCAAGCCGACCTCCAGACCCACGTCGACGCGTGCGCCCAAGGCGGACTCGGGGCGGAAGTCCTCGCAGGCTCCCGCCCCGACACCCACCAGAACGGCCCAGCCCATGAAGACCGCGCAGCCGACCAAGACCGCGCAGCCCGCGCAGCCGACCAAGACCGCACAACCCATGAAGACCGCGCAACCCACCTCCGCGCCGAAGCCGACGCAATCGACGCCCCCTCCCTCGCGTCCCAACCCCTACAGCCCGCAGCAGGTCTGCGGCTCGGGCTACTACGTGCAGCGGTCCGCCTCCTTCAGCGGCGGAACCGTCTACCAGCTCTACAACACCTCCACCGGCTCCAACTGCGTGGTCACCATGAAGAGCACCGATGTGGGCACCGCCACCTCGGTCTTCGCCACCCTCGAAGTCCAGGGCGGCGGCAGCAGGACCGACCGCGGCAACTACGAGTACTACGCCGGACCGGTCATCCTCTCCGCCAAGGGCAAATGCGTCCGCTTCACCGGCGGCGGCTCCACCGGCAGCACCGGCGCCGACTGGGCCAATTGCGGATGACCCAGTCGGCGGACCTGACCGGCCGGCTCGGTCCCGGCCGGCCAGGTAGCGCAACGCCACCGTTTACCACTGTCGATGATCTCGTTCCTTGATCACGCTTCTATGCTGATCGGTGACAGCGCACCTGGCGATGTGGAGGTGAGATGCAGACCCGCCGCGATCTTTACCAGGCGTACAAGCTGATGACTCAGCGTCTGGGCATGGCCCTGCTCCAGGGGGAGCCGGACCTGCCGGAGTCACCGATGCGCAGACAGAACGTGGCGATGTTCGGCGGCGTGCTCGTCGCGGTGCTGGTGGCCGCCGTCTTCGGCGTGCTGGGCCTGCTCCGTCCGGGCAATGCGACCGCGCTCACCGATCCGGGGACCGTGATCGTGGAGGAGGAGACGGGCGCGACCTTCGTCTACAGCGATCCGCAGAAGAAGATGATCCCCGTCGTCAACGTGACCTCCGCCAGGCTGCTGCTGGGCGAGCAGGAGGTGAAGGTGCGCACGGTCACCGCCGCCTCGATCGCGAAGTACACGCGCGGCACGCTGGTGGGCATCCAGGGCGCCCCCGAGTCGCTGCCCGCCCACGACCGCCTGGTCCGCACCCCCTGGTCGGTGTGCGTCACCGAGGGCGTGGAAACCAACGGCGAGCGCAGGCCGTACACCTCGCTGATCGGCGGGTTCGGCGTCGGAGGCAATCCGATCGAGCAGGGTACGGCCATGGTCGTCGCGGAAGGGGGCCAGGCCTGGCTGCTCTGGGCGGACCGGCGGATGCGCGTTCCCGCCAAGGGCGTGCGGGCGCTGACCCAGGGGCAGCCCCGCCAGGTCCCGGCCGCCTGGCTCAACGGGGTGCCCATCGGGCCTGACTTCCAGAGCCCGTCGATCCCGGGCCTCGGCGGCAGGACACGCGGACCCGACGGCAAGTGGTCCGCGGTGGGACGGGTGTTCACCGTGCCGGCGGTGACCGGCGGACCCGCGAAGTGGTACGTCCTGCTCGCCGACGGCCTGGCGGACCTCACCCCGACCCAGGCCACCCTGTTGCTGGCGGACCCCGTCATCAAGAAGGCGTACGGCCAGGCGGAGCCGCTGCCGAAGCCGTTGGCTCCCGCGACCGCGAACGGGATGCGGCAGTCCGGCACGCGTCTGGACGGCAGCGGGCTGCCCACGACCATGCCGAAGATCATCCCACCGTCGCCGACGAGCCCTCTCTGCGCCGTCTACTCCGACACGGAACGCGGCTCGACCCGGGCGGCGCTGACGGTCGGCAGCACGGCGCCCCTCCCTCAGCCGCCGAAGGGATGGTTCAACCAGAGCACCGTCGACCAGGTGACGCTCTCGCCGGGCTCCGGCGCCTTGGTGGGGACGCTGCCGGGGAACGGCAGGACGGACTCCGTGACGTCGCTCTACCTGATCGGCGACCAGGGGCGGCGGCACGCCATCCTGTCCGCGAACGTGCTTCCGAGCCTCGGCTACTCGTCGGAGGACATCGCCCCGCTTCCGGCGCAGCTCGTGCACCTGATCCCCGAGGGCCCCACGCTCGACCCCGCGGCCGCCCGCAATCCCGTCCAGGCCAACCCGTCGGCGGCGGTCTCCCCGCAGCAGCGATAGGCCCCGGGGGTTCGCCCGGCCCCGCGCCGTACGCGTGGGGCCCGCAGAGACGCGACGGTCAGACGATGCCGGGAACGATCCTGTCCATCGGCGACGGCATCGTCGGGTCTAACCGGAGGTCTTCTTCGTCAGGCCGGTTGCATTGTTGTACTGCAGGCCCGCCTGGGTGAAGTCGGGCTTCTTCTCCGGCAGGACCCTCATCCCCATGAACAGGTGTTTCTGGTTGTACTGAAAACCGTTGACCACCGCGAGGATGGCCCCGGCGCCGCCGACGAGCGTCATCTTCCTCTTGACAACGGCTTTGACGACAGTGTCGATCCTGTCGAGAACGGGGTTGATCATAAGATTCACCGCCGTCCTGTACGGAGGAAAGGGGTAGCTGACAATGAACGCCATCGCCATCGCGCTCATCGCTGCGGCCACGACGACGGCGAAATCGGCGCCCGCGTGATAGGCGAACGCCGTCTGGTCAAGTGTGTCGGCTGCGCCCTTACGACATTTCTGGTTCTCGTCCAGCGCCGCGGTGAAGGCGTCCGCCGCGGCGCTGAAGGCCTCGTAGGCTTCGCCTTCCCAGTGCTTGTCCGCCTTGACCTGATTCTTCAGACGGGTTATCTCGTCTCTGAGAGATACGAGATTGACCTCGGTGCCGCTCTCTCGCCATTCCTGCGCGCATTTCTTCATGCTGCCCGGGTTGGACACCATCAGGCCGAGCGCCGCGGCGATGGCCAACGCCTTCCGGCGCTTGAGGATCAGTGCGGCGGCGGCCGTCGTCGCCACCGCCCCCGCGTATTTCCAGACGTCGGCTTCATACTCCACGACGATTCCCCTCCGCCCTGCCGCTCCGCCGCGTCACTGCTCCTGGCCGATCACGGGAGGCGCCACGTCGATGTCGGCGTCCCAGTCGCTCTCGTCCCCGGTCAGTAAGGAGGATGTCTCCTTGTCCTCACCGGGGTTGCCACCGGCGCCTCCTCCCATCGGGGGCATCATGGGCGGGAACATCGAGCCGCCGCTCATGCCGGCTGCTCGCGGGCCGGTCAGAGGGGAGGAGCCTCCACCGCCTCCCGCTCCGCCGGGGAGGGTGGCGCCACCGGAGGTTGTACCGGCTCCCGTCTGACTCCCCTGATTCCCCGACCACGTTCCGGGGTCCGGAATCTTCGTCTGAGGCGTCGTCAGGCTGTTCGGATCGTAACCGGCCAGGTCGGTCAGCCTCGGGTCCTTGTTGGAGAGGTTGCCCAGGTCCGGGCTGGACAGCTTGTCGTTGACACCGCCCGGATCCAGGTTCGAGGTGTTCGGGATGTTCGGATTGAGGGAGTTCGCCAGATCGTCCTTCATACCCGGCACCTCCGGCATTCTCGGCACGTCTGGTCCGGTGTGGTTCAGATCGGGCAGCGTCCTGTTCCCCAGATCGGAATCGGGCAGCTTGCCACCGTCGAGACCCGAACCCGATGGCATGTTCCCCAGACCGGAGCCGGGCAGCTTGCCACCGTCGAGACCCGAACCCGATGGCATGCCCCCCGGATCGGAACCGGGCAGCTCCCTTGCTCCAGCACCAGGCTTGGCCGGACCAGAGTCTTTATCGTCAGATTTGGTTTTTTTCCGCTCTGTGTCTTCGGCGATCGAACTCTTCTCGTCAGCCGTCTTGTAAGCCTGGTCCGCCTGCGTCAGGGCCGTCTTCCATGAAGACAACGCGGATGCGGCGGCATCGAGGGCGTCGGCCGATGCTCCACAGGTGTTCTCATGGGCGAGGTCCAACCCGATGCCAACAACGCCGCATTTAGGCCATTGCAAGCCGTTATTCCGAGTTTTATTCGCTTTCTCTTTGAAGCCTGGGACGTACTCGCCGATGGAACTCCCCAGGGCCTTCACCTTCCCTTCGGTGAAGCCCACCTCTGGAGCGGTCATGCCGCGACTCCCCGACCGGCTGAGTTACCTGATGTCTCGCCCATCCCACCCCTCCGTTTCACGCTTCCCGGATGGATTCCCGGATCTCCGAGGCATGATCACATCGTCGGCGCAGGCCGATCGGACTCTGCCCCCGCAATACCGGCTACCCCGGCCAACCAGGGCAGAGGCGGCATCGCGGGAGACTAGCAGAGCAGTGGAGGGGTGCCTCCCTGATCGCCGCCCCAGACGTTATGGATCTCCTCAAGCCCGGGACCGCGCGGGCGGTCTTCCTGCTCCTCACCGGCCGCGCCACCCATACCGGGCATGAAGGGTGCCATCGACGCGCCGTTGCTCATCACGCCCCGCGACAGCACCGGAGAGGTCGCTCCTCCTGCCCCCGACCCCGCTCCGGGAAAACCGGTGCCCGCTCCGGGCCCGCCCAGCACCGGCGAGACGTTCGGAACGCTGGTCGTGATATGGGGGAAATTGGTCGTCGGCCCGATGTTCCCGACCGTGTTGGGCGGCGGCACGAGGTTCGTCGTCGGCTGGGTGGAGCTCGCCATCTCGGTGCTCCGAGGATCGTGCCTCTCGTCCCCGCCGATCACCGGCGACACGGTGCCGTCACCGCCCTTGCCGGTGCCGCCGTCCGAGCCCGGACCGCCGGACCCCGGGTCACCGGAACCGTCCGAGCCTGGGCCGCCCGTCCCCGGACCGTTCGAGCCGGGAGCGTCCGTTCCCGGCTGGTCCGTACCGGGACCATGCTGACCGGGATCGCCGGCCCCGGGATCACCGGAACCAGGACCGTGCGTACCGGAGCCGCCCGACCCCGTTCCGCCCGATCCGCTGCCTCCGGAGGAACCCGACCCGCCCGACCCACCGGATCCGGAACCTCCCGGCCAGGCGGAGGAGTCGCCCCCGCCCGCGCCCTGCGAACCGGACCCGGGCGAGCCGTCCTTGTATACCGAGCCTCCGCCGTAGTCGACGTTCTTGTGCTCGGACGTTCCGCCCGGCAGCGACACGGTCGGCAGCTCATACGACACGTAAAGGGGGACCTGGATGGTGTAGAGCTCGACGATCTTCTCGTTCAGCTCGCGCATCACCTTGCGCGCCGTCTTGGTGTCCTCCGATTCCGTCGCCGTGCCGGGGAGCTCAATGAGACCGAGATCGGGAGCGAGCCCGGCAGTCTTCGCCCTGGCCTCGGGAAGGTAGGTCTCGCCGTACAGCCGGAGAGCGGTGGACATCATCTCCATTTTGGAGGACAGCTCGGTTCCGGTGGCGTGCAGCATCTGCATCGCCTTCTGGACCTCGACGGCGGTTTCCCCACCCCATACCCGCGCGAGCTCGTTGGCGACCCTCTGCATGGCGCCGCAGGCCAGATCGACCGTCGATGCCGCGTGCCCGTAGGCGAACCCCGCGTCGTTGACCACGGCGGGCGAGGTGTCGTTCAACCACTTCTGGATCTGGCTCCTCGATGCGAGGACATCACCTGCCTCGGGGACCGCGGCACCGGACCGGATCAGTAGGAACTTCGCTTTGCTACCCACAACGACCTTCCCTACGCCTTCGTGCTGTTCCCGCCGTTGTTCGCATGAGCGGCCCTGGAATACTCGTCGGCGTTCGCACGGATCGCCTTGATGACCTCTTCCAACCGGGTGACGAACAGGTTGTACACGACCCCGAGGGCTCTGCCCCCGTTCTCACCGTCGGAGGCACCCACTGTCTGAACCAACGCGCTCGCCGCCGGCCAGGCTCCGATCTCCGCCTCGGTCAACAGGGAATCCCCCTGAAGCCCTTCCTTGGACCCGGTGGTGTAGCCCTCCGAGTAGGCGGGTCCCTTCATGGCCCCGATGTACTCTTCCAGCTCACCCGCGAGCGTTCTCATCTTGACGGGGTCGAACTCGGAGACGGCGGCCCCTCCGTCCAGTCCGGGCCAGCGCGGGTCGACCGGGAGGGGTTCCGCCTCTCCGGCCTCCAGGGCGTCCTTCCTGGTCATGTTTCTCCTTCGGCGGGAAAGCGGACCACGGGTCGTTCAGACGTGCCGGATACGAAAGATCTCGGCCACCGCGTCACACGGTGACCGAGAGGGACGCGATCATCCACTGATCACGTCAGCCGGCCCAGATGGCCTTGTTCCTCGCCTCGGCCGCCTTGTAGTTGTCATTGGCGACGCCCAGAGCGATCGCGGCCTCGTTGAGCTGACGGCCCATCTCCGCCTCGGCGGCGTCCCAGATCTTTCTGTGCTCTTCGAAGTAGGTCGCCGTGGCGCCCGTCCAGGAGTCGCCGAGCGTCGCCTTGATCTTGGTGATGAGCTCGTCGGTGGCCCTGTCCATCTCGGAGACAACCCCGAGAAGCGCCTCTCTGGTGTTCTCCATCTGTGTGAAGTTGACTCTTGTGTAGTCGCTCACGCTTATCTCCGTTCTTGACCGTTGGCGGGATTACGTCACTTCGCGGCGTTGATGAGTGAGTCGACCCGGTTCATACCGCTCTGCACGTCCTGGTCGTTCGCGCTGTACGTGACGGAGTTCTGGCCCATGTTCGAGGCGATCGTCTCCAGGTCACGCCGTACGATCATCGCCTGCTCGTCCCATTTGGTCATCGCCTGCAGGAACTTGGCCGACGCCGCTCCAAGCCATCCCGAGGCCGTCAGCGCCTGCGTGTCCTCGGCGACCTTCCTCCGCAGACCATCGACGAACTGTGCGGTGTCGACGACCTGCTCCGACGCCAGCTTGATTTTCGCTGCGTCCGCGCCGTATTCGTCAAAAACGTCCTTGATGTCCGCCACTGCTTACCTCCGTGACACGGGAATTGCTTCTTCGTCGCGGTGCCATGCCCTCGCGTCAGCCGTACGAACGCGACACCCCATAGGCAGACAGACGGCACTACTGCCGCGAACATCATCAAATGGCATGCTAGCGATCTAGTGCCACATGGATAACATGGATATATATCACGGATATGTAACGCCTTAGCTCCATCGAAGAAAACGCGCAGGTCAGAGCCTTGCCACTGCACGGCGGACGTCACGGCGCGGGCGCCGTGGTCCGTGTGCGGAACGTAGCGTTTCGCACCTTTCTGTACGGCCCAGCACGGTTGGGCTACTGTTGACGATCACTGAGAGGGCCGCGGGGTGGAGGCTGGGCTTGGCTGGCAATCTGGACATCGACAAGCTGCTCAACTGGGGCAACTCTTCCTCCGATCTCCCCACCGTCGGCCCGGTGGAGATCCACCATCCCGATGCCGGTGGAACCGGAGCCCCCTCTTCCTTCGCCGGGACGTACGAGGGGGCCCTGTTCTCCCCTCCTCAGGAGGACCGGGCAGTCGACGTCTTCGGCACGCAGTCCGGGGCATCCGGCCTTCCCGGCGACGCGTCCCAGCCGCACTCCATCGCCCCTGAGGCTTCCCTGGACGACGGGGCCAAGCAGGTGATCATCACCAACCCGGACGCCCCGGACCGGGACGGCCCGCACGGCGAGAACGACCAGGCGCAAGGATCGGATGACGGACAGGGCCCAGACGACGCGCGGGACTCGGACGGCGTGCAAGAGGCGGACGGCTCCGAGGGGCCGGAAGACCTCGAGCCCGGCCAGGTCGAGCCCGGCGAACCGGGTGACTCGGATGGCCCAGGCGATGAGATCTACCCCGATGATCCGAACGGCGACGTGACCGAGGACCCGAACCCTCCCGCCGAGGACGGCTCCGGCGACTCCAATGGCTCAGATGGCTCAGACGGCTCCAATGGCTCCGGCAGCTCAGACGGCTCCGGCGACTCCAATGGCTCCAACGGCTCGGACGACCCGACGACCCCTATCGAGTCCAGTGACCCGAAGAACCCGGACGATCCGGCGCAGCCCGACGATCCGGCGCAGCCCGACGATCCGGCCACACCCGAGGCCCCGAGCGACTCGGGCGACCCTGGAGCCCCCGCCGACCCGGCGGGACCGGACACACCCGAGGTGCCCAGCACGGACACACCCGGGGTGCCCGGCACGGACACACCGGGGACGGGCACGCCGGGAACGGGCACGCCGGAGGTGCCGGCCGTGGCCGGCGAGCCATCGGGCGGCGGAGGCGCGGGCTCGGGGCTCCCCAGCGGCCTCGGAGGCGGCGGAAACAACGGCCTCGGGGCCGCCGACGCGCAGAAGGAACTCGAAAGGCAGAAGGCCGCCGCCGACGCGCAGGCCAAGAAGGATAAGGCCGCCGCCGACAAGCGGGCTCGGGATCAGGCCCTCGCCGACCAGGGTGTCAACGACCATTGGCGCAACTCAGACACCGATGCGCTCGGCAAGCTGAAGACCGAGTTGACGCACATGGGCGACTCAGGCTCGCATTTCGACCAGGCCAGCCAGAAAAGCAAGGCCATGGACCCCGGTTTCCCGGGGTTCGGCCTGGTCGGCTCCAGCGTGCTCGGCATGGTCGGCATACCGAACCTCAAATCCCAGCACGACATCGCCCGAGACGACATCGCGAACTACATACAGCAGGCCCGTGACCAGGTAAGCGTCCAATTCAGCAGCCAGGTCAAGAACACGATCGGCGTTCTCGACGGCGCCAACAACGCCAGCACGCTGAAAAACGTCTGAGGGGATAGCGGACATGAGTGCTTACGACACCGGCGTTCCTCTTTATCTGGAA
The DNA here is from genome assembly GCF_044741965.1 of Streptosporangium sp. NPDC087985. Classification (NCBI taxonomy): domain Bacteria; kingdom Bacillati; phylum Actinomycetota; class Actinomycetes; order Streptosporangiales; family Streptosporangiaceae; genus Streptosporangium; species Streptosporangium sp. NPDC087985. The sequence continues at coordinate 9,762 of NZ_JBIUTQ010000004.1, forward strand.
GGCATCACGGCGGCCGCGACCGCCTCCTACATGGGCGCACCGAACATGGTGTACACCCACGCGTGCCGGACTGTGGCGCTGCTGGGCGGCTTCAACCTCTCCAGTCCGAGCGACATCGACAAGCTCGCTCAGATCTGGGACCCGGAGCTGAAGAACATCCTCGTCGAGATCCAGGGGCAGATCAAGAAGTCCGGGACCACGGTGACCACCGAAGAGTGGAAGAACATGGGCCGGACCGAGTACGACGCGGCGAACGGCAAGGTCGTCGAGGGGCTCGACTCGGTCATCAAACTCACCACCAGTCAACGGGAGACCCTGGCGGGGATAGCGCGGCTCTCCTTCGGGATGGCGGTCTTCTGCGCCGCCACGGGAAGCGTCCTTCTGGCTATTTCCTTCGCGAAAAGGGCGGCGTGGGTGACCCCGGTGTCGGGCGCGGCCGCCGAGGGGACGGCTACGGCGGCCGGCGAGGCGGCGAAATCGGCGGTGCGGAAAGGGGTGTGGAACAGCGCGAAGGCCTGGGGCGTGGCCGCGATCATCAGCGGGCTCATCTCGACTCAGTTGCGCAGCGCGACGGGGAATTTCCCGAAAACCGCCCCTGACACCAGCAACGCACCCCAGTTCGAGCAGATCAAAATCGATGGCCTGGCGCAGGCGGACCCGCCTAAGACATCGGGCATGTCGGGCGGCATGCCGACCATGCCGAGCATACTGGGCTAGCCGCAGGGACTGCTGGAGAGCGCCTTCAAGGCCGAGTGCGGACATGCCATCCGCACGGTCCGCGGAGCCGACGCCCCCTACCGGTGCGGTCTCACCGGCCTACAGGTCGAGGCGGCGGCGGATGCGGTCGAGCTCCCCCATGACGTCCTCGAACGTCCGGTTGTAGGCGGCCTCCGCGTCCTTGATCTGGTTGATCGCCGCGTCCGGGTCGTTGATGAACCTCATCGGGTTGTCCTCTTCACCGAACACCTCGCCCATGGCCTCGTTGACCTGCTTCTGCAGATCCTCAGCGGCGGCGGCGATGACCATCTTGATCTTCTCGGCGAGCTCGCTCGCGCTCAGCCGCAACGCCTTCGGGTGGAGCACGAGCTCACGGATCCCCCCGGCCGCGTACTCAACGGTGACCAGACCATCGTCGTCCGACGCGTGGCCGACGAGCGTCTCCATGCTCTTCTGGAGCTCTTCCATCCGGGCGAACTGACCATCTGCCCCGTTCAGCAGCTTCTCAATGTCAATGTTCGCAAAATCGCCGAAGCCAGCCGTCATCGACCGTTCTCCCCCACTTGGGCACTGCCGGCCCCACGAGTAACAACCGGCCGCTTCCGGAGCAGGCTAACCGCACCGCCCGTTTCCCCGCAATCCAGGCACCGGCTACGGTTTCGGCTCGTCAACCTTGGGCGCGATCCAGTCGAAATTCTGGTAGTCCTTCGGGAGCCGGTTCGGGGCGGGAGGCTGCTGGTAGGACGGATACTCGCCGGAGTCGATGGTCGCCTGCTTGAAGTCCACCTTCGCGTCACCGTCCGGCGTGATGTAGCCGAACTGGTGCTCCTTTTTGAGCATGGTCAACATGACCTCGCTCGCCGCCTTCAGCGCTGATCCCAGCGTCAGGGTCAAGACGGCGACCGTCCCGTTGGCCGCGGTCGTGACGAACTTCTCCAGCAGCATGCCCCAGAGCTTGGTCTGCGGCAGAAGCTGCATGCGCTTGGCGAAGACCAGCAGGGTGGCCGTGGTGACGGCCAGGCTCGCGAGCTTCAGCCAGTAGCTCCGGTAGCCCGCGGCCACCTCGTCGAGCATGCCCCCGACGTCGCCGAAGATGCTGCGCAGGACGCCGATCTCCCGGTGGAAGAGCCAGATGACCCGCTCGAACTCCTGCTGGTCCATCGCGATCCAGTTGGTCCGCGACGTGGCGACGAGCTGCGGGAGAAGCTGCTTGATCCCGTCGTCCAGCCGGCCGGCGATGCCGTGCTCCCAGTTGCTCGCCGCCTGCGCCATACCGGGCTCGTTGACGATCGCCATACTCGCGATGAAGATCGCTGGAGCGAGGTACGCCGACCATCTGCCGGCCTTCTTCAGCTTGTCAAGTACATTCGGGCCGATCGGCTCCGGTGCAGGGGGATTAACCGTCACCGTGCGAACCACGTTCCTGTGGGCGTCCGCGATATACAGCTGTCCTCCCGTTGTGGGCATCCGCTCGCCCGGGAGGTACAGCTTCCCTGGCGCCCCTCCCTCCGGAGTGGACATAAAAAGGCATCCCTTCAGATCACTTCAGCTGGTGCGCGTACAGCCCACCACGAGACATGCGAGACCGCCCGCTGCGGATCCCGCACCCGGCTCAGAAACCGGGCATCAGCGATACCTGACGATGCTGCGGTCCTCGGCGGTCCGCCAGTTGCGCTCCGCGACGGCGAGCGCCTGGCACCAGCCGTCGACGGCCTTCTCGGCATCGCCGAGCAGCGCGTCCCCCTGCCGGCACATGCCCTCATAGGCGCCATTCATGATCATCCCACCGAGGATCCCGAACCCCGGAGAGTCGACGTGAACCGTGCCGATCAGGCTCCGGACGAAGACCACCGCCTCCTTGAGCTCGTTCTCGACCCGGCTACGCGTGTGGGAGATCGTCGCCGACGTGACGTGGATGTCCTGGCTGGAGGAGCCAGACTGCCCAGCGAGCGAAGAGGCGCTGACAGCACCGTTTCTGTCCATAATCCGATCCTCGCCGACAGCCCGCCCGGACCCGGCCCCCACCAGGGTAACTTCATGATCATTTAACCGGACGGACAGCCGGCGCTGGCCGCCGGTTAACCCACGGCGAGTGGCCTGGCATACATGGAATCCAATGATCCGGAGTTCCGCCTCGACGACCTCGACCATGTCGTGCGGGACAGCGAGCGGTCCCTGCGCGACCTCACCGCGGCGATGGCCGGACTCGGTGAGATCACCGGGTCGGGCGAGAGCCGCAGCGGCCTGGTCTCGGCACAGGTCGGCGCCGACGGCCGCGTGACAGGTGTGACGATCGCGTCCCGGGGGATGCGGCTGGACAGCGACGCCCTGTCCAGGGAGGTGGTGGAGGCGGTGCAGGCCGCGCAGGACGCCCACGGACGTCAGGCGCGGGAGCTGGCGGCACCCCCGCTCGGCGGGGAGGACGCGATCCAGACGGTCCAGCGTGAGTTCGAGGGCCTCCAGCAGTCCTTCGCCGCGGAGATGGGCGAGCGGATCGCCAGGTGGGAACGGATGAGAGACCGCGACCACTGGGAGCGGTGACGCCCGTCGCGCCTCATCCGGCCTCCTGCCCGCCGTACCTCATCCCGCCAGTCCGCGCACCCAGGAGTAGACGTCCAGCACTCCGAGGGAGAGCGGGAACAGCGAGACGATCAACAACAGCTCGATGATGTCCCCGGCACGGCCCCAGAACGGCGACGGCTTACCCGACTGCAGCCACAGGCCCATGCTCACGGAGATCACCGCGACGCATAGGAGCCCCATCAGCACGGCGATCGCAATGGCGCCTCCCGCCCCGGCGGCCTGCGAGATCGCGAACATGGCGAGACCGGCGAGACCGGCGATCGTCAGCCAGAGCCGCTGGCCGACCCCCTGGAAGACGCGGATGCGCAGAATGAGGACCAGCGACAGCGCCAGCGCGTTGGCCAGGGCGACCCAGTCGGTGTCCATCAGGAGATACACCTCGGCCACCAGGGCCACCAGCGCGATCCCCACGACCATCCCGGTCGAGTAGGCCCGTGCGTGACCGGTGCGCTCCTTGAGGTCGGCGCCGTCGATCTGCTGGTTGTCGTTGCGCAGTTCCTCGGCGCTGGTCGGCATGGCGGGCATCTGCACGCCGGCGAGCCGGAACGACAGCACCGGGATCAGCGAGCTGAACGCCAGTATGATCGACAGGGCCACCGCCGCCACTCCCGCGGGGGAGGCCCCGGACACCATCACGACGGCGGCGCTCACCGCTCCGACCATCGAGGCGATGGCGGAACCGAGGAAAATCGGCACGCCGTCGGCGATCGCGATCATGCCGATGGTGGACACGAGGCCGACGGAGGCGAGCGCGGCGAGCATGTGCGCCGAGCCGAGCCCGGACAGACTCCCGGCGCCCATCGGCGCGAGAAGTCCGGCCAGGAAGCCGTACGGCAGAGCCGCGTAGCCGATCAGCGCACCCGCCGACGAGTCGCCCACCACCCGGGACATCGCGGTGCCCCCGATGATCAGGAGGAGGGCGAACACCCCGGCGACCACGGCGGACACCGTCCACGGTGGTCCCGCCAGCACCAGAGCGGCCACCCCGGTGATGAGGAGCGCGGCCCCGGCGCCCACCCCGACCAGGCGGGTGTGCTGCGAGCCCCATCTGTCGGGACCCTCCTTGACGCCCGTGGCGACCACGTCGGCCACGTCGTCGTACAGGGCCGGGGGCAGTTCGGCCTCACGTGGCCGTAGATAGAGCACCTCGCCGTCGAGGACCCCCAGGGCTCCCAGGCTCTGGCCGAGGTCGAGCGGGGTGCCGCCGAGCCGCTGGAGCACCCATCCCGGACCCGACGCCGACTCCCCGCCGGCCTCCCCGACCGCGCGCAGCAGTCCGGGCAGGACGTGGGGCAGCGGAATGTCCGCGGGCAGTGCCAGGTCGGCCTTCCTGCGCGGAGCCACGATCGTGACATGGCACAGCGACGGCAGCGGCGCGGCGAACTGGGCCAGCGCACCCTGCGGCATCGGCCCCTGTGCGGGCGTTTGAGCCAGCGACCTCACAGACGTACTCCCCGTTAACCACATGCATCACGGACATCACTGACATCACGGATACGGTATCGGGGAGGGTGGGGATCACGCGCGACAGCCACAGATAAACGTTCTCTGGTAGGAAGTAGCGCAAACAACCAGGAAGGCGATTCCAGGGTGAGCATCGTCATCGTACGGCGCCCAGAGCGACGGCCACCGCCCAAGTCTCCCCGGGGCGAAATCCTGCTCGAGTCGCCGCCGGAGATCCCCGAGGTCCAGTCGCAGGGTTTCACTGCGGTGCTCACCTACCTGCCAATGCTCGCGGGCGGTGCCGCGATGGGCCTGATGTTCACCGCGGGCGGCAACTCCAGCCCGATCATGTATGTCGCGAGCGGCCTGTTCGCCGTGTCCATGATGGGCATGACCGTGGGCCAGATAGGCCGTCAGGCCGGAGAGCGCAAGCAGCGGCTGAACGGCCTGCGCCGCGACTACTTCCGCTATCTCTCCCAGGTCCGCAAGAAGGTACGGCGGGCGGCGACGCAGCAGCGCGAGGCCCTCGAATGGAGCGGCCCCGCCCCCGACTCGCTCTGGTGGGTCGCCATGAGCCAGCGCCTGTGGGAACGGCGGCCCCGCGACGACGACTTCGGCACGGTACGGCTCGGCACCGGCGTCCAGAAACTCGCCATCCAGCTGATCCCCCCCGACTCCAGGCCGGTGGAGGACCTGGACGCCCTGACGTCCGGCGCGCTGCGGAGGTTCGTCCGGGCGCACTCGACGGTGGCCGGACTGCCGGTGGCCGTGGCCCTGCACTCCTTCGCGCGGATCAACCTGACGGGCGACCCGGTGGCCGTACGCGAACTCGTGCGCGCGATGATCGCCCAGATGACCGTGTTCCACTCCCCGGACGACATGCGGATCATGGTGTGCGCGAGCAAGGAGTGGATGCCCCAGTGGGACTGGGCCAAGTGGCTGCCCCACGCGCTGCATCCGGAGGAGACCGACGCCGCCGGCCAGGTACGGCTGATGACCGAGAACCTCGCCGAGCTCGACCGGCTGCTCGGCCCGGAGCTGAAGGAGCGTGCGCGGTTCCGGCCCGGCGCCTCCGCCGACGCGCTGCCGTACCACGTGCTGATCATCGATGGCGGGCACGTGCCGCACGACTCCCAGCTTGGCATGGACGCCATCCAGGGCGTCACCGTGATCGACCTGTCCGGAACGGCGGGGCCGATCGAGGAGAAGAACACGCTGCGGCTGGACATCCAGCCGGACGGCTTCTTCATGATCAGGATCGACCACACCGGCAAGCAGAGCTCGACCCGCCTGGGCGAGCCCGACAAGCTGGACTTCCTGCGGGTCGAGGGCCTGGCCCGGCAGCTCGCCCCCCTGCGCGCCTCGACCGCGAAGGGAGGGGAGGCTCAGGACGTCCTGGCGGTGAACACCTCCCTGACCGACCTGCTCGGCGTCGGCGACCCGGGGCGCCTTGACCCGGCGGTGACCTGGCGGCCCAGGGCAGGGCGTAACCGGCTCCGGGTGCCGATCGGTCTCGGTGTGGACGGCCGCCTGGTCGAACTCGACATCAAGGAGTCGGCGCAGGGCGGCATGGGGCCGCACGGCCTGGTCATCGGCGCCACGGGATCCGGCAAGAGCGAGCTGCTGCGGACCCTGGTGCTCGGTCTGGCGATCACCCACTCGTCGGAGATCCTGAACTTCGTCCTGGTCGACTTCAAGGGTGGCGCCACCTTCCTCGGCCTCGACACCCTGTCCCACGTCTCGGCGGTCATCACCAACCTCGAAGACGAGCTGCCCCTCGTCGACCGCATGTACGACGCCCTGCACGGGGAGATGGTCCGCCGCCAGGAGCTGCTCCGCTCCGCCGGCAACTACGCCTCCCTGCGCGACTACGAGCGCGCCCGCGAGCAGGGTGTCGACCTGCAGCCGATGCCCACGCTGTTCGTCGTGATCGACGAGTTCAGCGAGCTGCTCTCGGCCAAACCCGAGTTCATCGAGCTGTTCGTGATGATCGGACGGCTCGGCCGCTCGCTCGGCGTCCACCTTCTGCTGGCCTCCCAGCGCCTGGAGGAAGGGCGGCTACGCGGTCTGGACACCCACCTGTCCTACCGCGTCGGCCTGCGCACCTTCTCCGCGATGGAGAGCCGGGTCGTGCTCGGCGTGGCCGACGCCTACGAACTGCCGTCCGCCCCGGGCAACGGCTATCTCAAGTTCGAGACCACCGGGATGACCCGGTTCAAGGCCGCCTACGTGTCCGGCGCCTACCAGGCGGACCCCCTCAGCGCGGCGGCGACGGGCGGGCAGGGTCCGCTCCGGCAGGTCGTGGAGTACGGTCCGGAGTTCTCCCCGGTCCCCATCGTGGAGGAGCCCAAGAAGGAACCGACGGCGGCACCGGACGCGCCGGCCGACCGGGGGGCGCTCAGCATGCTGGACGTCGTGGTCGGCCGGTTGAACAGCCAGGGACCGCCCGCCCACCGGATCTGGCTGCCGCCGCTGGGCGACTCCCCGACCCTCGCCCAGCTGCTTCCGGCGCTGTCGGCGACACCCGAGTACGGCCTGAGCACGGCCGGATGGGCGGGCCGGGGACAGCTGCACGCCGTCGTGGGCATCATCGACAGGCCGTTCGAGCAGCGGAGTGACCCGTTCTGGCTGGACCTGTCAGGCGCGGCCGGCCACGTCGGCGTCGCCGGGGGAACGCAGAGCGGCAAGAGCACGGTGCTGCGCACGCTGATCGCCGGCATGGCGCTGACGCACACCCCGCGCGAGGTGCAGTTCTACTGCCTGGACTTCGGCGGCGGCTCCCTCGCCTCGCTGGAGGGGCTGCCCCACGTGGGCGGGGTCGCCAGCCGCCTCGACGCCGACCGCGTCCGCCGTACGGTCGCCGAGATCTCCACCCTGCTCCAGCAGCGGGAACGCGACTTCACCGAGCAGGGGATCGACTCGATCACCACCTACCGGCGGCAGCTCGCCGACGGGACGATCCAGGGCGACCGGTTCGGCGACGTCTTCCTGGTGGTCGACGGCTGGCTGACCGTCCGGCAGGAGTTCGACACACTCGAACCCGTCATCACCGACCTGGCCGCACGCGGGCTCGGCTACGGCATCCACGTCGTGGCGGCCACCAACAAGTGGTCGGAGTTCCGTCCCGGCATCCGCGACCTCTTCGGCAACCGGGTGGAGCTCAAACTCGGTGACGCCTACGAGTCGGAGGTCAACCGCAAGACGTCGCTGGCCGTACCCGAAGGCGTGCCGGGCCGCGGGCTCACCAAGGAGGGCCTGCACTTCCTGGCGGCGCTCCCCCGGATCGACGGCGTCCAGAAGGCCGACGACCTGTCCACCGGTGTCCGCACGCTCGTCCACGCCGTCAAGGACGCCTGGCAGGGACCTCCCGCCCCCGCGGTACGGCTGCTACCGCCGGTGCTGCCCGCCGAGACGCTGCCCGGCCCGGAGCAGATCGGGCCGGACCGGATCCCGATCGGCATCGACGAGGCCAACCTGGCGCCCGTCCTGGTCGACTTCGAGGCCGACCCGCACTTCATCGTGGTAGGCGACACCGAGAGCGGGAAGTCCAACATGCTGCGCCTCATCACCGAGGGTCTGGTCGCCCGGCACACGCCGCAGGAGGCCATGATGATCGTGATCGACTACCGGCGGTCCCTGCTGGACTCCGCCGCCACCGAGCACCGCATCGGCTACGCGGCCTCCAGCGCGGCGGCGATCGATCTGATCAAGGACGTGCGCGGCGCGCTGCTCAAGCGGCTGCCTCCGGCGGACCTGACGCCGGAGCAGCTCCGGTCCAGGAGCTGGTGGCAGGGTTCGGACCTGTACATCGTCGTCGACGACTACGATCTCGTGGCGACCTCGGCGAATCCGCTCCAGCCGCTGGCCGACCTGCTGCCGCAGGCCCGCGACATCGGCCTCCATCTCGTCATGTCCCGCGCGATGGGCGGCGTCGGGCGGGCCATGTTCGACTCGGTCATCCAGAAGATCAAGGACATGGCCAGCCCCGCCGTGATCCTGTCCGGCAACAAGGACGAGGGCTTCCTGTTCGGCAATGTGCGTCCGCACCCGCTCCCACCGGGCCGGGGCTACCACGTCGACAGGAAGCACGGCGCGCGCCTGGTGCAGACCGCCTTCCTGCCACCCTCCACACTGGAAGATCATCAATAGCGTCCCCGGCAGCTGAGAGAGGATTGGATCTGTGGTCGGCCGGGTCCACGTGGATGAACGCCTGGCCCATCACAGGTCACGGCCGTGGCTGCGCGGCGCATACGGAGCGTGCCCAGACCGCTCCGGTACCGGCAGCCCGAACTAAACGCCGGCGTCGTGGAGCGGAGCCGCCTGTCCCCCATCGGCCCAGGAGCGGATTCACGGACCGCCCTGCTCGGCGGGGAGATCCGGCCATCCGCCGTCGAGCAGGGACTTGGCCCGGTCCCAGACCCCGCCCGGGATCGGGTCGTCAGGCAGGAATATGCGCAACCCACCGCGCTCGCTCAGGAAGCCGCCGTCATCACTGGAGCCGACGGGAGTCATGTCGCCGTATTCATTGACCGCCATCAGGGAGTCGGCCGCGATCACCACACGGCCGGTCTGTCGCGCCAGCTCCAGCGCGGCAGGAGCCTCTCCCCAGCCGATACGGCAGTTGCCGAGGTAGATCACCACGTCGTCCGGCCCCAGGCGGGGCTCGTTCAACAGCAGCATCGCCTGCTCACCGGCTGTGAGCTGCGTGTCTCCGATGACGATCCCATCCGGGTTTCCATGACCGTCGACGTAGAAGGCACCGTCCATCGCGGGCACGGCGCGCGCGCTGTCGGCGAGGGCCATGTCACCCTCATCACCCGGGTCGCGGTACCACACCCCCGCGTCGGTCTCTTCCCTGTGCTCCTCGAAGTGCCGGAGAAGCTCCCCGGTCAGCTCCGGCCGGGCCTTCGGGTGCCCGCCCTCCCGCGCGGGGAGGGCGACCTCTCCCCCTTCGGAGAGGTGGACCAGGAAATAGCTCTTGACGCCGTAGGAGGACTCGTGGATCGCGAGCACCCGGTACCGCGAATCCGCGCCGAACATCACATGGTGCGGTCTGCCGGACAGTCCGTCGACCAGGACGTGGTCGCCGCGGATGATCAGCTGCGCGCTCCGCGGCGCGTCCGGCAGGAAGCGGGGATCGTCGACCCCGTCGAGGAACCCCCTGAAAGCCAGCTCCCCGCCGGGGGCGATGTCGGCGGGGATCCAGTCCACGGGCACGCGCGCCTGAACGGTCCCGTCGCGGTGCGGCAGCCGGGTCAGGGCGGCATCGGCCAACTCCGCGTACGCCTGTGCCCTCGCGGCGTCTCCGGAGTCCCCGGCCCGCCCGGACGCCGCCTCGTTCAGCTCCCGGAGGTTGTCTCCTTGCAGCACATGGGTGAGCGCCTCATGGGGCTCCGTCTCGGCGAGGTCGTGCGGCCATCCCGGCGGATCCGCGTGATGGTCCACGGCATGCCCGTCGGCCCCGGCATGCCCGGGGACACCGTCCAGGTCTCCCAGAACCGGCTGATCTCCGTCGGCATGCCGCGCGACGTGCCCCAGCCGGTCCATGAGATCGTCATGCCAGTCCAGCAGGCCCCGGCGCTCGAACTCGGGCCGGGTCGCCTCCAGCCGCGCCGAGACGGCGGCGATGTCCGCCTCGCCCAGTTCGTTGCGCCTGAGAGTGAAGTCGACCAGCTCGCCCTGGGAGAAGATGCTCCGTTCGACGAATATGTGGTTGAGCGGCTTCTCCCAGGCGTCGGCGAAGTCACGGTCGATCTTGAGCGCGGGCCGGCCCAACTCGTCCGCCCCGGGTACGTGCCGGTGGAAGCCCTCGCCAAGGGTCAGCACGTCATACAGGGAGCGCCTCATGGATTCGGTGAGGGACTCGCTCCACGCCAACGGCTTCAGCGCTTCGAGCTTTGTCCAGGCGACGCGGTTCTCGTAGACGACGGTCTCGCTCGCGCGATGGATTCCGCCCTCGCCGTCAGCGATGGACTGCGGCGGCAGAGCCCCCAACTCGTGGTAGTCCGCTTCAGCGATTTCTTGGTACTCCCGGCGGAACGAGCGCGCGCCATCGTTGAAGGTGACGAGTTCCAGCTTGACGCCGCCTCCGAGGTCGACCCGCTGGGAGTCGCGGATCCCCGTCTCCACGCTCCTGCGCAGCGCGGTGTTGCCGTAGTCCTGATAGACAGAGCCTCCCGATCGGTGGATGGCGGGGCCGTCCAGACCCATCGTCTGCCGGACCAGTGCCGCCGCCTCCGCCGCGTCCGCGTCCCGGCCGGTGAACCGGATGGCGGATGTCCCGTCGCCGAAGGTGACGATCTCCAGTCGGGTGGCCCCGTTCTCGACGGTCCGGGAATGGTGGACGCCGCTGTCCGCGCTCCTGCCCAGCCATCCACCGGCATCAGGAGGACCAGGCGAGAGGTCCTGCGGAACAGGCGCGTCACGGACCGGCGTGACGTCAGACGTGTTCGGCGACCCGCGCACCGGGTCCGGATGCGCGGAAGGCGAGGTTCCCGTGTGGACAGTCGGCGGGTCGAAGGGGACGACGGGCAACCCCCGAGGCGCGTCGAGGAGCGACGTCGTGCCCGCGGCCTGCTCAGCCACCTTCGAGAACGCGAACGTGACGTTGGCATGCCAGTCGTCCCGCCCCAAGGCGTGGAACTCGCCGGCCAGGGCGTCGATCCGCGCCCCGATGATCCGGACGTCTTCCGGGCTGAGCGGATTCCTCGCCCACTCGAAGCGCATCGGCGCCACTTCCTGGAAGAAGTTGCGGACGAGTGGGTTCCGTACATCGGGAAGCACCCCCTGGAACGCCTGCTGGTGGTCGAACCCCCGCAGGACGCCGCCCGCGCCGACTCTCATGTCCTCGTGGCCGTGGTTGGTGCCGACGCGGTCGTGATGGCTGGTGAGCGTGTCGAGAAGGCCCAGCAGAAAACCGTCGCGCGTGTTGTGGTGTCCCGGGACCTCCCAGCTTCCGCCGGGACCGCGGTGGACGGCCGGTCTCTCGCCGTCGACCCAGTCGATCAGGATGTGGCGGTCTCCGACTATATGGGTGGCGGGCACGTCCGCGCCGACGGCCTGCCCCAGCCGTGAGGCGAGATGCTCGCGGTCCCGGGCCTCCGGCCCGGCCAGTTCCTTGAGGGCCGCACGCGTTCCGTCGCCCAGGGTGACGGCTTCGACCTTCACGGTCTCGGTGCCGGATCTGAGCGGCTCGCGGGGACCCACGATCCCGGTGGCCACGCTCTCGGCGAACTTCCCGTGGTCGCGGAGGGCGGCGGGACGCGACGGCGTTGCGGCATCCGCCCTGGCGTGGTGGGGCGCGGCCGGACCCACCTGCTGTGGAAGGACGACGGCACCGGAGGGATCCGGCCGGTTGATCAATCCGTCGATGCGGTTCACATCCGGGCGCGCGGCAGGGACGCCGTCCGCATGCACCGCGTCCGGTACGGCCTGGCTGTCGGGCACCGCCTGGGCCAGGCTGGTCGCCGGATCGGGGCGGGCCCCGTCAGGGACGTGCCCGGCGGCGCCGGGAGGTCCCTCCGGCTTGGCCGTGTCATTGGCCGTGTCCGCCCGGTGGGCGTCGCCGCCCGGTCCCCCGCCGACGTCCGGACCACGGCCGGTGGGGGTCATCCCCGCCCAGTGCGCGTCGGCGGCCCCGATCACGCCCGCCGAGGTCCCCTTGAGCACCATCTCCCAGTCGAACTGGCCGCTGAGCCCGAGAGTCACCGCCGTGGCCGCCCCGTTGGCCACGCCCGACTGGGCCATCATCCCCGCCATCGACTGGGTGGCGGTCGCCAGCCACTTCTCGGCCGCCGTCATCTCCCCCCGGGCCAAGCCCGCCCGCAGCCCGCTGGTCGACAGCCGCGACAGCCCACCGGACAGGCCGGTCAGGAAGACTCCGGTCAGCGCCCCGGTCCCCGCCGAGGTCAGGACCTGGTGCCAGTCGATCGCGTCGCGTCGCGACTGGGAGGCCTGCACCCCCAGATCCATGCCGCCGACCAGGGTGCCGAACAGGCCGATGTTGAACAGCAGCCGGGTCGCGATCTGCCGGATCGTCAACCGGGTCAGCTGCGCCCGCGCCCCGATCAGCCCCAGTGTCAACCCGCCCGACACGAACGCCGCTCTCGCCAGCCAGATGATCTGGAGGAGCAGGAGCCAGACCGACACCTCGATCATCCGCTTGGTGTACTCGACCTGGACTCCCGCGCCGTTGAACTCCAGCGCCGCGGCGACCAGGCGGTCGACCAGTTCGGCCTGCCTGCCCCCCGTCACCAGCCGCACGTGCTCGGCGAACGCCTTGAGCGCCTCCCCGTCCCAGTCCGCCGGACCATCCGGTGGCTCCCCGGGTCTGCGGCCCCCGGAGGCCGGGTCGCCCTCCGCCACCCGCCGTGCCGTCGCCGCGCACGCGTCAGCGAGCCGGAAGCACTTCGATTCATCGCCTTCGGGCCAGTCCATCCCCACGACCCAGCCGGCCATCGGCTTGAACCAGTCAGGGACGAGGAGCCCGTCGAACCCCACGGACGATCACGTGCCGGACGGGGAAGAGGGAAGACTGCCCGCCTGGTCGGCCGCCTCGTACACCGCGGCATTGGCCCCTAGCCGCTTCCGGACGCCATCGATCTCCTCGATGTACGCAGCGAACGCGTCGAATATCCCCTCCCTGATGCGCGGGAGGTTCTTCTCCAGCTCCGCGCCGTACTGGTCGCTCCCCAGGGGGCGCCCCTCCCTCAGGAACGCCTCACCCAGCGAGATGTACGCCTCCCGCAGGAAGTCGTGCTCGTCACCGTAGTCCTGGGCTCTGCGGCGCAGTCCCGCCCATTCCGCGTAGTAGCCGTCAGGCACCGTCACCGGTGCCCCTCCGATTCCTTCGACGGCGACGTCACCGGCTGGGGCAGGAACGAATCGAAACTCGCCCCCTCCCCGAACAGCTCCTCGTACGGCAGGCCGTCCGGCACGAACGGAGCCATCAGCTCCCGCGTCCGGGCCGACACCTCGCCCGTCGCCACGCCGATCTGCTCCATGATCGACTGCGAGAGCTCCGCCGACGACAACTTCCGGTAGACCCGCGGATCGAACTCGATGTCCTGCACCTGGCCGCGCGGTCCCACGGTCACGGTCACCATCCGGTCGTCCGAGCAGGCGGTCACCGTCAGCTCGTTCAGCTTGCCGTACGTCTCGCGGAGCTGCGCCGCCTGCCGGTTGTACTCGTCGGCCAGTTCCTCGATGGCCGTCCGAAACTCATCGCTCACCGCAGTCACCCCTCGTAAGCCGTGCAGACCCGCCCGCCACAGAGACACCAATCGACCCAGAAATATCAGGTGATACCCGCCGAGGCGAGCAAAAAGGGCAAAGCAGTCAGGGGTTGTGAACTGTTACGTGTCTTGTCCGGGGGCAGCGGTCTCACGACGCATCTGATCGAGGATCGCGAACTCCTCGGGCGTGAGGTCGGCCGCGACGCTCAGCGTCCCCGTCGAAGTCTCCAGCACGATGGGCGGCTTCGACGTGCCGGGTTCAGAGACGACCGTGAAGGCGGGCACAACCGGGTCCACGTCTTCGCTCATGGCGGATCCTCGGAACTAGGGAACAGACCGGACAGGTTTCCATCCTGCCGGATGCCGGGCGGCGACGGCTATCAAGGGGCCGCGGATCCGACTCCCGAACTGTCCGGCGCGCCGACCAGGCCCCTTTCCGTGACCTCCCTCGGAAGATCCATGTCCACTAGGATCGACATTCATCGGCTCTGCGCCAAGCCGGAAGGGGCCAGCTGGGTGGCGGGTACAGATATCCACTTCGACGCTCTCGATCAGTGCCGTACGACCACGAAGAAACTGGCCGGAAAGTACGGCGACCTCGGCGGCACCTATCCCGCCACGTCGACCGACTCCTCCATCTTCGGGAGACTGGCGGACTCCGGCGCTCTGGCCGGCGCCGTGGACATGATCGAGAACACGGTCGACAGCGAGCTGGGCCAGGTCAAGAGCAAGCTCGAAGGCGTCGAGCGCGCGCTCGACGACGTGCAGGAGAACGTCCGCAAGGTCAACAGGGCCACCGGGCACCAGTACGCGGGCGGGGTCGGCCGCCCGTGACCGGCGGGGACCGCGGCAGAGAACCACTCACCGACAGGGGTGGCGGCAGGGAACCGCTCGCCCCCACCGTCCCGGGCAGCGCGGAACTGATCGACATCGCCATGAAGGTCAACGGCGAACGGGAGTCGATCACGGCGATCGCCACCAGGTGGCGGTCCGCGGCGGGCAAGGTGCACGAACACACCCGCGAGCTCAACGGTGCGGTGAACACGGTGGACGGCGCCTGGCAGGGCGAGTCGGCAGACGCTTTCGACACCTATATGCGCAAGTACGGCAAGGCCGGCAACGCGCTGCACGATGCGCTGTCGCACTGCGCGACCTCTCTCGACACCGTCGCCGAAACGCTCAACACCGCCGAGACCAAGGTGAACGCCATCACCGGCGACCTCGTCACCCGGTGGAACACCTACCGTGCCGACAACCCCAAGAGGACGGACACGGAGCTCGCGGCGGGGATCAAGGAGGCGGTCGACCAGGCCATCGCCGACGCCCGCGTCCATCTCGACGACGCCGGCAAGGCCGTCACCAAGGCGGCGACCGACCTCAGGAAGCACATGGACGACCGGTCGATCACCTTCGCCGATATTCCCGCGCCCGGTGACGAGAAGTTCGTGCCGGCGCCAGGCCGGACCGTCGACTGGCGGAAGACCCCCCTGGCCGATCCAGCACGGACGACGCTCGCCGGCACGGACGGCGGCGGTTCCGGTGGCTACAGCCCCGGTGGAGACGGTTCCGGCGGATACGGCTCCGGCGCCCCCTCGTCGGGCGGGACCGTCCCCGCGCCGAAGGAGAGGGTCGTGGAGTGGATCAAGCAGGCACTCACGATCATCAAGTCGGAGGAGATGGCGGGGGTCCTCAGAAAAAGAGGGATCGACGTCAGCGACCTGGACCCGGACGACCCGAAGGACATCCAGCGGATCTGGACGATCATTTACCACGAGTCCGGGGGGAACCCCAACGCCCAGAACAACTGGGACGTCAACGCACGCAACGGCGTCCCCTCCCAGGGACTGATGCAGACGATCCCGCCCACGTTCCAGGCGAACAGCCTTCCCGGCCACAACATGATCAAGGATCCGGTCGACAACATCATCGCCGGGGTCCTGTACACCTACCGACGCTACGGGTCTCTCGCCCACCATCCCGGCATCGCGTCCCTGGAGAGCGGCGGCGGATACAAGCCGTACTGACGGCCGGTCACGCCGCCGTGGCGATGGTGGCCGACCCGATCACGGTGTCACCCAGGTAGAGGACGGCCGCCTGACCGGCCGCGACCCCGGTGGCGGGAGCGTCCAGCGTGATGTGGACCTCGTCACCGGAGAGCTGGGCGCGGCAGCCGTACACCTCGCCGTGGGCACGGAGCTGGACCGTGCAGGACAGCGGCTCGCGCGGCTCGGCGACCGGGCCGTTCCAGACCGGCCGGGTGGCCACGATGGCCGTGACCTCCAGGGCCGACCGGGGGCCGACCGTGACCGTGTTGGAGACCGGCTCGATGGACAGCACGTAGCGCGGGCGGCCGTCGGAGGCGGGGCGGTCGATGTGCAGACCCTTGCGCTGACCGACGGTGAAGCCGTACGCACCCTCGTGCCTGCCGATGACCTCGCCGGACTCGTCCACGATCGGGCCCTCGGCCGCGCCGAGACGGTCGGCGAGGAAGCCGCGGGTGTCGCCGTCGGCGATGAAACAGATGTCGTGGCTGTCGGGCTTGTCGGCCACCATGAGCCCGCGCCGCGCGGCCTCCTCGCGGACCTGCGCCTTGGTGGAGTCGCCCAGCGGGAAGATCGCGTGCCTGAGCTGCTCCCGGGTGAGGACGCCGAGCACGTAGGACTGGTCCTTGCCCTCGTCGGGGCTGCGGCTCAGCACGCCGTCGACGATCCGGGCGTGGTGCCCGGTGGCCACCGCGTCGAAGCCCAGCGCGAGGGCCCGGTCGAGGACCGCCTCGAACTTGATCTTCTCGTTGCAGCGCAGGCACGGGTTGGGCGTGCGGCCCGCGGCGTATTCGCTGACGAAGTCCTCGACGACGTCGCGGTGGAACCGCTCGGCCATGTCCCAGATGTAGAAGGGGATGCCGATCACGTCGGCGGCCCTGCGCGCGTCTCGGGAGTCCTCGATCGTGCAGCACCCGCGGGCGCCGGTCCGGTACGACTGGGGATTGGCCGAGAGCGCCAGATGCACGCCGGTGACGTCATGGCCCGCCTCGGCGATACGGGCGGCTGCCACGGCGGAGTCGACGCCGCCGGACATGGCGGCAAGCACACGGAGTCTCATAACACCTTGAGCGTACCCGTGATGGCGGGCGTCCCGCCGTACTCGATCAGCTGAGACCCGCGCGACGGGCGCGCTCGACGATCAGCGCGATGACGTCGACCAGCCGGTCGACGTCGGCCTCGGTCGAGGTGTGGCCGAGGGAGAAGCGGAGCGAACCCCGCGCCCGGACCGCGTCGGCGCCCATGGCGAGCAGGACGTGGGAGGGCTGGGCCACCCCCGCCGAGCACGCCGAACCCGTGGAGCACTCCACCCCCTTGGCGTCCAGCAGCATGAGCAGCGCGTCGCCCTCGCAGCCGGGGAAGGAGAAGTGCGCGTTGCCGGGGAGCCGGTTCACCGGGTCACCGTTGAGGATCATGCCGGGTACGGCCTGGCGGACCCTGCGGATCAGGTCGTCGCGGAGGGCGGACAGCCGGGCCGACGTCTCGGCCTGGCGGGCCACCGCGGTCCGCACCGCCGCCGCGAAACCGGCGACCGCCGGGGCGTCGAGCGTGCCCGAGCGCACGTCGCGCTCCTGGCCGCCGCCGTGCAGCACCGGCACCGGGTCCACGCCCCGGGCGAGCAGCAGCGCGCCGACGCCTATCGGGCCGCCGACCTTGTGCCCGGAGATCGTCATCGCGTCGACGCCGGAGTCGGCGAACACCACGGGGAGCTGGCCGACGGCCTGGACGGCGTCGGTGTGGAAGGGGATGCCGTGGTCGCGGGCGATCCCGGCGAGCACGCGGACCGGCTGGACGGTGCCGACCTCGTTGTTGGCCCACATCACGCTGACCAGCGCGACGCTGTCCGGGTCGCGTTCGATGGCGGCGCGGAGGGTCTGCGGGTGCACCCTGCCGAACTCGTCCACGTCGAGCAGCTCGACGGTCGCCCCCTGCCGCTCACCCAGCCAGTGCGCCGGGTCCAGCACGCCGTGGTGCTCCACCGCGCTGACCAGGATCCGGCTCGCGCCCCCTGCGCGGCGGGCCCAGTAGAGGCCCTTGACGGCCAGGTTGTCGGCCTCGGTGCCGCCGGAGGTGAAGACCACTTCGCTGGGCCGGGCGCCGAGCGCGTCGGCGATCGTCTCTCGCGACTCCTCCACGACCCGGCGGGCACGGCGGCCCGCCGCGTGCAGCGACGACGCGTTGCCGACCTGGCCGAGGAGGGCTGTCATCACCTCGATCGCCTCGGGAAGCATCGGCGTGGTCGCCGCGTGATCGAGATAGGCGGACTCCACGACCGCACTCCCCTCCCCCAGCCTTCTTTCTGCCCTACAAGCGTATCCGGGGCCGCGGGGAACGCCGTCCCTCGCTTGCCACTGAACCGTCCAGACGGTACAGTAAATGGGGTGAGACGAGAAGAGTTACTGGATGCGGCGGAGGATCTGCTCTGCGACCAGGGCTCCTCGGCGCTCACCCTGGCAGCCGTCGCCGAGCGCGCCGGATGCAGCAAGGGCGGCCTTCTCTACCACTTCGGTACCAAGGAAGCCCTGATCAAGGGCATGGTCGAGCGGCTGATCGAAGACTTCGACCAGCTTATCGCCGCCCAGGGCCACGACACCTATACCAAGAACTATCTGGCCGCCACGTTCGCCGCCGTACAGAGCGGCAGACTGCGACGTTGGGCTGTGGTGACCGGAGCGTCCGGCAACCTCTACCTGCTCGCCCCGCTGCGCACGGCGATGGCTCGCTGGCACCGTGAGGGTCTCGACACCGAGCCCGACCCCGCGGCCGCGCAGATCGTGCGTCTCGCGTGTGAGGGCCTGTGGGACGTGGCCAGCCACGACCCCGACCTCTACGACGACGACCACTACGCCGACCTGAAGCAGCGCCTGCTCGGCCTGCTGCCCGCCTAGGCGGGATCACTCTCCGCACACATGTGGTGGTCGCTTCCGTTCCACGGAAGCGACCGGTCTGTGTGTGCCCATTTTCCAACGTCAGAAACATCATTGAAGGGATCGAGCATGACCCGCGACCTGAGGACCGCTCGCAATGGAGCGGTCCTCACATTTTTGCTCGCCGGACTTATGTGTGGATCGATGACCGTACGGATTCCGGCGCTGTCCGACAAACTCGGCCTGTCCGAGGGGTCGATCGGCGTCGCCCTCCTCGTGTGGGGCCTGGGAGCACTGGTCACCATGCAGTCGATGCGCGGCGTGATGACGCGCTTCGGCAGCCGGAGCATTCTGCGGGTCGGCGCTCCCCTCTGCGCGGCCGCCCTTGCCCTGCTGGCGTTCGCGCCGACGTTCCCGATGCTGCTGGTCGCCGTCGGGCTCTTCGGCCTGACGTTCGGCGCGATGGACATCGCGATGAACGCGCAGGGTTCGACGGTCGAGCGCGCCCACGGCCGCCCGCTGATGAACGGCATGCACGCGGGCTGGTGCGTGGGCGCGATCTCCGCGGGCCTGCTGGGCACCGCGGCCATCGCGGCGGGACTGTCGTTCACGGTCCATCTGACCCTGATCGCTCTGCTCTCCCTGCCCCTGCTGGTCGTCATCAGCCGCACCTACCTGCCGGATCCCGCCGTCACCGCCGGCCGCGAGACGGGTGGTCGCCGCCACCGGATGCCTCCGGTCGTCTACCTGCTCGGCGTGATCGCGTTCTGCGCGTTCATGGTCGAGGGCACGGTCGCCGACTGGAACGGCCTCTACCTGCGTAACATCCTCGGCGCTCCCGAGGCCGTGGCCGCACTGGGATATCCGATCTTCGAGGCGGGCATGCTGCTCGGCCGCCTCACCGGTGACCGCGTCCGGACCCGTTTCGGCGCCCGCGGCATGATCATCACCTCCGGCCTGGCCACCGCCGCCACCTTCACCGTGGTCATCACGGCCTCGACGGCCCTGGTCGCCATCTCCGCCATGTTCTTCGTGGGCGTCGCGGTGGCCACGGTCTCCCCGATGGCCATGTCCCTGGCGGGCGGCGCGGTCGACAACCCGGGCCCGGCCATCGCCCAGACCGGCGCGATGGGCTACGCGGGGCTGCTGCTCGGCCCGGTGATCATCGGCTTCCTCTCGGACGTGGCCACGCTCGGGACCGCGCTCGGCATCGCCGTCGTGCTCGGGGTCCTGATCGCGCTGGCTGCCCGCTTCCTGCCCCGTCGCGGCGCGGCCTCCACCCCGGCGGGGACCGCAGAGCGCGAGTTCTCCATGGCAGCCTGACCTCACGGCAGAAGAACAGCGCCGCACACCGTGTGCGGCGCTGTTCTCATCCCGCGTCTACTTGCGCTTGGTGATCTCGTCGGTCAGCTGCGGGACGACCTGGTTCAGGTCACCCACGACACCGAAGTCGGCGAGCTCGAAGATCGGCGCCTCGGCGTCCTTGTTGATGGCGATGATCGTCTTGGCGGTCTGCATGCCGGCCCGGTGCTGGATGGCACCGGAGATGCCCGCCGCGATGTAGAGCTGCGGCGAGACGGTCTTGCCGGTCTGGCCGACCTGGAACTGGTGCGGGTACCAACCGGCGTCGGTGGCGGCACGGGAGGCTCCGACGGCCGCGCCGAGCGAGTCGGCCAGCTTCTCGATGATCGAGAAGTTCTCCGCCGAGCCCACGCCACGGCCACCGGAGACCACGATGGCGGCCTCGGTGAGCTCGGGGCGGGCGCCCTTCGCCTCCTTGACGCGGTCCACGATCTTGGCGCCCTTGGCGGCGTCGGAGACGGTCACGGAGACCTGCTCCTCGGCGCCGGCGCCTGCGGCGGCCTCGACCGGCGTCGCGTTGGGACGGACCGCCACGATCGGGGTGCCCTTGGTCACGCGTGACTGGACGTTGACGCCGCCGCCGAAGATCGACTGGTCGGCGACCAGTCCGTCCTGGATGCCCACGACGTCGGTGAGGACACCGGAGTCGATCTTGATGGCCAGCCGGCCCGCGATCTCCTTGGCCTCGGCCGTCGCGGCGACGAGCACCGCGGCCGGGGACTTCTCGGAGACGAGCTGGGCCAGCAGCTCCGCCTTGGGCGCGACGACGTAGTCGTTGATGTCGGCGGAGTCGGCCACGTAGATCGTCTCGGCGCCGTGCTCAGCCAGCCCGGCTCTGGCGTCGGGACCGTATCCCGGTCCCACCCACACGGCCGACGGCGTGCCCAGCTTCCGGGCGAGCGTCAGCAGTTCCAGCGTGACCTTCTTGACCTGGCCTTCGACGTGTTCGACCAGAACGAGAACCTCAGACATATCAGCTAACCCCCCGTTCTCAGACGAACTTCTTCGACGCGAGGAAGTCGGCGGTCTTCACGCCGCCGTCGCCCTCATCCTTGACGATGGTGCCGGCCGCGCGCGGCGGGGCGACGGCGAAGTCGGCGACCTCGCTCCAGGAGCCGGCGAGGCCGACCTTGGAGACGTCGATGTCGGCGTCGGCGACGCCGAGCTTCTCGACCGGCTTCTTCTTCGCCGCCATGATGCCCTTGAAGGACGGGTAGCGCGGCTCGTTGATCTTCTCGACGACGGAGACGACGGCGGGCAACGAGGCCTCCACCCTGTCGTACCCGTAGTCGGTGACACGCTGGATGGTGATCGCTCCGCCGTCCACCTCGACCTTGTTGGCGAAGGTGAGCTGCGGCACGCCCAGGCGCTCGGCCAGCATGGCGGCCAGCACACCGGTGCGGGCGTCGGTCGACTCGGAGCCGAGCACGACCAGGTCGAACCCGATCTTCTTGAGCGTCTGCGCCAGGGCGTAGGAGGTGCCCAGCGCGTCCGAGCCGTGCAGCGCGTCGTCCACCAGGTGGACCGCCTTGTCGGCGCCCATGGCCAGGGCCTTGCGGATGGTGTCGGCGGCCTTGTCGGGGCCCATGGTGAGGACGGTCACGGTCGCCTCACCGCCGTGGGCCTCCTTCAGACGCAGCGCCTCCTCGACCGCGTACTCACACAGCTCGTTGATGACGCCGTCCGCGGCATCACGGTCGAGCGTCTTGTCATCGGACCTCAGCTTGCGCTCGGTCGCCGTGTCGGGGACCTGCTTCACGCAGACGACGATGTTCATGACCGGTGGCCGACCTCCCGTGTTCGCGTGCGCCACCGCATCGCTGCGGTTGACGCCGGATGCTCGGTACGTACACGCGGGGCACGTGCACGTGATGCCAAGACTGCCAGACGCCCGAGGACGACATGACAGTGGGTGACCAAGTTTGGGACATGCCCGCCCCAGTTCCCGGCTCCATGTTACTTGTCGGTAGCTTAGGTGCAAATCCCCAGGCCACACAGCCCGCATCGGATGGTCCGACAGCGGCCCGCTCGGCAGCCCTCCACTGTACCGAACTATGTTCCGGAACCTGTGCGCACGATCCCCGTCACCGCCACGTCACCGGGGAGATCTCAACTGGCGAAAAGGATCGCGACCAGGACGAAGACGACGGTACCGAGAGCCAGCGCGAGAGTGAGAGTGCTGAAGAACGCGCCGAGGGCGGCCCAGAGCGCGACGGCGCCGGCGGCGCTGCCCAGGTCGACGATCATGCGTGCGCGGTTCCGGCGGACGGACAGGGCGATCCCCCCGTCGACGAGCGTCACCAGGCCGTAGACGGTGAGCAGGAGCAGCGACACCTCGGGGAGCGGATCTCTGGCCGTCGCCGCCATCAGGGCGACGAGCAGACCGGTGCCGATGACCCAGCGGCGGTGCAGGACCGCCCTGCGGCGCTCGCGGGTCTCCTCGGCCGAGGGCCTGCCGGACACCGGGCGCCGCCCGGGACGCCACTCCCGGGTGGCGAGCTCCTGCACGACGTTCCCCGCCGCACCCGCCTCGTGCAGGGCGGTGTCCTGGGCCTCGGGGGCCTCCCGGCCCCTGACTGCCTCGTGGACCCGGGTGGTCACCGAGGAGGGCCGGGGCCTGGGGATCGCCGGGTGGACGGCCGGGCCCGCGGCGCCCAGGCGGTCCAGGACCGCGACGGCGGCCGGACGGGCGGCCGGATCCCGTCGCAGACACTCCTGGAGCACCGGTTCCAGCCAGCCGGGCACCCCCTCCAGATCAGGAGCGTGGTGGACGACGCGGTAGCCGATCGCCGAGGCCGGGCCCGTGCCGAACGGGTGCCGTCCGGTGGCCGCGTAGGCCAGCGTGGCGCCGAACGAGAAGAGGTCGGCCGCCGCTCCCGAGCCGGTGCCCTCGATCACCTCGGGCGCCAGATAACCGGGCGTGCCGAGGATCACGCCGGACACGGTGACCGAGACGGAGTCGAGCGCGCAGGCGATACCGAAGTCGATCACGACAGGCTCGCCGTCGGTCAGGATCACGTTGGCGGGCTTCAGATCGCGGTGCACGACCCCGGCGGCGTGGATGGCGGCCAGCGCCTCGGCCAGGCCACACGCCAGCCGTACGAGATCGTCGCCCTCGAGCGGTCCGTCGCCGGCGACCACCACGCTGAGCGGGCGGCCCTGCACGTAGCGCGTGACCAGGTAGGGGCGGGCACCCTCCAGCGAGGCGTCCAGGACCTCGGCGACGTGCGGCCCCTGGACCCGTCGCATGGTCTCCACCTCACGGGCCAGCCGGGCGAGAGCCGTCACGTCGGCCGCGACCTGGGGGTGCAGGATCTTGACGGCCACCGTCTGCCCCTCGGGATTCAGCGCGAGATGGACCTCACCGAATCCGCCCGCACCGAGCGTCGACAGCAGGTGGTACGGGCCGAGGCGTTCACCGTCCGGCGCTCCCATGCGACTCCCTCCGGTATGTCCCCTTCATCGTGCCCTAGAGGTGCCGATCGCGCACGGGTCACCTTCCGAAGGTGAGGAACCCGAGGCCGAGACTCCTCATGAGGTCCTTGACGAGGCCACCGATGAGGTCGAGCGCCCCCATCGTGCCGTTCTCCACCTGGGCCTGCCACTCCCTGCTGAGCTGCTTCACCACGGCGCTCGGCTGGTCCCACGGCGCGAAGGACGGGGCCATGCCAAGCACCGCCATCACCGAGAGGAACGCCAGCGTGCCCAGGATGATCGTGGTCACCATGGCCGCTCCGGGGCTGCGGATCACGCCCGTCAGCGCGCGGGAGACGGCCTTGCGCGGCTTACCGCCGCCGGGCAGCACGAACAGCCCGGCCACGAACGCACCCGCCGCGTAGGCGGCGGCCGGGTCGGTCTTCATCTGCCCGACGTAGACCAGCACTCCCCACGCGCACATGCCGAACATCGCCGCCAGCGGGGCCGTGACCAGCGTCGCGAACACCGCCTTGACCAGTGCCCACGGGGCGCCGAGCACCACCAGCAGCGGATCGGTGGCGCTGTTTCCCCGCACCGAGCGACGCTGGGCCAGGTCCCCGAAGAGATATTCGCCGACCCGCAGGCACGCCACCGCGACCAGCGCGAACGCGCTGACCATGACCGGCCGCACGCAGGCCAGCGCGACGAAAATCGTCAGCAGCAGCAGCGCGGCCAGCGGGTGGCCGGTCCGGTAGGACGGGCGGTCCTGCGGCGGGGTGTGGGGCCGGGGCTGGACGGCCGGCGGGGCGTACGGCCGGGCCGGGCCGGTCGGCGGAGGCGGCGGATAGCCGGCGACCCGCTGGTCGGCGTAGGGCGGCGGCACTCCCCTCGACTGCTGCGCCGAGGACGGCGCCGGGACGTACGGCGGCGGGGTCACCTCCGTGGAACGGGGCGGTTCGGAGCGCGGCCTGCGCTCCCGCCGCTCCGGCTTGGCGTACTCCACCGGGGTCAGCAGGTCGGAGTAGCTCCCGTCCTGCGGCAGCACCCGGGTGCCGTTCGGCGCGGGCGGCGCGGACTGTGCGGACTGTGCGGACGAGGAGAGCTGCGCGGACGAGGAGGGCGGAGCCTCGCCGTCCAGGATCTTGGTGCCGTCGTCCACGCCGAACACCCGAGTGCCGCCGTCGAGGACGGTGGTGGGCGGTGTCTCCTGAAAGGCCGTCACCGAGGGGTCGAGGGCACGTGCCATCCGGTACAGCGCCTGCGCGCCCGGCCGGGCGGCCGGATCCACCGCCAGTGCCTGGCGGAGCCAGCCGCGCAGCCAGACGGGGGCCAGGTCGATGTTGGCCCGGCCCTCCATGATGTTGAAGCAGACGACCTCGAAGCTGCCCGTGCCGAACGGCGGTTTGCCGGTCGCCCCGAAGAAGACCGTCGAGGCCAGCGCGTGCACGTCGGCCGCCTGGGTGATGTCGGTATCCCGGATGATCTCGGGGGCGAGGTAACCGGGCGTGCCGACGAACATGCCCGTCTGGGTCAGCCGGGTGGCGTTGACCAGGTGCGCGATACCGAAGTCGATGACCAGCGGGTCACCATTGACGATCATCACGTTGGACGGCTTGAAGTCGCGGTGGATGACGTCGGCGGCGTGGATCGCCACGAGCGCCGCGCACATGCCCTGGGCGAGCCTGATCACCTCGTCGGGCGCGAGCGGCCCGTCGGCGAGGACCGTCTCCTCCAACGTGCGGCCCGGGGAGAAGCGGGTCACGATGTAGGGCCGCCCGCCGGCCAGCTCGGCGTCGAGGACCTCCGCCACCTGCGGGCTGCGCACCCGTCGCATGGTCTCCACCTCGCGGGTGAGCCGGTCGCGGGCCTTGAGGTCGGCGGCCACGTGCGGGTGCAGGACCTTGACGGCCACCTCCCGCCCGTCCTCGTCGAGCCCCAGGTGGACGACCCCCATGCCACCTTCGCCGATCTTTCTGAGCAGGCGGTACGGTCCCAGCCGCTCAGGCGCCTGCGTGTCCCCCGTCATCGCGCCGCCTTCCGTAGATCCGTCAGTTCCGTCACCACCGTCCCGACATCGACCGGCGCCCACAGCGCCGGCCGCGCCCCGTCTCTCACGGTGCCGCTCACAAGAAAGATCATGAATGCGGCCACCACACCCAGCAGCGCGGCCATGGCCGTGGCCGCGTTACGCGAGGGCAGCAGTGATGCCAGCGTACGTCGTAGCTGACGGCTGGGGCCCTCCACACCGGGCCCCGCGCAGGCCGTCCACAGCGCGACCGCCGCGCCCCAGCTCAGCGCGTTGGCGGCGGGCATCTTCGCGACGGCCACGGTGAGCAGCAGCGTCACCGGCAGGCCGAGGATCAGCGCGTACGGCACGAGCGCCAGGGTGATGCCCAGCGACTTCAGGAGCGCGGCCGGCTGGCTGAGCACCCGGAACACGTCCGTGGCGGCCGCGCCCGCCGCACGGCGGGTGTTGAGCCTGGGCTGGGCGATGTCGGCGGCGCGGAGCAGGATCACGACCGGGATCGCCAGGACGGTGACGGCGATCGGCATCATGACGGCCGTGGCCGTCATGACGACCAGCAGCATCATGCCCGCGACGCCGTACGCCTTGGAACGCTGCAGCGTGTGCTCCGGCCGCAGGCCCGGGTACGGCGACGCGGGCACCTGCTGCTGCGGAGGCTGGGGTTGCGGAGGCTGGGGCTGCGGGTGCGCGTACGGGTAGGGCTGCGGAGCCGGCCGGACGTGTGGTGTCTGCTCGAACAGCGCCTGCTGCGGCGGGTACGGTGGTGGGGGGGCCTGTCCGGGCTGGGGAGGGTGAGCGCGGATGTACTCCTGCAGGTCCTGGGGGCGGACCCGCCGGGTCGGGATGTCGCCGTCGGCCACCGGAGCCGGGGGCTCCCGCCATCCCGCGCGGTCCGGGCTGATCTGGTCTCCGGTGGAGAACCGGGCTCTGGTGGGGATGTCCTCGGGGCTGAGCCGGCCGGTGGGCAGCTCGTGCGAGGCCTGCTGGGCCGTCGCGGCCTGGCGCAGTTCCTCGGCCGTCACCCGGCGGGTGGGCGCCTGCTCGGGCACCTGCTCGCCGAGCAGCGAGATGTATTCGCCCGGCTGTGCCACCGGGGCCGGGGGCCACGACGTGGGCCGCGGCGAGGTCTCCGGGCGGGAGGCCACCGGCGTGGGCACGTCGCCGGGGTCGTCGAAGTGCGAGACCGTGGTGATCTCGTCGGGCACCCGGGGCCGGCCCGCGCGGGACATCAGGCGCTCCACCTGCGCGGTGAGCTCGGCGGCCTTGGGCCGCCTGGCGGGGTCACGCTGCAGCGCGGCCCGGAGCACCGGCTGGAGCGCCTGCGGGACGGCGTCCACGTTCGCCTTGCCCGCGGTGATGTTGTAGAAGATCATTTCCAGCGTGCCCTTGCCGAAGGGCGGCTGGCCGGTGGCCGCGAAGAGCAGCGTGCCCCCCCAGGCGTGCACGTCCACCTCGGGGCCCGCCTCGTGGCCCTCGATGATCTCGGGGGCGAGGTAGCCGGGCGTGCCGATGAACATGCCGGTCTGGGTGAGCCTGGTGGCGTCCACGGCCTGGGCGATGCCGAAGTCGATCAGGACGGGCTGGCCGTCCAGGATGAGGACGTTACCCGGCTTGAGGTCACGGTGGATCACTCCGACGGAGTGCACGGCGGCCAGCGCCGCCGCCACCCCGTGCGCGACCTTCAGCAGCGCGGGCAGCTCCATCGGGCCGTCCTGCTTGATCAGCTCATCCAGCGGCTGGCCGGGGACGTATCGGGTCACAATGTAGGGCCGGTGGCCGGTCACGTCGGCGTCGAGCACCTCGGCGATGTGCTCGCTGCGCACCCGCCGCATGGTCTCCACCTCGCGCGAGAGCCGTCGGCGCGCGACGTCGTCGCCGGCCACCTCGGCGCGCAGGACCTTCACCGCCACCTGCCGCCCCTGCGGATCGACGGCGAGGTGAACCACACCCATGCCACCCTCACCGAGCCGCCGGAGCAGTCGGTAGGGGCCCAGTCGGTCGTCCTGATTCATGGCATGAAGAACCATACCGGCTTAAACACCGCCCAAGAGATGAACCATCAGGCCATATTCTTCGATCGAACAACGTCTGCCAGAGCTCAACGGTTTCCCAAAGGCCGGAAACACTCAATCTCTTTTCGGCGTCAGTTGGCCAGGCGGAACACCTCCGCGGTTTTCAGACCGGCGAGCACCGCCCCCGGGACCGCCAGCTTGGAGTGGCGGACGCCGCTGCCGATCACGACTCCCGGATGGGCCGCCACGGCCTCGTCCACGAGCACCGGCCATCCCTCGGGCAGCCCCAGCGGAGTGATCCCGCCGTACTCCATCCCCGTCAGGCCGACCGCGTCCTCCTGCGGCGCGAAGGAGATCTTCCGCGCGTCCAGATGCCGCCGGACCACCCCGTTGACGTCCGCCCTCGTGGTGGCGAGCACCACGCAGGCCGCGTAACGGACCTCGCCGCCCCGCTTGGCCGCCACGATCACGCAGTTGGCCGACTCCGCCGGTTCCACGTCGTAGCGTTCGCAGAACGCCGCCGTGTCCGCCAGCGCCGGGTCGATCTCCGCGACCTCCACACCGTCGAGCTCCGCGACCGCCCGTGCCACCGGCTCCGCCAACAGGTCGAGCCGCCCGGCGGCCTTCGCCCAGTCCAATGTCCCGATCGCCATCGTCTCTCCCTCAGATCAACTACTCCTGAGACTTTACGGGCCGTGCGGCCGGCTCAGGACAGCGTCTGGAGAACCCGGCGGTGGAGTTCGGTGACGGCCTTCCTGGCGGACTCCATGGCTCCGGCCTGCCAGGCGACCAGGTGGGTGAGCCAGTCACCCGCGAAGTAGACCCGGCCGGCCGGGCGCTGCAGGAGGGCGAAGGCCCCCTCGTAGGAGGGCCAGGCGACCCAGCCGCCCTCGATGTGCGGCCGGTTCTGCCAGGCCATCGAGACGCCGGAGCGGAGCTCCCTGCGGTACTTCTCGCCGTGGATCTTCCCGCCCTCGGTGAGCGCGCGGTTCAGGCGGTCGCGATGGGACAGCCCGCCGTACGTCACGGCGTCCGGCCCCGTGTTGTAGTAGCCGACGACCAGGCCGCTCCTGGAGTGGTAGCCGTAGGAGGGGTACCAGATGTGGGTGATGTCCAGTTCGGTCTCGGTGATCCCGCCGTAGATGCGGTCATCGATCTCCCACCACCGCCTGCCGTACTCCAGGCCGAGCTTGCCCGCCGCGATCGGGACGGGGGTGCGGAGCGCGGCCGTGACCGGGGCCCCCAGGTTGTGCGGGATGCGGGCGAGCAGGTGGGGCGGGAGTGCGGCGACGCAGTAGTCGGCGCGGAGCACGCCGTCCCGGTGGGTCACCTCGACGCCGTCGGACAGGTTCCTGACGCGGGTGACCGGGGTCCCCGTCCTGATCCGGTCGTGGCCGACCTCCCGCGCGAGCGCGGTCACGATCGCGTCCATGCCGCCCACCGGCTGGAACATGGGCATGGCCTGCTCGTAGCCGAAGTCCATGGTGATCGCCCGGCCCGTACCGGCGGCGAGCACGTCGGTCAGGGAGGGCGGCCTGCCGTCGCGGACGCCGCCGGTCACCCCGGGGTAGGTCTCGAACCCCCGGCGGGTCGAGCCCCGGTAGGTCAGGTCGGGCCCGAGATCGCCGAATTTCCGCAGGAACTCCGCGAGCCGGTCGCGGTCCTCCTTGGTCAGCCGCTCGTTCAGCGCGCCGGTGTGGGCCGCCTTGGCCAGCAGCTCCGCGACGTATCCGTAGACGTCGGCCCGGGCCGCGCGCGCCCGGACGGGGGTGGCCATGCCTGCCGTGTGGACGTAGGCCGAGGCGTTGTTGTTGACGAACACCTCGATGGGCACGCCCAGCTCGCGGCAGTAGTCGAGGGTGACCATCCACTGCGCGATCCGTCCCGGACCGGCGTTGAAGTAGGTGCCCTCCTCGAACTCCACCGTCTGGGTCTCCCCGCCCGTCTCGACCAGCCGGTCCCCGCCGCGCAGCGTGAGGTTCCGGCCGCCCACCCGGTCGGCGGCCTCCAGGACCGTGCAGTCGTATCCGGCCTTGCCCAGCTCGTAGGCGCAGGTCAGACCGGCGACTCCGGCTCCGAGGATCACCACCTTGGCCGCGCCCCTGCCGCGGAGGGAGAAGTCGGAGGGCTGCGGGGGGACGAAGGACTTCTCCTGGGAGTCGGGGGCGAGACCGAGCGCGCCCATGGCCGCGAACATCGCGCCGGCGCCGCCGGCCGCGCCCACGCCGACCAGCAGCGCCCTGCGTGTCATCCGGGGGGATTCACTCATCGCGTCAGCCGTACGCGCCGCTGCCGCAGGCGATCCGGCCGCCGATCGTGGCGAAGATGCCCATCACCGCCATGATCTGGGAGAAGTCGTCGGTGGTGAACTCGGTGTGGCGGGGGCCCGCCGACCGCACGCCGGGGATGAGCGCGCAGCCGGCGGCGATCGCGGTGGAGTTCCACTCGACTCCCAGGGTGAACGGCGGCTTGGGGACGCAGGGACGGAAGTCCGCGACCCGGTTGAGCGCGCGGGCGGTAGCCTCCCGGATGCGGGCCTGGGCGACGGCGGGCGGCAGGAGCTCGGCGGAGAACCTGTCGACGCCCGTCTTGACGGCGACGGTCTCGACGTCCCCGAGCAGCTCGCGGGCCTCCTCGCAGACGGCCTCGTCCCCGGTCACCAGGGCCACCGGCACGCCGAGCGACCCGGCGAACGACGCCACCAGGCGGGTCTCGCCGCAGATCTCGCCGTTGAGAGAGACATTCTGGATCTCCCTGCCCATCCAGGTGTGGTTGAGGACGCCGTGCTGGACCCCGGCCCGCGCGTGGTATCCGGCGAAGCAGGCCGCCCGGTAGCCCCGTTCGAGCCCCTGTCCCATCCGCAGCGGCTTGCCCGGTCCCCGGATCAGCGTGGCCCGCTCGTCGAGGAGGTCGATCCTGAGGTTCTTGGTCGATCCGTGGGCGTCGTTGACGCGTACGGCCTCGGCGCCGGCGTCGAATGCACCCTGGATGACCGCGTTGGCGTCGGCGGTCATCAGCTCGCAGCCGCGCTCGTACCCCCGGCCTCCGGCGTGCATCTCCTCCGGGTCGGTCAGACCGGTGACACCCTCCATGTCCACCGAGACATATACCTTCATGACATCCCCCAGGTCTCGACGTGGCGTGCCTCGTCGTCGCTCATGAACCCGATCTCCGCCGCGACGAAGTCACGGACCTGCTTACGCCACGGCTCGGGGATCTCCTCGATCGCGGGCGGGTAGCAGCGGTCCAGCCAGGCCGTCGACGCCTCGGTCGCGCCCAGGAAGGCCGCGGCTCTGCCGAAGACCGTGTCCTCGATGCCGGGTACCCGCGCGCAGCCATATTCGATCATCTCCTGACCACCGTACGGCGGAGGTTCCTGCCACCTGCGCGCCACCGGACGGCCAGGGGCGACCGTGGTGCGCAGCGGGCGGCGTTCGACGGCGGCCTGGATGAGCTCCTTGTAGAGGCACTTCCCGCAGGTGCCGCAGGGGCCGTTCACCCCGCGCAGGCACCAGCGGACCTGCTCGCGCAGGCCGGATCCCAGGGCGAGCCGCATGGTGACGGCCTCGCTGACCCCCCCGGCCGGGAGCACGATCTGCAGGCCCGCCGCGGCGAAGGCCCGGCCCCAGGCGCCGTGCGGGGACCACATCGGGTTGTCGGGGGTGTGGCGGAGCAGGTAGCGGTCACCGCCCAGCCAGCGCGAGCCCAGCTCGTAGCCGAAGGCGAGGCCGCCCAGGTCGAGCTCGTCGGCGAGCAGCAGCGCCCCGGCGGCCACCGCGTGGTGTTCGGGGTAGCCGGGCCGGGGCTCGGCGAGAGTGAACTCCAGGTCGGAACGGACGACGGTGAGCTCGCGGCCGGTCTTCTCGGCCAGCGCGGCCAGCACGTCGGCGCGGTAGTGGGTCCAGCGGTTCGGCACGCGCGGGTGGGAGACCCGCTGGAAGTGCACGAACGGCGCGTCGGGCAGCATCGCGGCCACGGCCGCGGAGTCGGCGCCGCCGCTGTAGGAGATCGCCAGCCTGCCGCCGGAACGCGCCGTCCCGCCGACGGGCCCCGCCTCGATCCCCCAGCCCGACCGGATCGCGGTGGCGAGCTCCGGCGAGATCGGCCGGTCGAAGACGATCGCGCGCCGGGTCCACGGCGCGACAACGGTCCACGCGGCGAGTGCCGGCAGGTCGGGGTGGACGGCGCGCGGCTCCCGCGGCAGCTCGACCCGGCAGGAGTTCGTGGCCAGTCTCAGCGGCTGGCCGTCGGCGCAGAACCCGGTGATGGCGTCCTCCGGGTCCAGCCTGAAAGTGAGGTGCCACACCCCGCCGTCCGCCGTCCAGGTCACCCTCACGCGAGGCTCCCGGAGTGGCGCTCCAGGCTCGTGGACGCCGCGCTCCCGGAGGGCACGCTCCCCGGGAGGCGATCCACGGCCTGCCAGAGCAGGACCTCGTTCTGGAGCACCCGGTCCAGCGCGACCGCGGTCTCCCGGGCCAGCCGGTGGGCGTCGTCCCAGCGTTCCGCCCGGTCCTGGCCGACACCGGCCTGCGCCACCTGTTCCCGGAGCCTGTCGACCTCGGCCCGCAGCGCGGCCACCTCCCGGCCCAGCGTCTGGACCTCCCAGAGCGCATCCCTGATGTCCTGCCGATGCTCGGTCAGGGAGATGTATCGGGAGTCGAACCACCTACGCACCGCCCGCCGTAGCGGGGCAGGCACCAGCGCACGCTTCGCCAACCGCACCATAATCCGGCACGATACAGACAAAACTTGATCTATCCAGCCGGTCTTGTCACAGATCGGTATCTGGATCGACGCCCGCGGCGCCTCTCAGGGAGGCGCGTCAGCGACCGGTGAACTTGGCCTGGGATTTCTCCGCGAAGGCGCGCATGCCGATCCTGGCGTCGTCGGTGGCGAACAGGGACGAGAACTGGAGACGCTCGATTTCGAGGCCGGTGCCCAGGTCCACCTCGAGGCCGCGGTCGACGGCCCGTTTGGCGGCGCGCAGGGCCAGCGCGGGGCCGCCGGCGAACTTGGCGGCGTAGGAGAGCGCCTCGGTGTAGACGTCGGCGTCGGGGACGACCCGGTCGACCAGTCCGATCGCCAGCGCCTCGGCGGCGGGGACGTGGCGGCCGGTGAAGATGAGGTCCTTGGCCCTGGCCGGGCCGATCAGCCGGGGCAGCCGCTGGGTGCCGCCCGCCCCGGGGATGATGCCGAGCAGGATCTCCGGCTGGCCGAGCTTGGCCGACTCGCCGGCGATCCGGATGTCGGCGCACAGGGCGAGTTCGCAGCCACCGCCCAGGGCGTAGCCGGTCACGGCCGCGATGACCGGCTTGCCGATCGTCGCGACGGCGGTGAAGCAGTCCTGCAGCACCCCGGAGTGCGCCGCCATGTCCGCGTAGGGCATGTCGGCCATCTCCTTGACGTCGGCCCCCGCCGCGAAGACCCGTTCCCCGCCGTAGAGGACCACGGCGTGGACGTCCGGGTCGGCGTCCACCTGCCGGGCGCACTCGGCGATCTCTTCCTGCACCTGACGGTTGAGGGCGTTCATCTTCGGCCGGTCCAGCCTGATCGTCGCAATCCCCTCGGCTGTCTCCACCCGCACGAACTCACCCATGACCATCCCTCCGCCGAAAATGCCGTCCCCCCAACATAGGGGGCACATCAGTTGACGGGCAGTACCAGGTCCCTGGTTCCTCCCGCGGGCTCGGAGAGACCTCTGACCATCCGGCGGTAGATCCTCTCGTACTTCTCACTCATCACGTCGACGCCGAAACGGCGGGCGACATGGGACCGGCAGGCATGCGGGTCGAGCATGTCGGCCGCCTCGATGGCCTCGGGCAGCTCGTCCGCATGGTCGCGGACGAACCCGGTGACCCCGTCCGCGACCACCTCGGGCACGGCTCCCCGGTCGAGCGCGACCACGGGTGTCCCGCAGGCCATGGCCTCGATCATGACCATGCCGAACGGCTCCTCCCACAGGACCGGGAAGACCAGGCAGCGGGCCGCCGACAGCAGCTCGCGCTTGCGGGCGGCGTCGGCCTCGCCGACGTACTCGGCGTGGGTGCCGAGCCGGGGCCGGATGTGCTCCTCGAAGTAGTCGTGCTCCACCTGCTCGGTGAGCTTTCCGGCGAGCAGGATCCGCCGTCCGGCCGCCCGGGCGGCGTCGATGGCCAGATGGGCGCCCTTGTCCTCGTTGAACCGGCCGAGCCACAGGACCCAGTCGTCCTTGTGCTCCCGGAAGGGAAAGGACTGCGCCTCGACGGCGTTGTGGACGACTCCGGCCCAGTTCAGATGCGGGGCGAGCCGCCGCTGCGCCGCGGAGATGCCGACCATCGACACGGTCTCGGAGAGCACCCGGTAGTACGCGCCGAACTCGCCGTCCACCTCACCGTGGCAGGTGATCAGGGTGGGCACGCGTCGCGTGGCCGCGGTCAGCGGCCCGGCCAGCGAATGGTCGTGGACGATGTCGGCGTCGAGGCCGGAGATGATGTCCTGCGCCATGGCCGCGTGCAGCACCTCGGGCATCGCCTCGCCGATGCGCTCGGAGGGCGCCGGATCGTAGGTGCACAGGAAACGCGCCGACGTCCCCGGGCTGCCCGCGCCGATCAGGGTGATGTCGTGCCCGCGCCGCGACAGCCCGTCGACGAGCCCGGCCAGCATCGACTCGATGCCCCCGTAGCCCAGGGGCGGCACGTCGTACCAGGGAGGCGCGATCATCACGATGCGCATCCCGCCGCCGTGCAGCCCCTGGAGTTCTGATGTGGGGATCACGTCCACCTCGCTTCCGGGCCCTCCGGCCCTTAGGAAACCTCTGGATTAACCGATCAGGGGGTCGGGGGAGATTCCGCAGTGGGCCGACATGGGCGAGCGCGGCTCGCTGCGCAGCGTGATGCCGTCGGGCAGCCCGGTGATGGACGTCTTGCCGTTCCTGACCTCGATCGTGATCCGGGAGTCCGCGAAGGGGATCCCCGTGATCCGTATGTCGTCCAGCCCGACGGGGGCCAGCCAGACCTGGCCGTAGGGCACCCACGGATCGAAGCGGAACAGGTTGCGGACCAGGTGGATGGGGGTCGCGGCGGCCCAGGCCTGCGGGGAGCAGGAGGTGGGGTACGGCACCGGCGTGGGGAACTGCGCCCGGTCGAACCCGCAGAACAGCTCCGGCAGCCGCATGCCGAAGGCCTCGGCCGCGTCCAGCAGCCCGGAGGCGATCCGCCGCGCCTCCTCCACGAAGCAGTAACGGATCAGGCCGGCGACGATGATGGAGTTGTCGTGCGGCCAGACCGAGCCGTTGTGGTAGCTCATCGGGTTGTAGGCACCCATGGTGGAGGCCAGGGTGCGCACGCCGTACCCGGTGAACATCTCCGGCGAGAGCAGGTGCGCGGCCACGGAGGCCGCCCTGTCCTCGTCTACGATGCCGGTCCACAGGCAGTGCCCCATGTTGGAGGCGAGGCTGTCGATGGGACGCCCCCCGCCGTCGAGTCCGATGGCGTAGTACCCCCGGTCCGGCAGCCAGAACCGCTCGTTGAACGCCTCCCGGAGCCGGGTCGCGCGGCCGATCCAGTGCTTCTCCAGGTCCTCGTCTCCGGCCTCGTGCGCGAAGTGGGCCCGCGCGTTGTAGGCGGCGTAGACGTAGCCCTGGACCTCGGCCAGCGCGATGGGCGCGCGGGCCATGGTGCCGTCGGCGAAGTTGACGCCGTCGAAGGAGTCCTTCCAGCCCTGGTTGACCAGGCCGTGGTCGGTCTTGCGGCGGTAGAAGAGGAAGGGGTCCGCGGATCTGGTGATCCAGTCGAGGGCGTCGTCGGCGTGCGGTAGGAGCTCCTCGACCTCCTTCGGGTGCAGGCCCCAGCGGCGCAGCTCACCCAGGAGCATCACGAACAGCGGGGTGGAGTCGACCGAGCCGTAGTAGGCGAGGCCGCCGTGCGGCGAGACGCCGAACTGCATCCCGAAGCGGAGCTCGTGCAGGATCTTGCCGGGCT
Source organism: Streptosporangium sp. NPDC087985 (assembly GCF_044741965.1). Classification (NCBI taxonomy): domain Bacteria; kingdom Bacillati; phylum Actinomycetota; class Actinomycetes; order Streptosporangiales; family Streptosporangiaceae; genus Streptosporangium; species Streptosporangium sp. NPDC087985. Next base: position 45,422 of record NZ_JBIUTQ010000004.1, read on the forward strand.
CCTCCTCGGTGAGCGGGTCGTCGGTCCTGCCCTGCAGCCGTGACAGGCGCCGCAGGGTGCCGAGCGCCGGCGACTGGTCCAGGGGGAGCGCCATCCAGGACGCCAGCAGCGAGTCGCGGCCGAACAGGGTCATGAACCACGGTGCGCCCGCGGCGAGGCTGGGCGGCTCGTCGGGTCTGTCGGGCTCGAACAGCCGCAGCGCCCCCAGGTCCTCCCGGGAGCGGTGCAGGATCTGGGCCAGAACGCGGTTGGAGGTGCTGATGGTCGGGCTGTGACGTTGCCAGTCTGCACGGCGCCGGACGGGCTCGGCGTGCTCCAGCGGGTGGCGGGTGGAGAACCAGCTGGGCGTCTCCTCCCCCTCCAGGACCGGGTTGACCTGCAGGGTGACGGTCCAGTCCGCTCGGGCCGGAACGACGATCCGGAAGACGAGCATGCCCGGGACGGCGAACGGCGCGGGCTCGGCCAGCACCCTGGTCCCGCGCGACCGGGTGGCGGAGAAGATCATCAGTCCCGACCTGTCGGGGGTCATCTCCACGTCGGTCACGTGGCGGACCCGGCCGCTCTTGACCTCGAACAGATCGGCCATGTCGGAGCCAATGTGCATGTCGAGCACACAGCCGGCCGGTTCGTCGGACAGGTTGCGCAGGGTCAGATCCTCGCGGAGACCCGCGCCGACGTAGCGTTCCCTGATCATCAGCAGGGTGCTCTCCGCGTGCCCGGGCCGGGGGGCGGCCCGGCCGACGAACGTCGCGTGGTACGGCTCGCTCGCGAGCACGGTCAGCGCCTCGATCGGCGCCTCGTCCACCCTCACCTCCCAGCGCGACAGCAACCGGGTGTCGGCGTGGAAGATCCCCTGTGCCCCGCCCTGCACGATGTCACCGTTACGCGCGCACACGCAGAAGGACCCACCCTCGACCAGGGTCACCGTGGTGTCGCCCAGAGCACCGGGCTGACCTTCGAACGTCCACCCGTCCAATGTTCTCTCCCGGTGTGAGTGGGTGTCGCTCTCTAGCCTTTTCCCCCTCGTGCGGACAGAGAACAACACACCGGGCGCTCATCGAAACGTTTTGCCTGATCAGGAGGGTTATCACCTTCCCCCGCGCCGACACCGGGAGGGACAACGCCACCTCTCCACCGGCGAGCCGTACGCTCCCGATCCCGAGGATCACCCAGCCGTGAGCGGATTGATCCATTCGAGCTTCGGAAAACGGGCGAAGTCGGAGTCGACCGAGCAGACACCCACACCGTGCTCGATCGCGAGTGCGGCGAGGTGGGCATCCGTAACCATGTTTCCTCGCAGGTCACCGTCAACGAGAAGATCACGCAGCACCTCGGCGTGCCGGCTCGTCGGCGCGGGTGTCCATACGGTCTCAGCGGCCAACCACTCCTCGACGAAGCTCCACGCCTCGTCTATCGCCAGCGGATTGGCCGACGCCCGTGGATGGGTCGAGATCCTGATGAACGCGCACAACGAGTTCCACGGCAGGCCGACGCGGACCGGGCCGTTGAGGGCTGTCTCCAGCCACGTTTTCGAGGCATCGTGAAACGGGTTTCCGCTGTCCACCGCGTAAAGCAGAACATTCGCATCCACGATCATCAGTCATGCCCCAAGCCGTCGAGCAGGTCGAGGGCTTCCGCCACATTCGACACGTCCACCCGCAGTCCCATCGCCTGGGTCCGCTGCCGGAAAGGGCGGCGCTCAGGGCGAGCGCGCATGCCTGCCCGAACGAGCTCGTTGAGCGCTTCACTGAGACCGATATGTCTTTCGTGCCTCAGCCGCTCGATCGCGGCGACCACATCCTCGTCAAGACGCACAGTCGTCCTCATCTCCTCAGCGTGGCATCAGAGATGCACGTGATCAAGCATCAAGATGCGCATCAACGCCACACCGAAAGATGACTCTCTGTTTATGTTCGAACACTCTAAGTTGGAGTCTCGCCCCGGCGGGCCAGGCCGGACGGCCCGGCGGTCACGACGGAGTCCATGCCTTTCCCCATGACAACCCAGCCGCGCCGGCCCGGCATGGTGAAGGAATTCTTCTCTGTCTGTCAGAAAAATGAAGAAACTTATTGACATCGCGATCTTAACTTCGCAGTCTGACGTGCACCGGATCCCCCAGTCGAGGAGCCCCCCATGCAACGATCCACGCCGCTCCGGATGACGGTCGCCGCCGTCATGACCGTCGGCGGCCTCGCCTTCCTCCAACCGGCCTCCGCCCAGGCCGCCCCCGGCGACCGGCAGGCGGCCTTCACCGCGGCGGCCCAGGCCTACGACGTACCCGAGAGCGTCCTGCTCGGCGTGTCCTACCTGGAGTCCCGCTGGGACGCCAACGCGGGCCGGCCGAGCAACTCCGCCGGGTTCGGCCCGATGCACCTCACCGACGCCGCCGCACTGTCGGACACGAACCACCACACCGACGGCGAGGAGGACCCTCGCGGCGACACCAACCGTCCCCTTGCGCTCCCCGAGCAGACTCCGGCGCCGGTCGAGATCCCCACATCGCTCAGGACACTGGAGAAGGCCGCCGAACTCACCGGCGCGAGCCGTGAGGAGCTGCGCGCCGACCCGGCCGTGAACATCCGCGGCGGCGCGGCCCTGCTGGCCGACTACCAGAGGCAGCTCGGCGCGCCGCTCAGCACCGACCCCGCCGAGTGGTACGGCGCGGTGGCCCGCTACTCGGGCGCCGCCGAGTCCGACGCGGCGAAGTTCTTCGCCGACGAGGTGTACGACACGATCAAGTCCGGTGCCGAGCGGGTCACCGACGACGGGCAGAAGGTCGGTCTGAAGCCGGTGCCCGGCCTGAAGAAGATCGAGAAGTGGCTGGAGAAGCTCGGGCTGCAGCGGCCCCGCCGCGACGGCGTCGAGTGCCCGCCCACCATCTCGTGCGAGTGGATCCCCGCGCTCTACCAGTCCCTGCCGGGTGGCGGCTACGGCAACTACGACCTGTCGAACCGACCGGTCAACCAGAAGATCGAATACATCATCATCCACGACATGGAGGGCTACTTCGGCCCCTCCGTGGACCTGGTGCAGAACCCCGCGCGGGCCGCGAGCTGGCACTACTCGCTGCGCTCCAGCGACGGTCACGTCGCCCAGCACATCAAGGCCAAGGACGTCGCCTGGCAGGCGGGCAACTGGTACATCAACGCCAAGTCGATCGGCCTGGAGCACGAGGGCTTCCTCGGCGAGGGCGGCGCCTGGTACACCGAGGCGATGTACCGCACCTCGGCCAAGCTGGTGCGCTACCTGGCCCGGCAGCACGACGTCCCGCTGGACCGCGCACACATCCTCGGTCACGACAACGTGCCGGGCACGATCCCGTCCACGGTGAGCGGCATGCACGAGGACCCGGGCCCCTTCTGGGACTGGGCGCACTACTTCCACCTGCTCGGCAAGCCGCTGCACTCCTCCGGCGGCCCGAAGGCGGAGTCGGTGATGATCCTGCCCGACTACGCCAGGAACCAGCCGTACTACTACGGCTGCGACCGCAAGAACCCCTCGGCTGACTGCCCGCCGCACGGCTCGGCGTCGGTCTGGCTGCGCACCGAGCCGCGTTCGGACGCCCCGCTGGTCAAGGACGTCGGCAAGCACCCGACCGGTGACTCGCTCTACAGCGTCTACGACCACAGCGCCCGCGCCACCACCGGCCAGCGCTACGCCGTGGCCGACCGCCAGGGCGACTGGACGGCGATCTGGTACCTCGGCCAGAAGGCCTGGTTCCACAACCCCGCCTCCCAGCCCACCGCGGTCCCCTCGCGTGGCCTGGTGGTGACGCCCAAGCCGGGCCTGGCTAGCGTCCCGGTGTACGGCAGGGCCTATCCGGAGGCGGAGGCCTACCCGGCGGGCGTGCCGTACCAGGAGATCACCCCGCTGCAGTACACCTTCGCCGCGGGCCAGCGCTACACCCTCGGCCTGGCCGCCCAGGGTGAGTACTACCGGGCGGTGACCTTCGACGCGTCCCCGCACACGGTGGTCCGCGGGAAGCTGAAGTACTACCAGATCCAGTTCGGCCACCGCGTGATGTTCGTCAAGGCCGACGACGTCGTGGTGTCCACCGCCTGATCCGGGACGGCCCCGAGCGGCCGGAGGGAGCCGGGCGTGAGCCCCGGTCTCCCCCCGGCCGGTCAGCGCAGGGTGCCGTTGGTCATGCCCGCGGGCTCCTCCGGGACGGCGATCAGGCCGAGCTCGGAGGAGTTCGCCATGAGGGGATGGTGGGGGACGACCCGGACGGTGTAGCCGAAGGCCCCGGTGCGTTCCAGTGGGATGGTGCCCCCGAAGACGGCCTTGCCGTCGTCGCCGACCGTCTCCAGGGCCAGGTCCGCGTAGGCCGGGCCGACCAGCTCGTCATGGAGCCCGACCAGGCCGTAGGCGGCCTGGACCCGGATGTCTCCGGGCTCCAGCTCGCCCAGGGCGATGGCCGCCCGCAACTCCAGTGCCGCGCCCACCTCGGGGGTCTCCCCCAGGTTGGAGGCCTCCACGTGCTCGACCCGGACCCCCGGCCACGCCTGGGAGACCCTCAGCTTCCACGCGGCGAAGCCCTTGGCCGGCTCGTACCCGTCCGCCAGCAGAGCACGCGCGGACCGGGCAGCCGGCGTGTAGAGGTCGATCACGTAGTCGCGGAGCATCCGGCCGGCGAGGACCTTGGGGCCGAGGGAGGTCAGCGTGTGCCGGACCATCTCCAGCCAGCGCAGCGGCAGACCGTCGGCGGTGCGGTCGTAGAACCGGTCCGCCACCTCGTGGTCGATCAGGTCGTAGAGCGCGCCGGCCTCCAGCTCGTCGCGGCGGTCGGGGTCGGCGACGCCGTCGGCGGTAGGGATGGCCCAGCCGTTGGTGCCGTCGTACCACTCGTCCCACCAGCCGTCGCGGATGGACAGGTTGAGGCCGCCGTTCAGCGCGGCCTTCATCCCGGACGTGCCGCACGCCTCCAGCGGCCGGAGCGGGTTGTTCATCCACACGTCGCAGCCCTGGACGAGCAGCTGGCCCAAGGCCATGTCGTAGTCGGGCAGGAAGACGATGCGGTGCCGGACGTCCTCGGAGTCGGCGAACTTCACAATCTGCTGGATGAGCTTCTTGCCGCCCTCGTCGGCAGGGTGGGCCTTGCCCGCGATCACGATCTGGACGGGCTTGTCCGGATCGAGCAGCAGCTCGCGGAGCCGGCCGGGGTCGCTCAGCATCAGGGTGAGCCGCTTGTAGGAGGGGACCCGGCGGGCGAATCCGATGGTCAGCACACCGGGATCGAGGGCGTCGTCGATCCAGCCGAGCTCGGCGTGGGAGGCACCCCGGTCGAGCCAGGAGCGGCGCAGCCGGACGCGGGCCGCCTCGACCAGCCGGGCGCGCAGCCGTCCGCGGATCTCCCAGATGTCCGCGTCGGAGATCTTGTTGACACCCTCCCAGCCCTGGGCCCGCTCGACCAGCGTGGGCAGTTCCCTGCCCGCCAGCTCCATGATTTCGCGACCGACCCAGGTGGGGGCGTGCACGCCGTTGGTTATCGAGCCGATCGGGACCTCGTCGACGTCGAAGCCCGGCCACAGGCCCTGGAACATCTCCCGGCTGACCGCGCCGTGCAGTTCCGAGACCCCGTTGACCCGCTGGGCCAGCCGCATGCCCATGGCGGCCATGTTGAACTTGCCCGGTTCGTCCTCGGCGCCGAGCGCCAGGATGCGGTCCTCAGGGACCGTGGGCCACGCGTTGTCGCCGCCGAACTGACGGGCGATCATGTCGCTCGGGAAGCGGTCGATGCCGGCGGGGACGGGGGTGTGGGTGGTGAAGACCGTCCCGGCGCGGACCACCTCCAGTGCCTCGTCGAAGGAGAGCCTGCTCTCGGTGAGCTCGCGGATGCGCTCCAGTCCCAGGAAGCCCGCATGCCCCTCGTTGGTGTGGAACACCTCGGGCTCGGGGTGGCCGCTGACCCGGGAGTAGGCCCGGATGGCGCGGACACCGCCGACGCCGAGCAGCAGTTCCTGCATCAGCCGGTGGTCGGTGCCCCCGCCGTACAGGCGGTCGGTGACGTCACGGGCGGCGTTGTCGTTCTCGGCGACGTCGGAGTCGAGTAGCAGCAGCGGGACCCGCCCCACCTGGGCCACCCAGACCTGGGCGTGCAGGGTGCGCCGCTCGGGCAGGCTGATGCCGATCCGCACCGGGGTGCCGTCCTCCTCCTTGAGGAGGGTCAGCGGCAGGCCTCCAGGGTCGAGGGACGGGTAGTGCTCCAGCTGCCAGCCCTCCGGCGAGAGGGACTGAGTGAAGTAGCCGTGGCGGTACAGCAGGCCGACCGCCAGGATCGGCACGCCGAGGTCGCTGGCGGTCTTGAGGTGGTCGCCGGCGAGGATGCCCAGGCCGCCGGAGTACTGCGGCAGGGCTGAGGCGATGCCGTACTCGGGCGAGAAGTAGGCGATGGAGCGGGGGGCGTCAGGGATGGTCTGGTACCACCTCGGCGCGGTCATGTACTCACGGAGGTCGTCGGCCGCGTCGGCGACGCGTCTGAGGAAGCGGCGGTCGGTGGCCAGCTCGCGGAGGCGCCTCGCCTCGACGGCGCCGAGCAGGGCGCCGGGGTCGTGGCCCACCCGCTCCCAGACGACCGGGTCGACCTCGGCGAAGAGATCGAGAGCCTCGGGATGCCACGACCAGCGAAGATTGTGCACAAGCTCGCCGAGGGAGGCCAGCTCCGGAGGAAGGACGGTGCGGACGGTGAACCTGCGGATTGCTCTCACTCTGCCAGACCCTAGTTACTCAGCGCCACAAGGGCGACCCCAACACTCACCCGTCTCCCCCTCGCCACTATCAATCGCCTCCAAACACATCAAAGCCGGGTTGATCATGTCTCCGTGCAACGCGCCGGGAGCCTGAGTTCCCGCATTCTTCCTCCGACACGCATGAAGATGGACTATTAGGGCAACGCATCTATGGGTCGTAACTCTCCGCTCTCCCGGACCCGGCCGTCCGTACGGGGAGGGCGGAACACCGGCTCACTCCCCGGGGCCGGCGGCGGGAATGTTTGAAAACGTGAAGATCTTTTTTGCCGAATTTTTCCGACGGTACCGGGCGTGCCGTCGCTACCTTGAGAAGCGATGATCGGACGAATTCCAATCCAGGACATCCAGCCCACGGTCGACTGCGGGCGCCGCCCCGCCAAGGCCGCCGCGGGCGAGACCTTCGAGATCGCCGCCACCGTGTTCCGGGAGGGACATGACGCGGTGGCCGCCGGAGCCGTGCTCACCGGCCCCGACGGCGTGCGCGGCCCGCTGCTGCGCATGAACGAGCTTGCTCCGGGCACCGACCGCTGGGGCGTCGAGGTGACACTGCCCACCGAGGGCGACTGGCACTTCCGCGTCGAGGCGTGGAGCGACCCCCTGGCCACCTGGTTCCACGACGCGGGCATCAAGATCCCCCGCGACCTGGACGCCGAGCTCATGTGCGAGGAGGGCGCCCGGCTCTTCGAACGTGCCGCCAAGGCCGTACGGCCCGCGGACTGCGGAGGCGTGACCCGCAGGTCGGCGAAGGCACCGGGCGGCAGGGCGGCGGCCGGAGCGTCGGGCAGGGCTGCCGGCAAGGCGGCCCTGAGCGCCGAGGCGGCCGAGACGGCGGTGCTGGAGGCGAGCGCGGACGTCCACCCCTGCGGGCACCGGGCCGCGCTCCTGGCTGTGGCGGCCAAGCTGCGCGACGGGGAGTTCGACCCGCGTGCCCGGTTCTCGGTGGCCCAGCTTCCGGAGACGGCGGAGCTGCTGCGTGCGCATCCGCTCCGCGACCTGGTGACGAAGTCGCCCGGACACGTGGTCAGGGTCGACCGGCGCCGGGCGCTGTTCGGGTCCTGGTACGAGTTCTTCCCGCGCTCCGAGGGAGCGATCGTCGAAGAGGGCATCGCCCCCAAGTCCGGAAATTTCACGACTGCTGCCAAGCGACTGCCTGCGGTCGCGAAGATGGGCTTCGACGTCGTCTACCTGCCGCCGATCCACCCGATCGGGCACAGTTTCCGCAAGGGCCGCAACAACACCCTGACGCCTGAGCCGTACGATCCGGGCTCCCCCTGGGCGATCGGCTCCGAGGAGGGCGGCCACGACGCCATCCACCCCGATCTCGGCACCTTTGACGACTTCGACGTGTTCGTGGCCAAGACCCGCGAGCTCGGCATGGAGGTCGCCCTCGACCTGGCCCTGCAGTGCGCGCCCGACCACCCGTGGGTCAGGGAGCACCCGGAGTGGTTCAACATCCGCGCCGACGGCTCGATCGCCTACGCGGAGAACCCTCCCAAGAAGTATCAGGACATCTACCCGCTGAACTTCGACAAGGACCCGGAGGGCATCTACGCCGAGGTCAAGCGGGTGGTCCGGCTCTGGATGGACCACGGCGTGCGGATCTTCCGGGTGGACAACCCGCACACCAAGCCCGTGGCGTTCTGGGAGCGACTGCTGGCCGACATCAACTCCACCGATCCGGACGTGCTGTTCCTGGCGGAGGCGTTCACCCGCCCGGCGATGATGCAGGCGCTGGCCAAGGTCGGCTTCCACCAGTCCTACACCTACTTCACGTGGAAGAACTCCCGGGAGGAGGTCGAGGACTACCTGGGCGAGCTCTCCCGCGAGACGTCACACTTCCTGCGGCCGAACGTTTTCGTCAATACTCCAGACATTCTTCACGAATACCTACAGCACGGGGGAGTCCCGGCTTTTCGCATCAGAGCGATCCTCGCGGCGATGGCGATGCCGACCTGGGGGGTATACGCCGGATACGAACTTACGGAGAATGTCCCTGTTCGACCAGGTAGTGAAGAATACCTAGATAGCGAGAAATATCAGTATAAACCGCGCGATTGGGCCGAGGCTGAACGCGAGGGCCTTAGCCTGGCCCCCTTCATCACGCAACTTAATTTGTTCCGAAGAGCACACCCGGCGCTCCAGGAACTGCGTAACCTACGGTTCCATAGCGTCGACCAACCGGACATGGTCTGCTTCTCCAAGCGGCTGCCCGGCGCCCACGACACGGCCACACGACGGCACGGCCTGGGCGACGTGGTTCTGACGGTCGTGAATCTCGATCCACACAACACCCATGAGGCCACGGTGTCGCTGGACATGCCGGCTCTCGGTCTCGACTGGCGTGCCGAGTTCTTCGTCGACGACGAACTGTCAGGCGAGTCGTACCGCTGGCGGCAGAACAACTACGTCCGCCTCGATCCCCATATCCACCCAGCACACATCTTCACTTTGCGTGCCGCGACGGCCAACCGGCGGTGAGCCGGCCGGGTACGCGATACCGGCAGAACAGCGGGGAGTCCACTGGTGAGTCAGCTACCTGAGCCCATTCCGAACACCTTCGACGAGGAGAAACCGCGCGACCCGTACTGGTTCAAGCGCGCCGTCTTCTACGAGGTGCTCATCCGGGGATTCGCCGATTCCAACGGGGACGGCACCGGAGACATCCGCGGTCTCATCAACAGGCTGGACTACCTCCAGTGGCTGGGTGTGGACTGTCTCTGGCTGCTGCCCCTGTACGAGTCGCCGCTCCGCGACGGTGGGTACGACATCGCGGATTTCATGAAAATCCTCCCCGAGTTCGGTGATCTCGGAGATTTCGTGAAATTGGTGGATGAAGCTCACAAGCGGGGCATGCGCGTCATCGCCGACCTGGTGATGAACCACACCAGCGACCAGCACCCCTGGTTCCAGGCCTCCCGCCACGACCCCGAGGGGCCGTTCGGCGACTTCTACGTCTGGAACGACTCCGACGAGATGTACCAGGACGCCCGGGTCATCTTCGTCGACACCGAGACGTCCAACTGGACACACGACCCGGTGCGGGGCCAGTACTACTGGCACCGGTTCTTCTCCCACCAGCCGGACCTCAACTACGAGAACCCGGACGTCCAGGACGCCATGCTGGAGGTGCTGCGCTTCTGGCTGGACCTCGGCATCGACGGGTTCCGGATGGACGCCATCCCCTACCTGTTCGAGCAGGACGGCACGAACTGCGAGAACCTCCCCAGAACTCACGAATACCTCAAACGGGTCAGGGCCGAGGTCGACCGCCTCTACCCCGACCGGGTGCTGCTGGCCGAGGCCAACCAGTGGCCGGCGGACGTGGTGGAGTACTTCGGCGACCCCGCGACCGGCGGCGACGAGTGCCACATGGCGTTCCACTTCCCGCTGATGCCGCGCATCTTCATGGCCGTCAGGCGGGAGTCCCGCTACCCGATCTCGGAGATCATGGCCCAGACGCCGAAGATCCCCGAGCACTGCCAGTGGGGCATCTTCCTGCGCAACCACGACGAGCTCACGCTGGAGATGGTGACCGACGACGAGCGCGACTACATGTACTCGGAGTACGCCAAGGACCCCCGGATGCGGGCCAACGTCGGCATCCGGCGGCGGCTGGCGCCGCTGCTGGAGAACGACCGCAACCAGATCGAGCTGTTCACCGCGCTGCTGCTCTCGCTGCCCGGATCTCCCGTGCTCTACTACGGCGACGAGATCGGGATGGGCGACAACATCTGGCTGGGCGACCGCGACGGTGTCCGCACCCCGATGCAGTGGAGCCCCGACCGCAACGCCGGGTTCTCCGACTGCGACCCCGGCCGACTGTATCTCCCGATCATCATGGACCCGATCTACGGCTACCAGGCGATCAACGTCGAGGCCCAGCAGAAGAGCTCCGGCTCGCTGCTGCACTGGACCAAGCGCATGATCGACATCCGTAAGCGGCATTCGGTCTTCGGGCTGGGGGCGTTCACCGAGCTGAACTCCTCCAACCCGAGCGTCCTCGCCTACGTCCGCGAGCTGGGCGACGACCGCATCCTGTGCGTGAACAACCTCTCGCGGTTCCCGCAGCCGGTGGAGCTGGACCTGCGTCGGTTCGAGGGATCGGTGCCCGTCGAGACCATGGGCGGAGTTCCTTTCCCGCCGATCGGCGAGCTCCCGTATCTTTTGACGCTCCCTGGGCATGGGTTCTACTGGTTCACCCTGCCACCCGTAGTCCAGGAGGCGTAAAGCCGTGTTGACGGAGCTCCTTACCGGCTGGATCACCCATCAGCGATGGTTCGCCGGTAAGGGGCGGCCTATAGACGAGCTCGTCATCGATTCCGACGTCAAGCTCGCCCACGGCCTCCGCCATCTGATCGTCTCAGTCCAGCAGGCCGGGATCCGCGACCGCTACCAGCTCCTGCTCGGCGACGACCCGGAGGGGGGCGGTGGCTTCAAACCCGCCCATATCGGCGCCGACTACTACGACGCCGCCTACGACGCCGACCTCACCGGCACCCTGCTCGAAGCGATGGCCGGCAACCGTGACATCGGCCCGCTCCGCTTCCGCCGCCTGGAAGGAGTGGAGATCGACACCTCCCTCCGTAGCCTGGTGCTGGGCGCCGAGCAGTCGAACACCTCCCTGGTGTTCGGCAGCACCTACATCTGCAAGCTGTTCCGCCGCCTGATCCCCGGTATCAACCCCGAGCTGGAGATCGTCAGTGCCCTGGCACGTCAGGACGGCCTGCACGTCGCGCGGCCGTACGGCTGGATCGAGACCGACCTCGACGGCGAACCCACCACGCTGGCGATGACCCAGGAGTTCCTGTCCAACGCCAACGACGGCTGGGCCCTGGCCCTGACCAGCGTCCGCGATCTGTACGCCGACCTCGGTTCCTCGGCCTCCGAGGCGGGCGGCGACTTCAGCTCCGAGGCCTACCGGCTCGGCGTGGCCACCGCCGAGGTCCACTACGAGCTGGCCACCGCGTTCCCCACCGGTGTGATGGAGACGCAGCAGGTCAAGCAGATGGTCGAGGACCACCGCCGCCGCCTGGCCGGCGCGATCAACGAGGTGCCCGAGCTCGCCAGGTACGCCCGGGTGGCCCAGGAGGCCTACCAGCGGGTCTCCGACGCGGTGGCCGAGATCCCCGTCCAGCGCATCCACGGCGACTACCACCTGGGCCAGGTGATGCGCACGACGACCGACTGGGTCGTCCTGGACTTCGAGGGCGAGCCCGGCCAGCCCCTCGCCGAACGCCGCGCCCTCTCCTCCCCGCTGCGGGACGTGGCCGGCATGCTGCGCTCGTTCGACTACGCCGCCCGCCACCTGCTGGCCGACCACCCCGACGCCGAGGAGCTGCGCCCCCGGGCCGTCGAGTGGGCCGAGCTCAACCGCTCCGCCTTCCTGGCCGGCTACTCCGCCGGCGGCGGTCGCCTGCACGCCGAGGACGCCGTCCTGCTCCGCGCCCTGGAGCTGGTGAAGGCCGTCTACGAGGTCACCTACGAGGCCCGCAACCGCCCGTCCTGGCTCCCCATCCCCCTGGCCGCCTTCCAGGTGGAGCGCTAGCGCCGGTCACGCAGTCCCCGAGTGATCCAACCACCTCGAAGCCTCGCCCGAGGCGGCTGCTAGCGTGTGCTCGTGCCGAAAACAGACAAGGTGCGCCGTCGCTGAGAGCGGCGGCGCAAAACCCCAGTTCTCGCCGTCGCTCCTGACCTCAGGCCAGGAGCGCCTTCATGGCGCTCGGATTCCCCTTGTTCCGGAGCGCACTCATGTTCGCCTTGTCTTTTCGTCAACGTCGGCGTGTCCTTGTCGCTGCCCTCATCTCTGATGCGGTGTTCCCACTCGCGATCACCGGCGCGACAGCAGTTGTCCCTGATGTGACCGCGCAGCTGCCCGGTGCGGGTGCCCTGGGTCCGTGGATCGTCCTCGCCTACAACGGGCTGTTCGCCGCAGCCCTGCTGCTGGCGGGGGCGACAGCGGATCGCACCGCCCGCACCCGCTTTTTCGCCGTCGGCAATGTCGTTGTCGCAGCCACCGGGGTTCTGACCGCCCTCGCTCCAGACCTGTTGTCTCTGGTGGCCCTCCGCGCGGTCGCCGGCGTCGGGGCGGCCATGTGCGCCGCCGGTGGATCGTCGATGATCTTGGCCGTGTACCCGCCGGAGGAGCGGCGTCGGGTGTACGGCTACGCGGGCGCCGTGCTGGGCAGCAGTCTGGCGCTGGGCCCGGTCGTTGCCCAGGCCCTCATGGCCATCGGAGGTTGGCCCCTCGTCTTCGTCGCGCCGGCGGCTGTCGCCGCCATCGCGGCCTTGGCCACGCTCGCGCTTCCGGGTCTTCGCAGCCCCGAGGTGCCCGACAACTTCGACCTTGCCGGCGCTGTCCTCTTCGGGGTGACCATCGCCGCCGCGGTGACCGCGCTCGGGCTGGGCCTTGGGGCCGGCGTCCCGTGGTGGGGGCCGGGTGTACTCGTCCTCGTCGCGGCAGCCGGCGCCACGGGGCTCGTCCGCGTGGAACGGCGTGCGTCTGATCCCGCGATCCCCGTGGACCTGTTGCGGATCCCCGCCTATCGCGCGTACGCCTCGGCGACGGGTGCCTTCATGGGGATGCTCGTGGTGGGGTTGACCGTGCTCCCTCAGCTTGGCTCTGCCCAGAGCATGGGCCCAGGCGAGGCAGCGGTCATGCTCAGCCTGCTGACCGTGCCGTCAACGGTCCTTCCGCTTCTCGCCGCTCGGCTCTCGCGCCGATGGGCACGGCAGCTGGTGACAACCGCCCTGTCCGTCTGCACCGTCACCGCGGTCATCCTCCAGGTGACCAACCATCCTGTCGCCCTTCTCGTCGCGGCCGGGGCCCTCGGGCTGTGTCTTGGGCTGACCGAAGGCGTCCCAGACGGGCAGGCACTCAGGTACGTGCCCTCCCAGCGCGGAGGGGCGGGCGCCGCACTGTTCAGCACGGCGCGGATGAGCTTGGAAACACTCACCCTGGCGACTGCCACCGGGGTGATGGCGGCTCTCGGCCCCTCATCCGGAATGGCAGTCGCCGGAGCCATGTGCTTCACCGCCGCCGTCATCGTCCAGCAAGCCGTCCCCTCCCGCGATGCATAGACGGCCATCCCAGGCAGTCAACGGAGGGATCACCGTTCGCTGATTCTCAGTGTTTCTCGGTGAGAGCCAGCGAGCTGCCGCGTTGCCGGGGCAGCCGCGCCGCCGTACCCGGGTCGCGAAGGCGACCGGTAGGGGTCACGGAATCGGCCGCCGGTCGGTGGACCGGCGGCCGCCTGAACATCCCAGCGGGGGTCAGCGGAGCTTGCGGACCTCCACCGTCTCCTTGCGGTAGTTCTTGCCGTTACCGTCAGGCTTGTAGTTCTTCTCGACGTTGCCGGCGATGTCCACCGCGAACCAGTGCACCTCGGCGGTCTTGTCGAGCGTGATCTGCTGTGCGTTCTCGCGCATCCCCGCGGCGGTGAGCTTGGCGGAGTTCAGCGTCGGGCGGCTGCCGTCCAGCGTGTAGTACACGTTGGCGGGCTCGTTGGTCGTGAAGGTGAACGTGGTCGAGGTGTCGGTCCGGCCGGTCACCTTCAGGTCCGACTCGGGACGCTGGCTGTCCTCGGCGAAGGCCCGGGCGACCTCGAGGATGCCGATCTGACCGGAGGCGAACTCCATCGCCTCCTCGTGACCCTCGGCGAACGGCGGCTGGAAGCCGACGGCCTCGAACCGGTTGGTCTTCGGGTTGTAGATGTCCGCGCCGACCTCGAAGTCCCAGCCTATGATGCCCCGGTTGAACCAGTGCTCGTCGGCGCTGTTACCGGCCGCGGAGTACAGCACGTCCGGCACCGGGCCGGTGCGACCCGGCCAGATCCCCGTACCGCGCCAGGACTGGACCGCGGAGAGGATGTGGTCGGAGGCGGTCCAGAAGAAGTTCTCCGTGCCGAAGTCGACCCGCGGCAGCAGCTCGCGCCCGGCGGTCTTGTACGCCCCCGGAGGCCACATGAAGTAGCCGCCGTAGGAGTGGGTGTTCATCGCGAACTTGATGTTCGGGTACTGCTGGGTGAGCCAGACCTCGTTCCGCGCCTCCGGCTCGGACAGCTTGGCCGGGCCGGAGAACGTGTCGCTGCTGCAGCTCGACGAGGCGCCGCTGTAGCCGTCGAAGATGGAGCCGACCGAGAAGTTACGGTTCAGGTCCACACCCCAGCTGTTACGCGCCGCCGGGTCCGACATGTTCGCCGCACAGTGGTTGGTCATGTTGCGGCGCTGCATGTTGTAGTCGTACATGCTGTAGTGCGCGCCGTCGGGGTTGACCGCCGGCATGATGAAGATGTCGAGGTTGTCGACCAGCTTCTTGGTCTGGTCATCCTTGGCGTAGTTGCGCAGGAGCCGCTCGGCGGTCTCCACGCAGGTCAGTGAGGTGACCCACTCGCGGGCGTGCTCCTGGCAGTAGAGGAACACGCCGGTCTTCGAGCCGTCCCGCTGCTTGCCGATGCGCAGCGCCTTCACCTGGAACGGGTCGCGCGAGACGCTTGACGGCGCCTTGAGGTTGTCGGTCAGCCCCGTCGCCGGTGCCGCGGCGACCACGCCGGTGCCGGCGTTGCCCCGGTAGGTGGCGGCGGTCAGCAGCGCGGATGCCGCAGCGTTGGCGTTGAGGGCGTTCACCACCTGGACGGCGGTGCTGCTGACCGCGCCGGACGCGTCCGTGGCGAGGTTGACCACGACGTTCTTACCGCTCACCGAAACGCTCAGCGCGCTGGACGCGGCGGCCGGCTTCACCAGGGCGACGCTGATGTCGTTGCCGCCCTCGTGCCCGTACGCCTTCGAGCTCACGTAGAACGTGCTCGCCGCGACGGTGCCGAACTGCGCCTGCGCCGCCCGGCGGTAGCCGTTCGTCTTGTTGGGCAGGTCGACGATCTGCGAGAGCTTGGGGAACTCCTTGGCCAGGGAGGTGATCCGGCTGGTGAGCTCGGTCGGGTCCATGTAGTGGTCGACGAAGTCCGCGACGTAGTGCTTGCTGGGGGCCTTGCGCTTGGCACCCAGCCACTGGGTCACCGGGACCGTGACCGAGCCGCCCCGGTTGCTGGTGATCGTGACCGTGCTGGGAGCCTCGGTGATGGTCAGCGGCGAGTTGAACCGGTGGTACATGTACTGGCCGGCGTCGGTGAAGCGCGACATCGTCGCGGTGCCGCCTGAGCCGGGGGCCGTCCCCTTACCGCTGTCCCAGGTGGCGGTGAGCACGGTCTGCGCGTCGGTGGCGCTCGACTTCACCTCGACCGAGAGGAAGCGCTGATTGTCGAGGCTGGTGAACCACTCGGCGCGGAGCGAGGTCAGCGTGTCGGTCTCCGCCGCCGCTTCCGCCGCGGACGCGATCGCGGCCCGCCTCTCCGCCGTGTTCTCGGCGAAATCGGTCTGGTCCGAGATGGCGTCACGGACGTCAAACCCAAGATCGCGGAGCCCCTGAGCCTCCTGGGGGCTCAGTACGGCGTGCACCTCGAAGCCGCTGTCGACGGGCTTCTTGTACTCCGCCAGGTCGACGCCCAGGGAGTTGAGCCGGTCGACACCGTCCTGGTCGGGGACGATGATGCGCAGCAGTGCCACGCCGTTCTGTTCGGTGCTGGGTTGCCGGTCGGGCACAACCGTGCCGGTCGACGGGGATGGGTCGGCCAGAACGGGCATCGAGCCGAAGCTGAGGGCAATGGGTAAGGCGAGCACGACCGCGACACGGCCGGCTCTCCTGCCATTGAGAGAGCTCCTCATGAGAGATTCCTCCAGTTGGCGCACGGCCCCGGGTAGGGGGTCATCCCGGCAGGAAGTACGCAATTAGCAAGAATCTTCGTCAGATGTCCGATTTTCGTCAAGACTCTAAATCAACACATTTAGTGCATATAATGCCGTAAGTGAATCTTTATCTAAGCTTTATGCAAAACCCATATCGCCTGACATGCAACCGTCGCCGGCAGCGCCTTCCAGAAGGCGCTGCCGGATATCACCCATTTAGTGACTTTTGAGCGATTTGAAAGCGGGTGACGACCCCCCCCGCTCGGCCACCTTGCAGGTTCGATCAATACCCGTCGATCAAATGCTCCACATCCTGATCCGGGTCAACGGCTCAACGGTGCGCGCGGAGCGCCGCGATGAACCACTCGAACACCGGGACACCGGAGGGGAAGGGCGGCGTGCCGTTGAGGATCCCCATCAGCTGCCAGTAGCGCTCCACCCGCCGGTCGGTGAACCTCTCCACCTGGTCCGCCAGCCGTAGGCGCTCCTCGACGGGAGTGTCCGCGGCGACGACCCGGTCCAGAACGGCCCTGCCCTCGGCGGAATCGGGGGCGACCCCGGCGGCCAGCGCGCCGCCGCAGTGCTCCAGGACCGGCGCGGGGTCGTACGGCTGCGGCTGCTCGCCGGGCTCCGTGCCCGCCACCGCCATCTGCCGTACGCGCTGCCGGAACGCCTCGTCGGCGACGAGCTCGGCGAGCTCCACCCAGGCGTCCACCTGCTCGGTGGTGGGGTCGGCCGGCAGCTCCGCCGGCATCCGGCGCATCGACTGCGCGATGTGGGCCCCCGGCGCGTCAGGGTCGAGGCCGGCGAAGGTGTGGTCGACGAAGTCGTCGATGACGCGCTGCCGCTCCTGCGCGGACAACCGGGCCAGCTTGTGCATGAGTCTCATCTCCTCGGTGGTGCTTCCTCGTTCGGCGACCGACCGCAGCACCGCGCGCCGCAGCTGGAGGACGCGGATCTCCGTATCCAGCGCGTCGGCGTGTGCCCTGGCGATGTCGGCGACGGTGCCCTGCCCGCGCAGGACCCGCCGGACCGTCTCCAGGTCCAGCCCCAGCTCACGGAGCGTCCGTACCAGGTCCAGGCGTGCCACCGCCGCGACGTCGTAGAGCCGGTAACCACCGGCCGAGCGACGCGTCGGCGGAACGACGCCCACGTCGGACCAGAAGCGGATGGTCCGCACCGGCAGTCCGGTACGGCGGGCGAGCTGTCCAATGGTGAACAGCTCGGTGCGGTCGTTCACGAGACCAGCTTCAACCTTCCACTCGCCGGAGACTCAAATCCATTTTCGCGCCAGCGGAAATCCGGGAGAGCGTCGAGGGCCACCAGCCCGTCGAGACCACCGGACCGACGGCGGGGATGGAGCCATCGGGAGGATCATCCACCCTCACCCGCGCCAGCCGCGGGTGACGGCATCACCGTGGGCGTGGCGGAGGACCGGGCAGGCCAAGTCCCCACGTGTGCAGCCTGCCGTCGGAGCCACCGGCGACGGCGATGGTCTCACCGTCCAGCTGCCCCAGCGCCACCGACGTGACGGCGTCGCCGTGACCGGTCAGAGGCTGCCCCAACTGCTTACCGGCGGCCAGATCCCACACCCGCACCGCACCGTCCGAACCACCCGAGACCGCGACGGACTTCCCCTCCAGCTCCCCCAGCGCCACCGACCAGACAGTGTCGCCGTGACCGGTCAGGGGCTGCCCCAACTGCTTGCCGGCGGCCAGATCCCACACCCGGACCGTGCCGTCCGAACCACCCGAGACCGCGACGGATCTCCCCTCCAACTCCCCCAGCGTCACCGACGTGGTGGTAGTGGTAGGGCCTGTCAGGGACTTACCGATCTGCTTCCGCGTCAGCAGATCCCGTACCAGCACCGTGCCGTCATAGCCGACGGAGACGACGATGGGCTTACCGCCCAACTGCCCCAGCGCCACCGACCAGACAGCGGCGCCCTGACCGGTCAAGGGCTGCCCTGACTGCTTACCGGCGGCCAGATCCCACACCCGCACCGCACCGTCCGAACCACCCGAGACCGCGACGGACTTCCCCGCCAACTCCCCCAGCGCCACCGACCAGACGATGTCGCCGTGACCGGTCAGAGGCTGCCCCAACTGCTTACCGGCGGCCAGATCCCACACCCGCACCGTGCCGTCATAACTGCCGGAGACGGCGATGGACCTACCGTCCGACCGGCTGACCGCCACCGACGTGACGGCGTTGCCGTGACCGGTCAGGGGCTGCCCCAACTGCTTACCGGCGGCCAGATCCCACACCCGGACCGTGCTGTCGTCTCCGCCGGAGACGGCGATGGGTTTACCACCCAACTGGCCGACCGCCACCGAGGTGACGGTGGCGGTGTGGCCGGTCAGCGGCTTGCCCAGGGCGCTCCCGACGGGGGTCGGGGAGTCCGTAGGGCCGGGGGCTGTGGAGTGGGTGCCCTCTGGTGCGTGGAGCCAGGAGGGGACCGCCGCGATGATCCCGGCAGCGGTGAGCGCGGTCAGGCCGCCGAGCAGGAGGCGGCGCCGCGAGCTCCGGCGAGCGGCGGGAAGGCCGGGCTGGTCGTCGTTGGTGAGGCGGCGCAGCAGGTCCGCGGCGCCCGGCCGAGCATCGGGACGTTTTTCCAGGCAGGTCTTCAGCAGCGGACGCAGGTCCTCGGGAACACCGTCCAGGTCGGGCTCGCCGGTCAGGATGGCGTGCATCACCGCGGGAAGGGTGGAGCCCGGGAAGGCCAGGTGTCCGGTGGCGGCGAACACCATCGTGGCGGCCCAGCCGAAGACATCGGCCGCGGGCCCCGCCGGCTGCTGCTCGAACTGTTCGGGCGCCATGTAGGCGGGGGTGCCCACCGGGCCGGAGCGGGTGGTGAGGTGCTCCAGCACCCGGGAGATGCCGAAGTCGATGACCACCGGGCCTTCGGGTCCCAGGATGACGTTGCCGGGCTTGAAATCCCGGTGGACGATCCCGGCGCGGTGGATCGCGGCCAGGGAGGTCAGGGTGGCCACGGCCAGGCGGTGCAGGCCACTGCCGGTGCGCGGGCCGTCGCTGTTGACCAGCGTGTCCAGCGCTATGCCGGGGATGTGTTCGCTGACGATGTAGGGGCGGTCGGCGAACAGGCCCATGTCCAGCACCCGGGCGGTGCAGAAGGGCGCGATCCGGCGGGCGATGTCGGCCTCGCGCAGCAGGCGCCTGCCCGCGTCGGGATCGGCCGCCATCCGGGCGTGCAGCACCTTGATCGCCACCGATGTGCCGGTAGGGGTGCGGGCGCGGTAGACGATGCCCTGGCCGCCCTCGCCCAGCACGCCGGTCAGCAGGTAGTCGCCGATCCGCTCGGGATCACCCGGATCCAGCGGGCGGCGACTCGGCAACGCCCACCTCTTCGGAAACCTCGACGATCGCGATGCGGATCACAACGATAGATGACCCTTGTAAAGGAGCGGAAGGCTTTCGAAATTCAGGATTTTCCGGCAGAGACGCTTCAGGCCGGCGGTCACGGAGACCGGCGTTCCAGGGGCCACCCATGTCCGATGATGACGTAGAGAAACATATCGACTACGATACGTGACCGGACGTGAAGATCATGCTTGGCTGGCGAGCATGATACCGAGCAGGAGTTTCGTCGCGATCGGGTTGGCGGTCGCGGTCGCCGGAGGGATGGCGGGGGCAGGGCCGGGTGCGAGAGCGGCCACCGCCGGTGCCGTACATGAAGGTGCCGCACGCGATGGTGCCGTACGAGATACGGTCCCGCAGGTTGAGGCATACCTCGACGGGATCCGCCACGAGCCGGGCCGGCTCCGGGAGTTCGTGTCCGACCTGCCCAAGGGCGCCGACCTCCACACGCACCTGTCGGGGGCCGTGTCCACGGAGTTCCTGCTCCGTTCCGCCGGACGCGACGGCCTGTGCGTCGACACCACGTCCTTCGTCGCGTCGGCACCGCCGTGCGTCACCGGTCAGCGACCGGCCCACGACGCGACCACCGACCCGCACTTCGCCGACGACATCGTGCGGGCGTGGTCGATGCGGGGATTCACCCCGGGCACCGAGTCGGGCCACGACCACTTCTTCGCGGCGTTCGGCAAGTTCGGAGCCGCGTCCTCCCACAAGGGAGAGATGCTGGCCGCGTTCGCCTCCGAGGCCGCGGCCGAGCACGAGTTCACCCTGGAGGTCATGCTGTCCCGTCAGTCGGGCGCGGTCCAGGAACTCGTCAAGAAGGTGGGGGCCGGCACCAATCTGGCGCAGCTGCGCGACCGGCTGCTCGCCGACGGCGCGATGGCCAAAATCGTCAGCGCGGCGCGCGCGGACGCCGACGCGGACATCGCCCAGATGCGCACCGGTCTCCGCTGCGGCCGTAAGGGCGCCGATCCCGGCTGCAGGCTGCCGCTGCGTTTCCTCCTCCAGGTCACCCGCACCGCCGCGCCCGAGGTCGTCTTCGGCCAGATGCTTCTGGGATTCGAGCTGGCCGAGGCCGACAAGCGCTACGTCGGCGTCAACCTCGTCGCCCCGGAGGACAACCCGGTCGCACTGCGCGACTACCGGCTGCACATGCGCATGCTCGGCTACCTGCGCGGCGTCTACTCGAAGGCTCACATCACCCTGCACGCCGGTGAGCTCGCCCCCGGCCTGGCCCCGCCCGCGGATCTGCGGTTCCACATCCGTGACGCCGTGGAGACCGGCCACGCCGAACGCATCGGGCACGGCGTCGACGTCAGCGGCGAGGACGACCCGGACGGCCTGCTGGCCGAACTGGCCCACAAGCACGTCCTCATCGAGATCGCTCTCACCAGCAACTGCCAGATCCTCAAGGTGTGCGGCGCCCAGCACCCGTTCATGACCTACCGCAAGGCGGGCGTCCCCGTCGCCCTCGTCACCGACGACGAGGGCATCGAACACACCGACATGACCAACGAGTACATCCGGGCGATCACGGACTACGGGCTGCGTTACACCGAGCTGAGGACCCTCGCCAGGGCCGCGCTCGACCACAGCTTCCTGCAGGGCCGCAGCCTCTGGAAGGCACCCGACGACCACACGCCCGCACCCGAGTGCGCGGGCTCGCCTCTCGGCGGCACCACACCCGTCCCGGCCTGCCGCGCGCTCCTGAAGAGAAGCGCGAAGGCCAGAGCCGAATGGAGGCAGGAGGCCGCCTTCACCGCCTTCGAGGACCGCTACGACGGCTGACGAGGAACGGCATCCTGTCCCTGCCCCCTGACAGGAAGATCCCGCCTTTGGGGGTTGAGGACTGACCGATCACCCCGGAACAGGACGGGTGAGGGCGGGACGGTGGCCCGCACCTTTGTCGGGTGCGGGCCGTGTTCCGGTCAGCCGCAGTGGAAGACGGGCGTGGTGAGGTTGGCCCAGTTGTAGTTCTTGTCCTGAATGCTGGCCTGAACCTTGATGCAGCGGTTCGTGCCGTTCACGGTGATCGGCCCGGCATAGTAGGAGAAGTGGCCACTGTCGCTGTCGTGGTCCAGCGCGTTGGACGTGCACGAGCTGCTGCTGGAGCCCTTGGCGCAGGCCCACATCTGCACGATCATGCCCATGTTCTGGCCATTGGAGGCGACACCGTAGTCGACCGATCGGTTCAGCTGGGCGCAGTTGACGCCCGAACCGTAGTAGAGGTCCAGGTAGCCGTAGACAGAGCCACCCGAGGTCTTCACGGCCAGGTGGTCGATGTGCGACCCGCTACAGGAGGCCGCGGCGGCGGGCGTCGCGGTGAGCGTCAGCGGGACGGCGGTGGCGCCGATGAGCGCGGCGGCCGCGACAGCGGTCTTCACAAGCTTCACGGAGGGACCCCTTCAGTCATGATCGGAATCGACATCACAGGACCGTAACCACGCCTTGGAGCTGCCTCAATAGATCTCAGCGGCAACAAAAGAGGATAATCGGGCGTCCTCAACTCGAACGGATCATGAACTGCGCGAGAACGCACTGCCCAGGGGATGGCCACTGCTGCGACGATGTGGTCATCCGATAACGGTCACCAGGCGACCTGCAGGGACGCCAGGCCGTACACGACGTGGAAGGAGCGGAAGTGCGTGTCGGGCTCGGCCACGCGCAGCTCGGGGAAGCGCTGGAACAGCGCCGGGAAGGCGATGCGCATCTCCATCCGTGCCAGCGGCGCGCCCAGGCAGTGGTGCACGCCGTGGCCGAAGGCCACGTGGCCGTGCGCGCCCCGGCTGAGGTCCAGCATCTCCGGGTTGGGCAGGAGCGCGGGATCGCGGTTGGCGACAGGCAGACCGCACATCACCAGCTCGCCGGACCCGATGGTATGGCCGGCAAGCTCGACCTCCGTGGTGGTCGTCCTGACGATGCTGGCGTGGAGGATGCTGAGCCAGCGCAGCAGCTCCTCCACCGCGGCGTCGATGCGCTCGGGCTCCTTCCTGAGCAGCTCCAGCTGGTCGGGATGGCGCAACAGGGCCAGCGTGCCCAGCCCGAGCATGTTGGCGGTGGTCTCGTGACCGGCCACCAGCAGCAGACCGCCGATGCCGATGAGCTCGTCCGTCGTCAGGTCGTCGCCATGTTCGCGCACCAGCATGCCGAGCAGTTCCTCACCCGGATCAGCCTGGGCGCGGGCGACCAGCTCGGCCATGTAGGCGCGTGACTCCGCCTGCATCGCCATGCGCTCCTCGACGGGCGCCGACACATCGAGCAGCCGGTTGGTCCTGCGCTGGAAGTCCTTCCGGTCGGCGTACGGCACGCCCAGCAGCTCGCAGATCACCAAGGACGGGATCGGCAGCGCGAACGACGACACCAGGTCGACGGGAGACCCGGCGCGTTCCATCTCGTCCAGGTGTTCCTCGACGATGCGCATGATCCGCGGCTCCAGCCGGCGCATCCGGCGGATCGTGAACTCCGGCGTCAGCATCCGGCGCAGCCGGGTGTGCTCGGGAGGATCGCAGGCGAGCAGGTTGCCCGCGCGCAGCACGGCGATCTCCTCCTCGCTCCTCCACGGGGCGCCGGGCAGCCGGAAGCTGCCCGGCCAGGTGTTGCTGAACCGCTCGGTGTCGCCCAGCACCGCGCGCACGTCCTCGTAGCGGGTCACCAGCCAGGCATCGACGCCCAACGGCGTGCTGATGCGCCTGACCCCCTCCTCCTCCCGCAGCGTCCCCAGCTCCGGATCAGGATCGAACCCCGCTCGCCGCATGTACAGCGGTAGCGTCGACGACTCGCTCATGCAACCCCCTGGATGACTCGCTGTCCCGACTGATCTGACAGAGACATGACAACCCACCCCTTACCCGCAAAGGGTCCCGGCGACCCACCGGAGCGCCCGCCGGGCAGCGCTCCTGATCACGAGAGCGGAGATCAGGCATGCGCGGGATCCGACCCCGTGCGACGTGTCCACCGCCATGGGGAGCTCCGCCATCGGATACGGGGAGCCTGTCAGGTTCCGGCCCTCAGTTGAGGGTCGGTGATCCCGCCGGGGCAGGCGAGCCGGGCGATGTCCCAGCCGGCACGCCGGGCTCCGGCCTGGTAGGCGCTCTCGTAGAAAGCCAGTACGGCGGCGCGCGGGTCGGGCTCGGAGCGGGCGTCGGCGTAGCGCAGCACGGCCAGGTGGCTGCCTCGCTGCGCGATCCACCGCGCGGCCTCGGGCCTCAGGGGCTCGCTGTCCAGCCCCTCGGGCTCGGGGGCGGTGTAGGAGTAGAAGGCGGGCTCGGGGAAGGAGTCGTCACCGAACCAGAAGCCGGAGCTGATCACCTCCCGGGAGTAGGCCTCCCGCGTCACGGAGTCGACCGAGGGCGGCTGGTCGACCCGGCGGTCGGAGAAGCGGGTGCAGGCGATGTCGAAGGTGTGCCAGAAGTGGTGGACCGGGCTGATCTTTCCCGAGAAGCCCGCGGCGAACTCCTCCAGCACCAGGTTCACCTGGCTGAGGACCTGCCAGTAACGGGTGGCCATGGCGGGGTCGTAGGCCGCGTGCTCGGTGTCCTCCTCGAACGGCCGTCCGGAGTCGGGCAGGTCGAACGGCCGCGGTATGTCCAGGTCCACCCGCACGTCCAGCTCCGCCAGCGCCCCCATGACCCTCCGGTAGAAGGATGCCACCGACTGGCCGTAGAGCGGGAACGACACCGCCCGGCCGTCCAGCGCGGTGACGAGCAGTCGGTGGCCGACGAAGTCGAAGTCGATCGTGAAGATCGGGTTGCCGTCCGCCTGCCCCATCGGACGGGTGGTGAGCCCCCGGCCGGTGAGATGGAACGGCACGTTCCACCAGTGGTTGCGCCGGACCTCGGCGGTGAGCCGGATCTTGCCTATCACCTGGCAGAACCGGTGCAGCGTGGCCTTGGTGTCCTGCCACTCGGCCAGCGGTATCGGGGCGAACAGCTCCATGACGCCACCATTCCCGCAGCGTGCGCGTCAAAGACCCCGCCAGAACCACGGAGAGCAAGATCTTCATCGGTCTCTCTCCGCCGCTTGGCTCCCATGGCGACCAGTGTGCCGATCGGCATGGGAAGCCGGGCGAATCCAATGTTTTTATGATGCCAGGAACACCTCGTCGAGATGCCATTCGAGAGTCTCCGCATCAGGCCGGTCGTGCGGGTGTCGGGGAACGGCGATCTGGCTTCCGGCACGCCGGTAGAACTCCTCACCGTTGCCGAACTCCGTACGCAGCCGTGGACTGACCATCAACTGATAGGCGGGGTCGACGGCCAGGTAGCCCCGGTCGAAGAGGGTGTGCACGTCCGAGCGCAGCAGCAGGCCGTTGTCCAGTCGATGCTCTCCTCCGGAGGCGATCGGGCGGATATGGGCGGCCTGGAGAACGGGGCGGATCTTGTCGCCGGTAATGGCGCAGCGCCGCTCGTAGGCGCTCAGCACGACGGCCTGGAACGCCTGCTGGCCGAGTCTCTGCGGGACCAGCCGAGGATCACCGTAGACCGGTCCGTCCCGATGCCACGGCCTGGAAAGGTCGATCTCGACGGCGGTTCCCAGCAGTCGCGGAAGCAGCTCGTGGAAGTAGTACGCCTGTGGATGGGAGGCGAGGTCGTAGCTCTTTCCCTGCACGAGGTTGGGCGCGAAGTCCGGCGGCTGGTCGGCTGGCGCGTCAAGCGGGAAGAACCGGGTGTCGCGGAGGAGGACGCAGCCGATGACCGGGTCCTCCTCAGGGGCGATCGGCTGCTTGCGGTACTGACTCACCCGCATGCGCATCTGCTGGAGACTCGTGGCGCCGTTCGCCTCTCGGAAGATGTCCCAGGCCTCGGAGATGCGCAGCTTCTCGAAGCCGTTGAAGAAACCACCACCCACCACCCGGTTGTGCGGGTGATGAGTTTTGAAGAAGAACGGTTCACCGGGGTTCAGCGCCTTGAATCCGCCACCGGAGGGGCGCCAGAAATTGGCCTCGGTCAACGTGGGACGCGCGGCGAGGAACCGGTGCCACCCGCCATCCGTCACTCCGACGTATGCCTTCACAAGGCATGATTGTGCATCTTCACGAGATGCATGGCCATGGAGATGTTCACCTGATGCCGTAGCGAAATCTGGCATCTCGCCTTCCAACGCCGCGCTGCGACCGCTTGCCTGTTCTTCGGCTACGACAACCTCACCACCTGGCGGTCCTCCGAGAGGGACCGACTGTTCCGGCCCGCCCAAGATCGGGACTGTTCGGCTCGACTGCTCAAGTCCGCGCCTTCACAGCGGAAGAAGGAGTTGCCGGAAAATGATGTTCTACATATTAATGCATTAATCGGACAGATTATTATCCAAGCCGCTCACACGAATGACGATTTCATGATGTGATCCCCATCCTGTTCCGTGGCAAGGGTTTCAAAGAGCACACCGATGGGATAATCCGCACCATGATCGTAGTCGATCTCCTCGAACGGCCGACCTACACGATGGCACCGGTCGATCGCCTGCTCGGCCTGTGCTCAGGCACTGCACGACGCTGGATTGACGGATATACCCGCAATGGTCGCGCCTACAATCCGGTTGTCCGGCAGCGTCATACCGGCGAAGAGATGGCGACTTGGGGCGAGTTCGTTGAGACCCGCCTGCTGGCTGGATACCGCAATACAGGCGTCCCCATCATCAACATGCGGCCGGCCATAGCAAAACTGCGGGCCGAGACCCGATCGCAGTATCCACTCGCCCAGTCGGCGAACTTCGTGACCCCGCACGGCAAGGAGCTCGTCCAGCGGATTCAGGAGCAGGTCGGTCTACAGAAAGAGCTTCTCCTCGTGGTGATCCACAGCGGCCGGCTCGTCATGGCCCATCCCGTCGAACCACCTTGAGATTCGGGCTGTCCGCGCGTACGAATCCGCACCGGAACCGGCACTCCGCTCCGAGGACGTGGAACGAGACTCGCGGGCCGCGAGAAGCCCGTGGCGCAGGGTCCGTTACTTCTTCACCGAACCATCGGTGTGTATGGCTGCCTGCGCCGCGCTCGACCGAGCAGGCCAACGGATCGCTCCGCTGATCGCGGCGACCGGAGAACTGAGCGAAACACAGGCGCGCGTGACCGCGAACGCCCTCGTTTTCGGCTACTTCGCCGCACTCGAGCAGTGGTACCTCGACGGCGGCGACAGTCCTATCGCCGACTACGTCGAGAAAGGCATGCGACCGTTACGCAGGATCTGGTCACCGTCCGACCGCGCAATCTCCGCTCCCGGTTCTCATCCGAAGAGTCGAGAAGGATGTGGTTCTCGTGTGGAGCCGGATCTGGGACCGGAGGAGACGCTTGGCGAGCAGGCCGAGCCCAGGTGACCGTAGCGCCCTGCGGCACAGGCCGTACGGGCTCCGACGGGATGGCCCCGGGCACGGTGGGAATGCCGGGGGCCACCGTTACGCGGAGGTCAGCAGCGGACGAGCAGACCCGTGATGGCGGAGCAGGTGGCGGAGGCTGAGTCGTTGGAAGACCGGGGGTCGGCCGGGCTGCTGTCGAGGCGGGCGGCCGTGACGGTGAGGTGGCTGCTGATGACGAGCAGCTGGGTGTGCAGGCCCAGCGACCTGGTTACGGAACCGCCCGCGGGGATGGCGCCGAGGTCACAAGTGACGGTCCGCGCCGAGGTGTTGACGGCGCAGCCGGGGGCGCTTGGCTGGGCGAAACCCGCCGGGTAGGTGAAGCGCAGGCGTGCCGCGGTCGCATTACCGGGGCCCTGGTTGGTGACGGTGGCGGTGAAGGTGGCGTAGAGGACGCCCAGTCCCTTGGGCGAGGAGTCCAGCGAGACGGCGAGGTCGGCCGCGGGCGGGGCGGTGTTGATCGTCAGGTCGCCGAGGTCGGTGGTGACGGGTCCGTCGTCGAAGTTCTCGATCAGGGTGGCGTGCAGGGGGACCTTGCCGGATGCCGAGTTTTTGAAGGGGATGTAGACGACAGTGCGGTTCGTGTCACCCGGGGCGAAGGAGCGCCAGTCGACGGTGACGGTGCGGGCCGCGGTGTCACCGGTGACGGCCTGGGTGTGGCCCGCCACGTCGGGCGACCACCAGGAGAGCCTGCCCGCGTCGATGCTGCTGTCGGCCTCGGGGGCGAAGGTGATGGTCAGCGGAGCTGAGGCGATCGTGCGATCGGAGGTGTTGGTGTAGACGAGGTCCAGCAGGGCCTCACCGCCGGGGGCGACGGTCCTGGACGCGGTGAGCGTGATGTGCCCGGGCTGCCCGATGGTGATCGTGGTGGCGTCATCGGCGGCGGCGGGCTGCGGGACCACCACGCCGACGGCGGCCAGGAACGCCAGCAAGAGGCCTGACACCACGGATGTCCGGCGCGTACGGCCCGGTGTGGCGCATGTCGTCGGGGACATGTCTTCTCCTTCATGTAGCGAAGAACGGCTCGATGGTCGCCCTGCGGGATGTCCCGCCGGCCTCCGCCCGGCAGGGGCCGGAAGCAGGCAGGCGGAATCTCTCCGTACAGGACAACATGCAGAGTGTGACGAATCTTCGTGAAACATGAGGTGGTTCTGGCATATCAGATGAGATCGGCATGATTTCGGTTTGGTCGGCATGATTTCGCTCTGGCTGGAGAAGGCCGCCGACCCGCCCGTTCCCTCGGACTCGGGCCGCAGCTGAGCAGCCAGCCGGTGGAGCACCTCCCCGGAGACGTCGAGGACGGCCCGACGGGGCATCGGGGGATCGCGGGGGGAGCCTTTCAGCGAGGGTGGTCCGCTGCGGCGAGCCGGGCGGCGCGGGTGATGAGGTAGTCCCGCTCCGGGATGCTCGTCGTACGGCTCGCCGCCTCGCGGTAGTCGTCGATGGCCGCCCGGCGGTCGCCGGCCATCTCCAGGAGGTGGGCCCGGGCCACCACGAGGCGGTGGTGTCCCGCCAGGCGTCCGCCGGCGTCGAGCGCCTTGAGCATGTCGAGGCCGGTCCCGGCGCCGTGCACCATGGCGGCGGCGACGGCGCGGTTGAGCGAGACCACGGGGTTGTCGGACATCCGCTCCAGCAGGCCGTACAGCGCCAGGATCTGCGGCCAGTCGGTCTCCTCGGCCGTCGTCGCCTCGTCGTGGACCGCGGCGATCGCCGCCTGGAGCTGGTAGGGGCCGACCGCGCCCCTGGCCAGGGTGGCGGTGATGAGCGCGACCCCTTCGGCGACGGCCGTGCCGTCCCACCGGCTCCGGTCCTGTTCGGCCAGCGGGATCGGGGTGCCGCCCGCATCGGTCCGCGCGGGGCGCCGGGCGTCGGTGAGCAGCATCAGTGCGAGCAGCCCGGCCACCTCGCAGTCGTCGGGGAGCAGGTCATGAGCCATCCTGGCCAGCCGGATCGCCTCGCGCGACAGCTCGACGCGGTGCAGGGTGGAGCCGACGCTGCTGGCGTAGCCCTCGTTGAAGATGAGGTACAGCACGTGCAGCACCGAGCCGAGCCGCCGCGCGCGTTCCTCGGGGGCGGGCATCCGGAACGGGATACCGGACGCCTTGATGCGCTGCTTGGCCCGGCTGATCCGCTGCGCCATGGTCGCTTCGGGCACCATGAATGCCTTGGCGATCTCGGCCGTGGTCAGACCGCCCACCGACCGCAGGGTGAGGGCGATCGCCGATGCCGGGGTCAGCGCGGGATGACAGCACAGGAACAGCATGACCAGCGTGTCGTCCCGATCCGCCCGGTGCGCCTCGTCCGCCGGTGGCGCCGTCCGCCGGTCCGCGGGTGCCTGCGTGGCCACCCGTTCCTCCCGGCGGCGGCGCGCCTGCTCGCTCCGTAGCTGCTCGGTCATCCGGCGGGACGCGACCTGGATGAGCCACCCCCGCGGATTGTCGGGCACGCCTTCCTCGGGCCACTGGGCCGCGGCGTCCAGCAGCGACTCCTGGACCGCGTCCTCGGCGGCGTCGAAGTCTCCGAAGCGCCGGGTGAGCACGCCGACGACCTGCGGCGCCAGTCCGCGCAGCAGGTCGTCGACGGCCGGGCTATCCAGCGGTCACAGCTCCTCCGGCAGGGCCGGCATCACCGGTCACAGCTCCTCCGGCGGGCCCGACATCACCTGGCGCACCTCGATCGGCATGTTCAGCGGCTTACCGCCGGGGCCGGGCGCGGCCGAGACGTACGCGGCGAGATCGATCGCCCGTTCCCGGCTCTCGCAGTCGACGATCCAGTAGCCGACCAGGAACTCCTTCGTCTCGGGGTAGGGGCCGTCGGTGACGACGGGGGCACCGCCGTCCCCGGCCCGCACGATCCTGGCCTGTCCCGGGTCCGCCAGCCCCTGCGCGTCCACGAGCTCCCCGGCGTCGGTGAGCTTGCTGTTCACCTCGTGCATGAACTCGATGTGGGCCTTGACCTCATCCGGGAGCCAGGTGCTCATCGGCGGGAGGCCACTCTGCTCACCGAACTGCATCAGCATCATGTACTTCACGTTCTCGTGTCCCTCACGTTCGCGCGTCCTCGCTGACGCTCTCACATACAGGTCGAAGCACGCCCCCGCGTTCTCGACATCCCGGCGGGAATCCGAAGAAAAAATTCAGCCGGAGTCCGCCGCCGAGGTCCGGGGCGACGTCGCCCGGCGACCACCGCACAGAACCCTGCAAATACCCGCAAGCCGAACCAACGGCGCAATATGCCTTTTGACCTGCCCCGACACTACTCGATGGCTACACTGCGCGAGCGAAGGTCAACAATCAGTAAAGAAGGTGCTCGTGAGACGACGGCGGATCATGATGGCACTCGCGGGGGCGGGGGTGGTGGCCGTCGCCGGGACGGCGCTGTTCCTCTCCGGCGAGCAGGCCCCTCAGGCGGCACGGTCGGCGCCGAGCGCGCCCGTCCCGGGAGATCCACTGACCGGCGAGGAGGTCACGCGGGCGACCGCCATCGCGTCGGCCACCTTGCGGGCGCATATGACCACCGGGCAGGTCGACCTGCTCTACGTCGAGCGCGACGACGACAAGGGCGCCGAGGACCGGCGGCGGGCCGACGCCTACCTGTACGACTACGCCACCGACAGCCTGATCGTGCGGACCGTGGACCTCGGTCAGGGCAAGGTCGTGAAGGAGACGGCGACGCGGGGCGTGCAGCCGCCGCCGTCCAAGGCGGAGGAGGTCAGGGCCGCCGAGCTGCTGCTGGCCGACCCGGTGTACGGCGGGGGCGTGCGGGAGTCCTACGCCAAGGCACTCGGCGGCGGGCTGTTACGGTCCGCCGCGGACCTGGGGCTCCGGGGGCTGATCTTCACGCCGGGCCAGGAGCGCGGGGGCGAGCCGTGTAAGACCCACCGGTGCCTGCGGCTGTTCGTCCGTCTCCCCGGCAACACCTGGCTGGACACCAGCCGGATCGCCGTCGACCTGTCCGCCAAGAAGATCTACACCCTGGAGTGGTGACCGTGTTCCTGCGCCTGGCCCTCTCCTGCGCCCTGCTCACCGGCGGCCTCGGCACCGCACCTGCCGCCCATGCCGGGAATGCCGCACCTGCCCCGTCTCCCACACGGACGCCTCCCGTACAGGCGCCTGCCGTACGGACACCCGCCGTACAGGCGCCGCAGCCTCCGTGCAGCGCGCCGTACCGGATCGACGAGACGCTGCCGAACGGCGCGCGCTGGCAGCTCTGCTGGGAGATGCGCAACATCGAGGGGCTGACCCTCACCAAGGTCGTCTACACGCCGAAGAACAGCAGACCGGTCGGCGTGCTGCGCAGCACCGCGCTCGCCCAGATCCACGTGCCCTACGACAGCGGCAACCCCCGCTTCCACGACATCGGTTCCCTCGGCTACACCGCCATCCCGTTGCAGGCCGCCGACTGCCCCGGCGGCGAGCGGCGCGAGCAGTCCGTCTGCGTGATGACCCGGGCGCGCGGCCACGCCTACCTCAAGAGCGGCTACGAGGAGCCGGCCAAGTCGGCCCAGGGACGCGATCTGGTGGTGTTCGCCGCCTTCCAGGTCGGCTGGTACACCTACCTGGCCGAATGGGCCTTCTCCGACGACGGGGCGATCACCCCGCGCGTGGGCGCGACCGGCTCGCTGTCCGGGTTCACCACCACACCCGAGCACGGCTGGCCCATCGGCGTGGGCAGCCGGACCTTCGAGGAGAGCCACAGCCACAACATCTTCTGGCGCCTCGACTTCGACGTCCAGGGCAAGGCCGACGACGTCGTGGAGCAGTACGACTTCTCAGGGTCGGGTACGGCCAAGCGGAAGCTCAAGCGCACGGTCTTCACCAGGGAGACCAAGGCCGTCAACAGCCCGATGCGCTGGTGGCGCGTGGTGGACCGCAAGGTCCGCAACTCCGACGGGCACCGCGTCTCCTGGGAGATCAACAACTCCGACAGCGCGGAGTATCGCGGCCCGGCCGGCGAGGCCTTCACCCGCGCCGACCTCTACGTCACCAACTACCGTTCCTGCGAACGCCTGGCGACCAACAACCCGGCGCCCCACTGCGCCGCGTCCGTCGACCGCTACGTCAACGGCGAGAAGCTCACCGACCCCGTGCTCTGGGTCAACGTCGGCTACCACCACGTCGCCCGCGACGAGGACGCCGACCCCATGCCGACCCACTGGCAGGGCTTCCGCATCACTCCCCGCGACGTCACGGCCAGGAACCCGCACTGACCTCACCCTGCTCCCCTGAGCTCCCGGCCGCGGCGGTCCTCATTACGATCAACCCGTCGGCGGACAGTGTTTCCATAAGCCGTTTCCATAAGCTGTGAGAGACGCCTACCGGGATTCTTCTGCCAGCAGATCCGCACGTTTTCCCAACACGCATGGTGATACCGGACAAGGGCATGAGTTGGAGCACCCCGGTAGGGCAGGGTAGGGATATCGATCTCTGGGAGTGAGTCATGAACGCGGATCTGGACCTGGACCGGCTGGCGGGCGGGGCACACCACGATCCCCACTCGATCCTGGGTGCCCATCTGGGGCCCGAGGGCGTGACCATCAGAGCGCTGCGGCCACTGGCCCAGAGGGTCCACGCGGTCGTGGGCGGCGAGGCTCACCCCATGAAACACGTGGCTCACGGCGTGTTCTCGGTGACGATCCCCGGGCTGGACAAGATCCCCGACTACCGTTTCCAGGTCACCTACGCCGGGGCCGAGCCGTACGAGATGGCCGACCCCTACCGGCACTGGCCCACGCTGGGCGAGGTGGACCTGCACCTGATCAGTGAGGGGCGTCACGAGCGGCTGTGGGAGGTGCTCGGCGCGCGGATCATACGGCACGAGGACGTGGACGGCACGGCCTTCGCCGTGTGGGCGCCGAACGCGCGCGGGATCCGGGTGATCGGCGACTTCAACCACTGGGACGGCACCGGCTACCCCATGCGCTCGCTCGGCAGGTCAGGGGTGTGGGAGCTCTTCATCCCGGGGCTGGGCGAGGGCGACCGCTACAAGTTCGGCGTCCTCGGCGCGGACGGGGTCTGGCGGGCCAAGGCCGACCCGATGGCCCGGCGTACCGAGACCCCGCCCGCGACCGCGTCGGTGATCGACAGGTCGGCGTACGAGTGGCAGGACGGCACGTGGATGCGGCAGCGCGCGGGCCGTAACGCGCTGGAGGAGCCGATGAGCACCTACGAGGTGCACCTCGGCTCGTGGCGGCCGGGGCTGTCCTACGAGGAGCTGGCAGGCGAGCTGGTCGACTACGTGGTGGACATGGGGTTCACGCACGTGGAGTTCATGCCGGTGGCCGAGCATCCGTTCGGCGGTTCCTGGGGCTACCAGGTGACGTCCTACTACGCGCCGACCGCCCGGTTCGGCAGCCCGGACGAGTTCCGTCACCTGGTGGACCGGCTGCACGGGGCGGGCATCGGGGTGCTGGTCGACTGGGTGCCCGCGCACTTCCCGATGGACGACTGGGCGCTGGCCCGGTTCGACGGGACGCCGCTGTACGAGCACGCCGACCCGGCCCGGGGCGAGCACCCCGAGTGGGGCACCTACATCTTCGACTTCGGGCGCAGGGAGGTGCGTAACTTCCTGGTCGCCAACGCGACGTACTGGCTGCGCGAGTTCCACATCGACGGGCTGCGGGTGGACGCGGTCGCCTCGATGCTCTACCTCGACTACTCGCGGCGCGAGGGCGAGTGGACGCCCAACGAGTACGGCGGGCGGGAGAACCTCGACGCGGTGGCGTTCCTCAAGGAGATGAACGCGGTGGTCTACCGGGACCAGCCGGGGATCGTCACCGTCGCCGAGGAGTCGACCGCCTGGCCCGGGGTCTCCCAGCCTGTGTATCTGGGCGGGCTGGGGTTCGGGTTCAAGTGGAACATGGGCTGGATGCACGACACCCTCGCCTATCTCAGGCACGAGCCGATCTTCCGGCAGTACCACCACCACCAGATGACGTTCTCGCTGATGTACGCCTTCTCGGAGAACTTCGTGCTGCCGCTGTCGCACGACGAGGTGGTGCACGGCAAGGGGTCGCTGCTCGGCAAGATGCCCGGCGACGAGTGGCAGCGGTTCGCGAACCTGCGGGCGCTGTTCGCCTTCATGTGGGCTCACCCCGGCAAGCAGCTGCTGTTCATGGGCGGGGAGTTCGGCCAGGGCTCGGAGTGGTCGGAGTCGCGCGGTCTTGACTGGTGGGTGCTCGACTTCGACGGGCACAGAGGGGTCCAGCGGCTGGTCCGCGACCTCAACCGGGTCTACCGGGAGACCCCCGCCCTGTGGAGCCTCGACTTCTCCGCCGAGGGCTTCCGCTGGATCGACGCCGACGACGCGGCGGGCAACGTGTTCTCCTTCCTGCGGCGCGCCCGGGACGGTTCCGCCGTGGCCTGCGTGGTCAACTTCTCCGGCGGGCCGCACGAGGACTATCGCCTGGGCCTGCCCTTCGGCGGCCCGTGGGAGGAGGCGATCAACACCGACGCCTACGACTACGCGGGCAGCGGCGTGGGCAACCTCGGTGCCGTGGAGGCGGTGGAGGAGCCCCATCACGGCCTGCCGTACTCCGCCCGCCTGCGCGTCCCGCCTCTGGGTGCCGTCTGGCTCCGCCATGCCGGCGACGGGGAACCGGCCTGATCTTCATCGGATTCTCCGCCGGTCCGGGCCGGTCACGCATGGCGTGACCGGCCCGTTCCTTGTCCGGCGGGTGTCCGGCCGGTGTACGGCGGGCATCCGGCCGACCCGGATTGGCCGGCGAGGCATTGACCGGCTGGGAACGAGAACCTACTCTTTAGAAATTAATAGGAAACTTTCCTGTGAATACGGGGGCTAGGCACTCTCTGACCTGGAGCGACCCTTGCGACGAATCACCATTGGCTCCCTGATCGCAGCGGCGGCGCTGCTCGTCCCCCTGGGAATGAGCAACGCGACGGCCGCCACCCCGGCCACCGCCACCTACGCCACCACCATCGACTGGGGGACGGGCTTCGAGGGCAAGGTCACCGTGAAAGCGGGAACGAGCGCCCTGACGAGCTGGAAGGTCGAGTTCGACCTCCCATCCGGTAGTTCGATCCCCTCGGCATGGGACGCCGACCTCACCAAGAGCGGCAACCACTACACCTTCGTCAACAAGTCGTGGAACGGAGCCGTGGCGGCGGGGGCCTCCGTGAGCTTCGGATTCAACGGCGCGCCCGGCGGGCTGACCGGGGTGCTGAACTGCAAGCTCAACGGCGGCGCCTGCACCGGCGCCCCGGATCCGACCCCCGCCCCGACCCCCACCCCGACGGTCACCCCAACCCCCACCCCAACCCCAACCCCGACGGTCACCCCGACCGGCGACCCCAACCCCTCGGGTAAGAAGATCGTCGGCTACTTCACCAACTGGGGCGTCTACGCCCGCAACTACCACGTGAAGAACCTGGTCACGAGCGGCTCCGCGGCGAAGCTGACCCACATCCTGTACGCGTTCGGCAACACCACGGGCGGCCGGTGCTCGATCGGCGACTCCTACGCCGACTACGACAAGGCCTACACCGCCGACCAGAGCGTCGACGGAGTGGCCGACACCTGGGACCAGCCGCTGCGCGGCAACTTCAACCAGCTCCGCAAGCTGAAGAAGGCCTACCCGAACATCAAGGTGATCTGGTCCTTCGGCGGCTGGACCTGGTCCGGCGGCTTCACCCAGGCCGCGGCCAACCCCACCGCGTTCGCCGACTCCTGCTACAGCCTGGTCAAGGACCCGCGCTGGGCGGACGTCTTCGACGGCATCGACGTCGACTGGGAGTATCCCAACGCCTGCGGTCTCACCTGTGACAGCAGCGGCCCCAACGCGTTCAAGAACGTGGTCTCGGCGCTGCGCTCCAAGTTCGGCGCCAACGCCCTGGTCACCGCGGCGATCACCGCTGACGGCTCCAACGGCGGAAAGATCGATGTCGCCGACTACGCGGGTGCCGTCAACAACCTGAGCTGGCTCATGCCGATGACCTACGACTACTTCGGCGCGTTCAACGCCCAGGGGCCGACGGCTCCGCACTCCCCCCTGACCTCCTACACCGGCATCCCGCAGGCCGGTTTCAACTCCGACGCAGCGATCCAGAAGCTGAAGGGCAAGGGCATCCCTGCCAGCAAACTGCTGCTCGGCATCGGCTTCTACGGCCGCGGCTGGACCGGTGTGACGCAGGCGGCTCCGGGCGGCAGCGCCACCGGCGCGGCCCCGGGCACCTACGAGGCCGGCATCGAGGACTACAAGGTCCTCAAGACCAAGTGCCCGGCCACCAGCACCATCG
Source organism: Streptosporangium sp. NPDC087985 (assembly GCF_044741965.1). Classification (NCBI taxonomy): domain Bacteria; kingdom Bacillati; phylum Actinomycetota; class Actinomycetes; order Streptosporangiales; family Streptosporangiaceae; genus Streptosporangium; species Streptosporangium sp. NPDC087985. The sequence continues at coordinate 81,882 of NZ_JBIUTQ010000004.1, forward strand.
CAGGCACCGCCTACGGCCTCTGCAGCGGCCAGTGGTGGAGCTACGACACCCCGTCCACCATCGCCGGCAAGATGACCTACGCCAAGAACCAGGGTCTGGGCGGCGCGTTCTTCTGGGAGGCCAGCGGCGATACCGCCAACGGCGAACTCATCAGCGCGATCTCCAACGGGCTCAAGTAATATTTCGACACTCGGCCCTCCGTGTGCGTCACGCCGCGGGGGGCCGAGCCGTTTCTGAAAAGATCCTCATAATCCGGATCAAGGTATTCACTCAGGACAAAGGGCTCTCTAGACTCCGAATCGCCTGTTTGACCCCCCGGAGGATGTGTGCGACTTCGAGCCCTCGCGGCCCTGGCGATCATGCTTACCATCGCCCCCGGCGTCCCCGCGTCCGCCGAGAACCCACCCGCGCCCCCGCCCGTCGTCGCCCAGGATCCTCCGGCATCCGCCGCGGAGACACCGGCCGAGGAGACACCGGAGCCCGCCGCGGGGACACCGGAGGCCAAGCTCGAACCCGGGCTCACCGTCGACGGCGGCGAGGCCCGGGTCATCGTCGAGGTGGCCACCCCCGTGGAGACCGCGTCGGTCGCGGACGAGGCCCGGGAACTGCCCGGCGCCGAGGTCGTCCTCCAGCCGCCGGACACCTCGTTCATCGTGGTCGAGGGCACGGGCGAGTCCCTGGCGGCGCTGGCCGAGGACCCCCGGGTCGTGTCGGTCCGCCGTGACCGCGCCTACACCGCCGCCTCGCTGGCCTCGGGCCTGACGCTGATCGGAGCGGACCGGGCCCAGGCGGAGGGGGTCACCGGCGAGGGCAAGATGATCGCGGTCATCGACACCGGGATCGACCGGGACCATCCCGCGCTGGGCGGCAGGGTCGTGGAGGAGGCCTGCTTCTCCGCGGCGGACGGCGGCCCGGAGTCGCTCTGCCCCAACGGGAGCACCACGCAGATCGGGCCGGGTTCCGCCGACGCGAAAACCTCCCGGTGCGTGGACGGCACCGTCAACCTGTGTGACCACGGCACCCACGTGGCGGGCATCGCCCACTCCGTCGCGCCCGGCGCGGACATCGCGGCCATCCAGGTCTTCAGCCGCACGGACGACTGCGACATGGGGGAGGATGCCTGCCTGAGCGCCTACGAGTCCACGATCCTGCTCGCCCTCGACCACGTCACCAAGCTGAAGGACGACGGCGCCGACATCGTCTCGGTGAACCTCAGCCTCGGCGGTGGCCTCTACGATGGCGCCTGCGACGGCGAACCCGAGATCGGGGCGATGAAGGCGAAGATCGAAGCGCTGCTCGCCAGGGGCGTGACGACCGTCGCCGCAGCCGGGAACGACGGTTTTCCCGGTGCCGGAGCCCCGGGCTGCATCTCCAGCGCGGTGACCGTGGGCGCGATGGATGACAGCGACCACGTCCCCCACTGGTCCAACTACGGCCCCGTACTCGATCTCTTCGCCCCCGGTGTCGCGATCGACTCCGCGGTGCCGGGCGGCGGGACCGCGGTCTACAGCGGGACCTCGATGTCCACCCCGCACGTCACGGGCGCGCTGGCGCTGCTGGCCCAGAAATTCCCCGCCGACACGACGGACGCGCTCCTCGGCAGGCTCACGGCGGCGGGGCGCCCGATCATCTACGACGGGGTGACCACTCCGCGCCTCGACGTGTACGGCGCGCTCACCGGCAGCGCCCCCTCGCCCCCGGTGACCCAGTCACCCGACCCGGACGAGCCCGGTGACGAGCCGAGCCCGGCCCCGAGCTCCGGGCCACCGCCGGCCCCCGGTCCGGTGACCCCGCCCGCCCCGAGCCCGGTCCCGCTGCCGACGGTGACCGTCACGGTGACCGTGACCGCCACGCCCACCACCCTGCCGGCGGTGTGCACCCGGGGCAGGGCGAAGACGACCCTGACCGCCGCCCAGTGGGCCACCGAGATGACCCGGGGCAAGGGAGAGCTGTCGGACGAGACACTCGGCTGCTACCTGCGCCTGGTCGCGAAGGCCAGCGACGTCTTCCCCGAACTGACGCGCGCCTCTACGCTGGGTACCGCCTACCGGGTGCTCCGGCCTTCCGCGAAGATCAAGCTCACCGGGAAGGTCAAACTGGAGAGCGAGCTGCTGGCCGCCTGGCTGAACTGGGCGCACGGCGGGGTCAACTTCACCGCGAGGATCAACGAGTCGACCACGGTCCGGCAGGCCCTCGCCTCGGCCGAGCGGCAGCGGCTGAAGAGCACCATCTCCTCCGCCTCCATCTCAATGCTGAAAAAGCATGTGAACTCGCGACGTATCGCGTAAGCCCGAGATGGGTCGCTTAAGGTGATACCCATGGACCCGACCAAGGTGATCATCGACGGCGTCGACCGGTTCCGGCAGCGGCGCACCGCTCCACTGGTCCTTGAACTCGACCTCACCGAGGGCCTCACCGAGGGCCCTCCGGCGGATCCGCTGGGCGCGCTCCTGTCCATGCGCAGAACGAGTCTGACCGACGTGCTGTCCGCGCTGAAGCGCGCCCGGAACGACCCCCGGGTCAGGGCGCTGATCGTCAAGATCGGCACCCGGCCGCTGGGGCTGGCGATGGTGCAGGAGCTGCGCCAGGCCGTGGTCCAGTTCAGGGCCGCCGGCAAGCTGACGGTCGTGTTCGCCGAGACGTTCGGCGAGTTCGGTGCGGGCACCGTCCCCTACTACCTGGGCAGCGCCTTCGAGCGTGTCTACCTGCAGCCGTCCGGCGACGTCGGGCTGACCGGCATCGCGATGGAGCAGCGCTTCCTGCGGGGTGCGCTCGGCAAGCTCGGTGTCGAGCCCCAGATGGGCCAGCGGCACGAGTACAAGACCGCGGCCAACACCTTCACCCAGGACCACATGACCGAGGCCCACCGCGAGTCGATGGGCCGGATCACCGAGTCGGTCACCGAGCAGATCGTCGCGGGGGTCGCCGAAGGACGCGGGCTGGAGCCGGCCAAGGTCCGCCGGCTCATCGACGAGGGCCCGTTCATCGGCGCCGAGGCCGTCGAGGCGGGGCTGGTGGACCGGCTGGCCTACCGTGACGAGGTCTACGACGAGGTCAAGCAGGCCGTCGGCGACGACGCGCTCCTGCTCTACGTGGGCCGGTACGCCAAGGGGCTGATCGCGAAGAAGCTCCCGCGCCCCGGTGAGCAGACCGTCGCGCTCGTCCACGGCACCGGCGCGATCCGGCTCGGCCGCAGCGGGCGCAGCCCGCTGGGCGGCGGCGGTTCGATGGGCTCCGACACCGTCTGCGCCGCCCTGCGTGCGGCCCGCCGTGACGAGCACGTGAAGGCCGTCGTCTTCCGGGTGAACAGCCCGGGCGGTTCCTACGTGGCCTCCGACGCCATCTGGCGCGAGGTCGTGCTCACCCGCAGGGCGGGCAAGCCGATCGTGGTCTCGATGGGCGACATGGCCGCCTCCGGCGGCTACATGGTCTCGATGGCCGCGGACGCGATCGTGGCCCAGCCGGGCACGCTCACCGGTTCCATCGGCGTTTTCGGCGGCAAGGCGGTCATCGGCGGGCTGCTGGAGAAGCTCGGCGTGACCTCCGAGACGGTCGGCGAGGGCACCAACTCCGGGATGTTCTCCCCCACGACCGCCTTCTCCGAGGCCCAGTGGGCCCGGATCAACGCCTGGCTCGACCGGGTGTACGACGACTTCGTGAACAAGGTGGCCGAGGGTCGCGGCCTGTCCAGGGAACGCGCCCACGAGCTGGCCAAGGGCCGGGTCTGGACCGGCGCCGACGCCCACGCGGGCGGGCTGGTCGACGAGCTCGGCGGCCTGGAGGACGCCCTCGCCCTGGCCCGGGAGAAAGCCGGCCTCGCCGCCGACGCCCCGGTGCGGGTCTATCCCAAGCTGAACCCGCTGGAGCGCCTGCGCCCGCCGGACTCCAGCGAGGACAGGACCGCCGCCCTGGCCAAGGTCCGCCTGGAGTCCTGGGGCCCGCTCGCCCACCTCGCCACCGAGCTCGGCCTGCCGTCCCACGGCCCGCTCATGCTCCCCGGCTCGTGGACGATCCGCTAGCGCGGCGGGCGGTCTGCCGGCACGGCGGCGGGACCGGTCAGCCGACGGGGCGGTACCGGCCGCGGAGCCGTACGAGCGGGAGAACCTTCGGGTTGACGTAGCTCACGTCCAGGACGCGGGCGATGTAGAGCGTGTGGTCCCCGGCCGGGACGACCTGGACCGTCTCGGCCTCCAGGGCGGTCACCCCGCCGTCCACGACGAGCGCCTCGCTCAGCTCCCCCCGGTGGTGCGGCGTCCCCGCGAGCAGCAGCCGGGCGCCGGGCCGGCCGGCGGTGGCGAAGCGGCTGGCGATCGTCTTCTGCTCGGCGGACAGCACGCTGGCGGCCCAGCGGTCGCGGCGCAGCAGGAGTTCGTTGAGGTAGCCGGTGTTCTCCATGCTCACCATCACCAGCGGCGGGTCGAGCGAGATGGAGGTGAGGGTGCCGACCGTCGCTCCCACGTCGTCGCGCTCGTCCTTGACGGTGACCACCGTCACCGCGGTCGGCGCCTGCGCCATGGCCTCGATGAACTCTTTCATGCCGCCATCATCCCGGACCGCGCCCGCCACTCCGGACGCCCCGAGGTCCGGACCTCCGGGTGTCCGGCAGAAGCGGTACGGCCCGCGCACGGGATCGCGCGCGGGCCGTACCGGGTGGAGCCGGGAGAGAGCCGGAGGGCCTAGAGCAGGCCGTTCTGGGTCAGCCAGTCCTTGGCGACCACGGCGGCGTCGTCCTTGTCCACCGCGATGCGCTTCATCATGTCGACGAGGGTGGCGGTGTCGAGCTTGGCGGAGACCGCGTTCAGCGTGGTCTTCACCGTGTCGCCGGTGGCCGCCCTGTTGACCAGCGGCGTGATGTTCTGGGCGCTGAAGACGTTCTTCGGGTCCTCAAGCGAGACCAGGTCGTTGAGCACGATCTTCGGATCGGTCGTGAACACGTTTCCGGCCAGGACCGTACCGCTCTTGATGGCGTCAGCAGTGGTGGCGGCGGTCGGCTTCCACTCCTTGAACTCCAGGCCGTAGACGTCCTTGAACTGGGCCTCACGGCGTTTCTTGAACTCCGGCGGCCCGCCCACGACGTAGTCCTTGGAGATCTTGGCGAGGTCCTCGATCGAGGTCAGGCTGAACTTGGTGGCGCTCTCCTTGGTGACCGTGAGGGAGTCCTTGTCCTCGGCCGCCGCCGAGTCGAGGATCTCCACCTGGTCCGGGAGCTCCGTCTTCAGCTCGGCGTTGACGTCGTCCTTCGACGTCGCCGTGCTCTTGGGGGCGATGAACGCCAGAAGCGCTCCGTTGTACTCCGGCAGGATGGTCAGGCCGCCGCTCTTGATCTGGTCGTAGACGATCTCGCGGCTGCCGATGTTCGGCTTCTCCTGGACCTTCACGCCCTTGGCCTCCAGTGCCTGGGCATAGATGGAGCCGAGCAGCACGCTCTCGGGGAAGTCGAAGGAGCCGACGACAGCCGTCTCACTGGAGGCCGACGCGGACTCCGGGGCGGCCGGGCTCGCGGACGCGCTGGTCAGGGGGTTTTCCCCACCGCACGCGGTAAGTGTGAGCGCTGCGGAGAGGAGGATCGCCGCAGTGCCGGACAGGCGCTTCACCGTAATTTTCCCTTCTAAAGCGGGGGGTAATACATAGATTAGCGGATCTGTTTCCTCTGGCTCACCCCCGGCGACACCGTCATCCGCTGCACCACCGTGAACAGCACCTGCACCCCGAGTGCGAACAGCACGACCAGTACGGCCCCGCCGACCACGCTCTCGTAGTCCTTGGTCGCCAGGCCGTCGATGATGAACCGGCCGAGCCCGCCGAGCCCCGCGTAGGCGGCGACGGTCGTGGTCGCGACCACCTGGATGGCCGAGAGCCGCAGGCCGAGCAGGAGCAGCGGCAGCGCGACCGGCACGAGCACCCGGCCGAGGACCTGTCCGCCGCGCAGGCCCATGCCGTACGCGGAGTCGCGCAGTTCGGGGTCCACCCCGCGGACGCCCTCGTAGGTGTTGACCAGGATGGGCGGTGCCGCCAGCGCCACCAGCGGGATGAGCACCGGCCAGACCGTGGCAGTGCCGAGCACCAGCACGATCAGGACGAGCAGGCCGAGCGTGGGCATCGCCCGGGCGACGTTGACCGTGATCACGATGAGGTAGGCGCCCCGGCCGGTGTGACCGATCCACAGCCCCAGCGGCAACGCGATCAGCGTGGCCAGCAGCAGTGCCGCCGCCGAGAAGGCCAGGTGCTCCAGGAGCCGGGCCGGGATACCGTCGGGCCCCGACCAGTTGTCAGGGTTTCCGAAGAAGCCGATCAGCCAGTTCACGTGTTCCCCCTCGCTCGCACCCAGGGGGTGAGCAGGCGCTGCACGACGAGCAGGAGCCCGTCCGCGAAGAGGGCGAGCACCACGACGAGCACGATCCCCACGACCGCCGGGGTCGGGAAGTCACGTTTGAAGGCGTCGGTGAACAGGTTTCCCAGGCCGCCCTGACCGATCAGCGCGCCCACGCTGACCAGGCTGATGCTGGAGACCGCGACCACGCGCAGCCCGGCCAGCACCACCGGGACGGCGATCGGCAGCTCGACCTGGATCAGCCGTCGCAGCGGGGTGAACCCCATCGCCACCGCGGACTGCCGGACGTGGTCCGGGACCGAGTTCATCCCGTCCACCACGGCGGGGACGAGCACGGCCACCCCGTAGAAGGTCAGCGGGATGATCACTGTCGCCGGCCCGAGTCCGGTCGCCGGAAGCAGGAGCATGAAGACGGGGAGGGACGGCAGGGCGTAGACGACGTTCATCAGCCCGGCGGTCGGCTGGTACAGCAACCGCCAGCGCACACACGCCAGCCCGATCGGCAGGGCGATCAGCAGCCCCAGGACCACGGGGAACAGCGACATCAGGACATGCTGTCCGAGCAGGAGGTCGATGCTGCCCGCCCGGCCGGTGCTCCAGTTACGCCAGATCCAGTCCCAGCGGACCAGCGGCTCCTCACCCACCAACGGCTCCCCGGGAGGCGAGGGTCAGCGCCTCGTCCAGCTCCTCGTGGGTGGCGACGCCCTCGACCCTGCCCGTGCCGTCCACCGCGATCGCGCTCCCCGAGGGCGACAGCAGCGCCGCGTCCAGGGCGGCGCGGAGCGAGTCGCGGCCCCTGACGAACGTCCCGTACGGCGCGAGCGGCGCGTCCGCCAGCGTGCCGGACTCCGGCAGGTCCTTGACGGCGGCCCAGCCCAGCGGCCGGTTCCTGTCGTCCACCACGGCCAGCCAGTCCTCGGCCGTCCCCCGCACCGAGGAGACCCCGGCGGAGGCGGGCGCGGTCAGGTCGGTGCGCAGCCGCAGTCCCTCGTCGGAGACGAACGACAGCCGCCGGATGCCCCGGTCGCGGCCGAGGAACTCCCTGACGAAGTCGTCGGCGGGCCGGGCCAGCAGCGTCGAGGGGTCGGCGAGCTGCGCCAGGCGTCCCCCGACGCGCAGCACGGCCACCCGGTCGCCGAGCTTGATGGCCTCGTCGATGTCGTGGGTGACGAACACGATGGTCTTGTGGAGCTCGGCCTGCAGCCGGAGCAGTTCCTCCTGCAGGCTCGCCCGCACGATCGGATCCACCGCGCTGAACGGCTCGTCCATCAGCAGCACCGGCGGGTCGGCCGCCAGCGCGCGGGCCACGCCGACGCGCTGCTGCTGGCCGCCGGAGAGCTGGAAGGGGTAGCGGTCGGCCAGCTTGAGGTCGAGGCCGACGCGCTCCAGCAGCTCCATCGCCCGGTCCCGGGCCCTCTTCCTGTCCCAGCCGAGCAGGCGGGGCACCGTCGCCACGTTGTCGACGATCCTGCGGTGCGGGAAGAGCCCGGCCTGCTGGATGACGTAGCCGATCCCCCTGCGCAACGTCGGCGGATCGATGGTCTTCACGTCCACGCCGTCGAGGAGGATCCGGCCCTCCGTCGCGTCGATCATCCTGTTGATCATGCGGAGGGACGTCGTCTTGCCGCACCCCGAAGGGCCGACGAACACGGTTATCTCCCCCGTGGGCACCTCGAGTCCAAGGTCGTCGACGGCGACGGTCCCGTCGGCGTAGCGCTTGGTGACACGGTCGAATTTGATCATGCGCAACCTCTTGCTCTCCGGCAGAGCCGCGGCCGCCGGCCACAACTGCCCCCGTGATCCAGCACGGGCCGTCCTATGGCTGACGTTCCCGATCCGTCTTCCCGTCTCCGGTCGAAGCGCCTCCGAACAGCGCGATATCTATCAAATGGGCATTCAATCCTACAGAGAACCTCAACAACTCGGCATGATTACCCATATCGTGGAGATTGACACCTCCAGTTTCATACGCATCACAGGCCCTACGGCCTCCACTCCACACCACGCTCGCCCGAACTACCAGAGGAACGGCCCCGTGCCCCCACCGCTCCTCGGTCAGCGCATGCGCGGCGAACTGATCGCCGAGCTCTACGACCGTCACGCCGCCGGACTGTTCGCCTACTGTCACGATCAGCTCGGTGACTCCGGATCCGCCGCCGCCGCGCTGGTGGCCGTCTTCGCCACCGTCCCCGACGTGGAGCCCCCGCGTGCCGCGCTCTACGCGGTCGCCCGTCGTGAGATCTACCTGCGGGACGTCGTCTACTCGCCACCCTCCGCCGGCGCCGACCCGGTCGCCGCCTTCGTCGAGCGGGTGCTGCGTGACCTGCGCCCACACCAGCGCGAGGTGCTGTACCTGTCCGGCATGTGCCAGATGGACACCGCCGAGCTCTCGTGGGTGCTCGACGTGGCGGCCGACACCGCCGACGAGCTGACCGTGAGCGCCTGCCGCCGCTTCGCCCAGTCGCTGAACCTGGCCCTGGCCTCGGCCAGGGTGCCGGACCATCTGACCGACGTGTTCGGCGCCCTCCCCGTCGCCCCGGTCCGCGACGTGCTCGTCCGTGCTCCCTGGGCCACCCCGCCCGCGGCCCTGCGCGCCGCCGCGCTGGGACCCCGGCCCGGTACGGCCTCCGCCGCGTCCTCTCCCATCCTGCGGGTCAAGCCACTGTGGCCGACGACTCCGGCATGGCCGCTCCCGCTCACCGGCACCGGCGCCGGTGAGCCCTCCCCGTCGGAAGGCTTTCCCGACCCCTTCTCCTTCCGGGACCTCGACGTGCTCTCCGCGCACGAGGCCACCACCGAGCCGATGCCCCAGATCAGGGACGCGGTCCTGACGGCGCTCGACGACGTGCTCTCGCGGCCCCGGCGGCCGAGGCTTCAGCGGCCGAGGCCGCGACCGCGCGGCGCCGCACCCCTGCCCACCCCGACCGTGTCTCCCCTGGCCTCCCCCGCCGCGCCTCCTCCGTCCACCCCCACCGCGTCTCCCTCGGCCGCCCCCACCACTCCGCCCTTCCTGGCCGCCCCGCTCCCCGCCGACATACTCGACGACGTGCTCGACGAGCCCCCGGCGGAGAGCCTGTTCCGCCCCCGCACCCCCGAGGCTCCGGCGGCCCTGCTCCACACCGACAAGCTGGTCGCCTCCGCGCCCCGCGCGGAGCCGGTCCCCGCCCCCGGCTCCGCCCCCGGGCCCGAGACGGACACGCCGGGCGGCGCCGTGACCGGCGGGGCGGGGTCCGACGCCGAGACGGCGCAGGCCGTACTCCTGAAGCGGGCGGACCGGCCGACACGTCGCAGGCCCCGGCCGACCAGGAAGGAGAGGCACCACGACTGGATGTGGGAGCTGATCGGCTTCCTCATCTGCGTGGCGATCGCGATGCTCGTCTTCTTCGTCATGCCGACCAGGTGACGCCGTAGGAGCCGTTCCACGGTACGGGTCACTCCGCCGACAGGACCAGCCCGCTGGTCGGCACGCCGGGGACCGCGGGGGACCGCGCTCAGCGGCCGGGGAGGGCGAACCTGACGGTGCCGGAGGCGTGGTCGCCGAGGCTCACCCTGCCGCGGACCTCAACCGTGAACTCACCGTCATCGCACGCGACGACGGTGCCGGTGAAGGTCAGCGTGTCACCCGCGTAGGCGGGGACGCCAAGCTTGACGTTGATGCCGCGGATCAGCGACTCGGGGCCCGCCCAGTCGGTGACGTAGCGTTCGACGAGGCCCATCGTGGTCAGGATGTTGAGGAAGATGTCCTGCGAGCCCTGCGCGTGAGCGCTCTCGACGTCGTGGTGGACCGGGGTGAAGTCCATCGTCGCCAGCGCCGTCGAGACGATCATCGTGGGGCTGAGGTCGATCACGAGATCGGGGAGAACGGATCCGACCCCCACCTGATCTTCGGTAAGTGTCCGCATCACAACTCCCGGGGGGCCCACATCGGCAGGATCAACTCGTCATCCATCTGGCGATACGTAACACTCAACGGCATACCGATACCCACTTCTCCGGGTGGGCAGTCCACGACGTCGCCCACGATCCGCACCCCTTCCGGCAGCTCCACCACAGCGACCACAAAAGGCGCTTTCAACCCCGGCCTGGCTAGATCTTGTTGAAGTCCACTGGCGCTCCAGGGGGTGCCGCCGGCGGTGCCGGATGAACTCGTCGATCTCGGTGATGTCGCCGGGAGCCGGGGGTCACCTTCCCGGGCATCACGCCTCCCAGCGGTGATGCTCAGGCCGGCCGCTCCGGAAAATAGAACGCATTCTATTATTTGCCCGGGGGCGACTGATCGCAATAGCTGCCGACACCCGGCTGTAATACATATGCCGTGAAAGGATGGGGCATCTTTGTGACCGGCGGGTAATCAGTCAGAGGGTCCGGAAATCAGATAACGTGTTCTCATGCGTACCCCGCATATGACCATCGAGGCGCCCGTTGCCTCACGCCTCCCCGGCCCGCCGCCCCCGAGCGCCGCCGGACGGGCCACGATCAAGGGGGCAACCGGCGTGCAGAACGGATCGGCGTCCGCGGGCGTCCGCACGAGGAGTCAGCACCAGCGGCGCAAGCGCATCGTCCAGGCGGCCGCCGCCCTCGCCTCGCGCGGCGGCGTCGAGGCCATGCAGATGCGCACCGTCGCCGAGCGTGCGGGAGTCGCCCTCGGCACCCTCTACCGCTACTTCCCCTCCAAGATGGATCTTGTCGTCGCCGTCGTCAGCGAGGAGATCGATCTTCTCGAGGGCAGCATCGAGCGCCGCCCGCCCAGCGCCGCCACGGCCTCGGGACGCGCCGTCGACGTCCTGATGCGCGCCACGCGCGGCCTGATGCGTGAGCCCGAGCTCGCCGACGCGCTCATCCGCTCACTGATCATGGCCGAGGTGGACACCCCCTTCGGGGACCGCATGACGGGCCTGCTGCTGCGCGTCGTCGGAGACGGGCTCACCCCGGAGACCGCCACCGAGGAGCAGTTCGCCCTTACCGACTCGCTGGCCAGCATCTGGGTGCACGAGCTGCTGGAGATGCTCCGCGGCCACCGCACCTACGAGCAGATCCAGCGCCGCATCGAGATCGCCGCCACCCGCCTGCTCGCCGACCTGCGGCCGGCCGCCTCCGCCTGAGGTCTTCCCCCGAGACCCTCCGCCCGAGACCTTCCGCCTGAAACTAGAACGCGTTACGGTCGCAGGTGGAAGATGATCAGAGCGACGTTTTGGTAAAACGCGCCAAGGGACCGGCTCGCTGACGCCGGCTCCGAGCCGCCGGGCGAGGGGATCGTATGGGTGCAGTGATCGTCGAGGCCGTGAGAACCCCGATCGGCAGGCGTAACGGCTGGCTGGCGGGGCTGAAGCCGCAGGCGGTGCTCGCCGCGGCGCTGAGGGGCCTGGTTGACAGGTCGGGGATCGACCCGTCGGCCGTGGGCCAGGTCTTCGCCGGGTGCGTCACCCAGTCGGGTGAGCAGGGCGGCCACGTCGGACGGCACGCCTGGCTCTACGCCGGCCTGCCGTACCAGACGGGCGTGACCACGATCGACGCGCAGTGCGGCTCCTCCCAGCAGGCCGTACACCTGGTGGCGGCCCTCATCCAGGCGGGCATCATCGACGTCGGCATCGCCTGCGGCGTGGAGGTGATGAGCCGCGCCCCGCTGGGGAGCAACGTGTTCCCGGCCGATCCCCGGCCCGGCGACTGGGCCATCGACCTGCCCGACCAGTTCACCGCCGCCGAGCGGATCGCCCAGCGGCGCGGGCTGACCCGCGAGCGGCTCGACCGGTTCGGCGCCCGGTCCCAGCGGCTGGCCGCCGAGGCATGGGCCGAGGGCCGGTTCGACCGGGAGATCGTCAAGGTGACCGCGCCGATCCTCGGCGAGGACGGGCAGCCGACCGGCGAGAGCCGCACCGTGGACACCGACCAGGGGTTGCGCGAGACGACCGTCGAGGGGCTGGCCAGGCTCAAGCCGGTGATGGGCGGCGGCCTGCACACCGCGGGCAGCGCCTCCCAGATCTCCGACGGCGCGGCGGCCGTGCTGCTGATGAGCGAGGAGGCCGCCGCCCGGTACGGCCTGCGCCCCCGCGCCCGCATCCTCGCCCAGGCGCTCGTCGGCGCCGAGCCGTACTACCACCTGGACGGGCCGGTGAACGCGACGGCCAGGGTCCTGTCCGCCGCGGGCATGACCATCGGGGACATCGACCGGTTCGAGGTGAACGAGGCGTTCGCCTCGGTCGTCCTCTCCTGGGCCGCGGTGCACGGGCCGGACATGGACCGGGTCAACACGGGTGGCGGCGCCATCGCCCTCGGCCACCCGGTCGGCGCGACCGGCTCCCGGCTGATCACCACCGCCCTGCACGAACTGGAGAGGTCGGACTCGTCCACCGCGCTGGTGGCGATGTGCGCGGGTGGGGCGCTGGCCACGGCGACCGTTCTCGAACGGCTCTGAGAGCGAGAAACACCACCGTTGACATCCCGCCGCGGGGCCGTACGGCAGGCGGCGCCCGGCAGACGCCGGTGGCGGGGTGAGACCCGAGGGGTGATCCGCCGCATGCCAGGGGACCCGGTCCGCTACGCCCTACACTCGTAGACATCCGATGTATGAGGGAATCCGGGGACGGTGAAGCGTGGCGGTCACCGACGCCGCTATCGACAGGATCAAGCAGATGATCCTCTCGGGCGAGCTCGTCCCCGGGAGCAGGCTGCCGAAGGAGTCCGAGCTGGCCGGACGGCTCGGCCTGTCGCGCAACTCCCTGCGGGAGGCCGTCCGCGCCCTGGCCCTGATCAACGTGCTGGACGTGCGTCAGGGCGACGGCACCTACGTGACCAGCCTGGAGCCGCGGCTCCTGCTGGACGCGATGTCGTTCGTGGTGGACTTCCACCAGGACGACACGGTGCTGCAGTTCCTCCAGGTCCGGCGGATCCTGGAGCCGGCGGCGACCGCGATGGCCGCGTCGCGGATGACCGCGGCCGAGGTCGACCGGCTGCGCGAGATCCTCGGCGCGCTGCCCGCGCACCCGAGCGTGGAGCAGCTCGTCGCCAACGACCTGGAGTTCCACCGGCGCATCGCGGCGGGCTCGGGCAACGCGGTGCTCTGCTCCCTCCTGGAGAGTCTGTCGGGCCCCACCACCAGGGCGCGGATCTGGCGGGGGCTGACCCAGGAGAACGCCCTGGAGAAGACCCGCGAACAGCACGCCGCGATCTGCGACGCCATCGCGGCCGGGCAGCCCGAGGTCGCCCATGCCTGGGCGACGGTCCACATCGCCGGTGTCGAGGAGTGGCTGCGCAGCGCGCTCGCCTGAGCAATCATCCGCCGCGGGCATCCCGGCGATCGACGAGGTGGTGGAGAGCGTCACCCATCCCTGTCTGCGGCCGGCCCGCAGAGTTCTCTGCCGATGACCGACAGGGATCGACAGGTGTGCGCGGACAGTAAAGAACTGGGCGCCGACAGGCAATGTCCGGCTTATGTCGTCAACCTAATATGAGGTGTCCGCAAAACCGATTCCTCTTCAGGAGGGGAATACATGCGATCGACTCGCAGAATTCTTTCCGCTGCCGCCACAGGCATTCTCGCCGTGGGAATGATGACAATCGCCTCCCCCATGGGCGCCGCGCACGCGGCCGCCTCCGACTGCACGAATGGCAAAAACGGCTTCGTCGACATTCCCTACAACAAGACCGGAACCGTCATTAACAGCATTACCCTGGACGGCAGCAGGAAAGTAGAGCTGCACGCGGGCACGATCAACGGCGCCCAGCACGGATGGGCCATCATCCGGGGAGCGACCAAGAAGGGCGACCGAGTCTGGATGGACTGGACCCAGAACTCCGGGACCAGCTGGATCCAGTGCGGTCCCTTCACCGTGCAGAGCGACGGCTCGCCGAACACGAGCGCGGCCAAAAAGACGAGCACTGCGAGCGGCTATCGGTTCCGGGCCTGTGGGGATACCCCCACCAAGTCCGCGGTGTGCGGCCCCTGGTGGTAGGGACAGCAATCCGCGTCCGCTCGCCCTGGGATCGGTAAGGAACAGGGAGCAGGCCGGGCCATCCGGTCCAGAGCGTTCTCGAACCACACGGAGAAATACCGCACGACACGCGGAACCATGCCAGGAGCCACCCGAGGGGTCCGCCAGGGCGAAACGGCGGACCCCTCAATGGTCCAGGGCCCCGGATATCCGGCGTGTTTCCCCGCTATCGGCGATCCCCGCACTTCACGACCGGTCACTACATCTCGACAGGCCCCTTCAAGGACTTTTCGGACACTCCCCACCTGTGGTTAACCAGCAGAGTCCCCGTCGGAGCCCTGCCGACAACCGGCAGGGGTCGACAGGCGTGCGCGGACAGCAGAGCGCTGTGCGCCGACAGACAATGTTCGGCTGATGCGATCCACCTAGCACGAGGTATCCGTAAAACGGATTCCTCTTCAGGAGGGAAACACATGCGATCGACTCGTAGAATTCTTTCCGCTGCCGCAGCAGGCGTTCTCGCCGCGGGAATGATGACAATCGCCGCCCCCGTAAGCGCCGCGCAGGCATCCGTCGCCGACTGCGTGAAAATTCCCTACGAAAAGACCGGAACCATCGTTAGTAGCACTCTCATGGACGGCAGGAGACTAGAGCTGCACACGGGCACGGTCAACGGCGCCCAGCACATATGGGCCGTCATCCGGGGAGCGACCAAGAAGGGCGACCGAGTCTGGATGGACTCGACCGCCAACTCCGGAATCAGCTGGATCCAGTGCGGTCCCTCCGTCGTGCAGGGCGCCGGCTTGCCGGCCACGAGTCCGGCCCAACAGACGAGCGGTGCGCCCGGCAATCGGTTCCGGGTCTGCGGGGACACCCTTACCCGGCTCGCGGTGTGTGGCCCCTGGTGGTAGGACGCCTGGTGAGCGGACCCCGGAAAAGTGACATCGAGTAGCCCGTCGCCTGATCCGCGGCAGTAATGGGCCACACGATCGGCCAGAGGAGCGGGCAGGTACGAGCTTCGAGATCATGAAGTTCTCAACGCCAAATGATCAGAGAAGACCGTACCTGTCCCCTCATCATTATGATCAAACGGGACGGCCGGGTGGGGCGCTGGGCCGGCCCCACCGGATGACAGGTATCGCGTCATCCCCTAGCTTGGACAATATGGTTGACCAAGCAGCGGATCGGGCCGCCTGCCGTGTCCGTTGACCCGCCGGGATTCGAGCTGCCGCTCCGGCTGTTCATGGGTTTCCGCGTCCTCATCGACGAGCTCCACACCGAACTCGTCCGCCAGGGGCATCCCGACCTCCGGCCGATGCACGGCTTCGTCTTCCAGGCGATCGGCACCGACGGCACGACAGCCACCGAACTCGGCCGCCGACTGGGGGTCTCCAAGCAGGCGGCGGGCAAGACCATCGACTCGCTGGAGCAGCTCGGCTACGTGGAGCGCGGCTCCGACCCGCGTGACGCGCGGCGCAAGGTCGTACGGCTCACCGAGCGCGGCGTCGACTCCCTCGTGCGGTCGGCGCGCGTCTTCGACGAGCTGCGCGCCCGCTGGGCCCAGACGCTCGGCGAGGAACGCCTGCGTGCGATGGAGACCGACCTGCGCAAGGTCACCCCGGCGGATCTCTTCCGGCTCGACGTCCCGGGCTGGTTCGGCGGTTACTGACGGCCGCCCCTGCCGTTCAGCCCGTGATCAGTTCCTCGGCCGCGAGGTCGGCCCAGAGGTCCTCGGGGACGGGCCGGCCGGCCAGGGCCGCGTTGCGGGTGACCTCGGCGGCGGATCTGGCGCCGACGACCACCGAGACGACCGCCGGGTGGCGTAGCGGGAAGGCCAGTGCCGCCTGGGGCAGGGTGACGCCGTGACGCTCGCAGACGGCCGCGATCCGGCGGGCGCGGGCGAGCAGCGGCTCGGAGGCCGGGGCATAGTCGTAGGTGCCCGACGGTTCGTGGGTGGCCAGCAGGCCGCTGTTGAACACCCCCGCGGCGAACACTGGGACGCCGCGCTCCTGACAGAGCGGCAGCAGTTCCTCGGCCCCCGACCGGTCGAGCAGGGTGTGGCGGCCGGCCAGCATGACCATGTCCACACCGGTCTCGCGGACGAACCGGGTGAGCATCTCCGCCTGGTTCATGCCGACCCCGACGGCCCTGACGACCCCCTGGTCGCGCAGCTCGGCCAGGGCCGGATAGGCCTCGGACACGGCCTGCTCCCAGTGGTCGTCCGGATCGTGGATCAGCACGATGTCGACCGCGTCGAGGCCGAGCCGCGCCAGGCTCTCCTCCAGCGACCGTCGCACCCCGTCCCGCGAGAAGTCCCACACCCGGCGGAGGTCGGCCGGGACGTCGAAACCCTGGTCGTCCCTGCCGGCGGGACCACCGGCGGGCGCCGGCACGAGCAGGCGGCCGACCTTGGTGGACAGGGTGTAGGAGTCGCGGGGCCGTCCGGCCAGGGCGGCGCCGAGCCGCCGCTCCGACAGGCCGAGCCCGTAGTGGGGCGCGGTGTCGAAGTGACGGAACCCGGCGTCGTAGGCGGCGTCCACCGTCGCCCTGGCCTCGTCGTCGCCCACGGCGGTGAACAGGTTGCCGATCGAGGCGGAGCCGAAGCCGTAGGTGCTGAGGGGGAAGGTCATGGCAGTCAATCCTGTACCTTGCCGTAGCCGCTGGGGAAGAGGATCAGTCCTGCGCCTTGCCGCCGGCGAGGCGGCTGATCATCAGGGCGATCAGGATGATCGAACCGTAGACGAGCTGCTTCCACTCGCCGGGCACGCCTTTCAGCGTCAGGATGTTCTCGACGAGACCGATCACCAGGACACCGGTGAGAGCGCCGAGGATCGTGCCCTTGCCGCCGTCCATGCTGACCCCGCCGATGACCGCGGCGGCGAAGGCCATGAAGATCCAGCCGACGCCCTGGTTGGCGCTGATGCCGCCCAGGCGGCCGGTCTCCAGCACTCCGGCGAGCGCGGCGATCACGCCACCGACGACGAAGACGGTCCACAGGACCCGCTCGACCCGGATGCCCGCCGCGCGGGCGGCGTCGGCGTTGCCGCCGATGGCGTACAGCGCGCGACCGGCCCGGAAGTAGCCGAGCGCGGCGATGGCCCCGGCGAAGAGCACGCCGGTGATCCAGATGGCCGCAGGGACGCCCAGCCAGGTGGCACTGCCGAGGTAGAGGAACGACTCCGGCAGCGCGAACAGGCTCTTGCCCTGGGTCAGGCCGAGCTGGAGGCCGTGAACGACGATCATCATGGCCAGCGTGACGATGAAGGCCGAGAGCTGGAACCGCATGATCAGGAAGCCGTTGAAGGCGCCGATCAACCCGCCGATCAGCAGGCAGAGCGGGATCACCAGGACGGCGGGCAACTCCAGGCCGAACCCGCCGGAGGCCACCGGGATGACCAGCATCACGCCGACGGCGGGGGCCATGCCGACCGTGGACTCCAGAGACAGGTCGAACTTGCCGGCGATGAGGATCAGCGCCTCGGCGAGCACCACCAGCGCCAGGGCCGACTGCTGCTGAAGCACGTTGATCAGGTTGCCCGGGGTGAGGAAGACCGGATCCACGAAGGATCCGGCGATCAGCAGCATGACGATCACCGGGACCAGGGTGAGGTCCCGGAAGCGCCCGAGCTGGATGCGGCGGCCCGCCGGAACGGCCGCCGCGGGAGAGGTCTTTGTCGTGGTCATCGCTGGTCGATACCTTCCATCGCCGCCACCAGTTCGGTGTCGGTCCAGCCGCGCGGCACGTCCTTCACGACGTGGCCGTGGAACATGACCAGGACCCGGTCGCAGATCCGCAGGTCGTCGAGCTCGTCGGAGACCAGCACCGCTCCGGCCCCCCGGGCGGCCGCGTCCTCCACGGCGCCGAGGAGCGCGTGCTTGGCCTTCACGTCCACCCCGGCGGTCGGGTTGATGACCACGAGAGCGCGGGGGTCGTCCGCCAATGCCCTGGCCAGCACGACCTTCTGGGCGTTGCCACCGGACAGGTCGCCCACCGGCTGGTCGGGGCCGGTCGTCTTGATGTCCAGCTCGGCGATCATCCGGGCGCCGCGCTCACGCCGTCTCGCCGGGGAGATCAGGCCGTACCGGCCGAGCTTGTGCGCGATCGGAACGGTGGCGTTCTCCGCGATCGACAGCAGCGGGACGAAGCCCTCCCGGTGCCGGTCCTGGGGGACGAAGCCGAGCCCGGCGGCCAGAGCCGAGGGCACGTCTCCCGGTCTGACCTCGGTGCCGTTGACGGTCACCGTGCCGGTGTCGGCCCTGCGGAGGCCGACCAGGGTCTCGGCCAGGCCGACCTTGCCGCTGCTGCCCGAGCCGGCCAGACCGACGATCTCCCCGGACCGGACGGCCAGGTCCACCCTCCGGTAACGGCCGTCGAGGCTGAGCCCTCGGGCGGCGAGGACGACGGGGGCCGAGGTGTCGGCCGTACGGGACCGGTGTTCGTAGGCGGCGGAGGCCTCGCCGGTCATCGCGTCGACCAGCCGGTCGTGCGGGAGGTCGCCGACCTTCGCGGTGACGATGTGCCGGGCGTCGCGGAAAACCGAGACGCTCTGGCAGATCTCGTACACCTCCTCCAGGTGGTGCGAGATGAACATCATCGTCACGCCCTGCTCCCGCAGCGCGCGCATCCGGTCGAAGAGCCGCTGGATGGCAGCGCCGTCGAGCTGGGCGGTGGGTTCGTCAAGGATGACGAACCGGGCGCCGAACGACAGTGCCCTGGCGATCTCCAGGAGCTGACGCTGCTCGACGCCGAGGTCTCCGGCGAGGCTGTCGGCGTCGACGTCCACGCCGTACTGCTCCAGGAGCTGCCTGGCCCGTGAGCGCAGAGCACGCCAGTTGATCGCGCCCCGATCCGTCTGGCGGTTCAGGAAGAGGTTCTCCGCGACGGTGAGCGCGGGAATGATCGTCGACTTCTGGTAGACACAGGCGACGCGCTGCCGCCAGGCGTCCCGGTCGGCCGGCGGCGGGGCGGGCTCTCCGCCGAAGCGGATCTCGCCCTCGTCGGGGCGCTGGAGACCGGTCAGGATCGACACCAGGGTGGACTTGCCCGCGCCGTTCCTGCCGACCAGCGCGTGCGTCTCCCCCTCCGTGATGGCGATCCCGGCGCGGTCGAGCGCGGTGGTCGGGCCGAAGCGCTTGGTGATGCCGAGCGCTTCGACCGCCTTAACGGAAGATGTCATCACTTGACCTGATTGCCCCAGAGATTCTTGTCGTCGACATTCTCCTTGGTCACCAGCGGGGCGGGAAGCTGGTCCTCAAGACCGTTCGGAAGCTGGATGATCGTGCTGTCGTGGTCGGTCGGGCCGGGCTGGAAAGTCTTGCCGTCGACCGCGGCCTTGGCGTAGAAGAGCGCGTACTTGGCGTAGAGATCGGCCGGCTGGGAGACCGTGGCGTCGATCTCCCCCTTGCGGATGGCCTCGAACTCCTGTGGGATGCCGTCGTTGGAGATCACGAAGACGTGCTTGGGGTCCTCCAGCGGCACGATCAGGCCCTTGGCCTTGAGCACCTGCAGGGTCGGGGCCAGATGGACGCCGCCGGCGTGCATGTAGACGCCCTTGATATCCGGGTGCTGCTGGAGGCGGGTCTGCAGCATCGAGGCGGCCTTGGTGCCGTCCCACTCGGTCGGCTCCTCGAAGATCGTGATGCCGGGGAACTTCTCCTTCATGCACGCGCCGAACGCCTCGGCCCGGTCCCGGCCGTTGACGGACGACAGCGCGCCCATGAGCTCGACGACCTTGCCCTTGCCGCCCAGCTTCTCACCGAGGAACTCGCACGCCTTGGTGCCGTAGGCCTTGTTGTCGGCCCGCACGACCATGAAGACCTTGCCCTTGTCTGGACGGGTGTCCACCGAGACGACCGGGATGTTCTTACCCTCCAGGGTCTGCAGCGTGGAGGCGATCGCGCCGGTGTCCTGCGGGGCCATGACGATCGCCTTCGCGCCCTGGCCGAGGAGCGCCTGGGTGTTGGCGACCAGCTTGGCCACGTCGTTCTGGGAGTTGGTCGGCGGCATCAGGTCGACGCCCAACTCCCCGGCGAGCTGGGGGACGTACTTGTTGTAGGAGTTCCAGAAGTCGGAGTCGGCACGCGGGAAGTCGACCCCGATCTTTCCGCCCTTGGCTCCGGTGTCGGCGGGCGCGGCGGAGGTGCCGGTGGTCCCCGACGAGCCACATGCCGAGATGGTGCAGACGAGCGCGAGCAGTGCCACGCCCGTTGCCGCAGTTTCACGTCTCATACCGTTGCCTCGATTCGAAACCAAGTGGGGGGTGAACTTGCTGGTGAACCGGTATCTCGTACCTCGTCCGCCGCCGGGCCGCGCCGCGTCACGTGGCGGGTCGGAGCCTGAGCCCCTGCATCCCTCCGTCCACGGCCAGGACCGTGCCGGTGGTGGAGCCCGCGAGCGGGCTCGCGAGGTAGGCGATCGCGGCCGCGACCTCGTCCGCGCTCACCAGGCGGCCCATCGGCTGGCGTCCCGAGAGGGCCGCCCGCTCGGCCACCGGGTCGGGGGCCGCGTCGAGCAGGCGCTGCACCCAGGGCGTGTCCGCGGTGCCGGGGTTGACGCAGTTGACGCGGATGCCCTCGCGGACGTGGTCGGCGGCCATCGCCAGGGTGAGCGACTGGACGGCACCCTTGGACGCGCTGTAGAGCGCCCGCTGGGGCAGCCCCGCCGCAGCGGCGACCGAGCAGGTGTTGACGATCGCCGCGCTCGCCGAGAGCCGGAGGTACGGCAGGGCCGCCCGGGTCACCCGGACGATGCCGAGGACGTTGACGTCCAGGACCCTGAACCACTCCTCGTAGGGGTTGTCCTCGACCGTCCCGGCCGCGCCGATCCCGGCGTTGTTCACCAGGATGTCGAGGCCCCCCATCTGCCCGGCGACCCGGGCGACCGCCGTACGGACCGTGTCCTCGTCGGTGACGTCCGCCTTGACCGGGATGAACGGCTCGCCGGGCGGGTTGACGTCCAGGCAGGCCACCGTCGCGCCGCGCTCGGCGAGCAGGGTGGCCGTGGCCAGGCCGATGCCGGACCCGCCGCCGGTGACCAGCGCTCGCAGGCCGTCGAACTCACCCATTGAGGGACCTCCAGACCGGACCGTCGGGATAGGTGTGGTCGCTGATCGACCGGGCGTGCATGGCCGCGCCGGAGCCGGGGCGGCTCGGCGCGACGTAGGAACCGTTCCTGATCACCACGGGGTCGGCGAAGTGCTCGTGGAGGTGGTCGACGTATTCGATCACCCGGTTCTCCATCGAGGCGCTGACCGCGACGTAGTCGAACATCGCCAGGTGCTGGACCAGCTCGCACAGGCCCACCCCGCCCGCGTGCGGGCAGACCGGGACGCCGAACTTGGCGGCGAGCAGCAGGATCGCGATGTTCTCGTTCACGCCCGCCACGCGGGCCGCGTCGATCTGCAGGTAGGAGATGGCCTCGGCCTGCAGGAGCTGCTTGAAGATCACACGGTTCTGCACGTGCTCGCCGGTGGCGACCGGGATCGGCGCGATGCCCCGCGCGATGGCGGCGTGACCGAGCACGTCGTCGGGGCTGGTCGGCTCCTCGACCCAGTGTGGCCGGAACTCCGCTAGGGCGTTCACCCAGGCGATGGCGGATCCGACGTCCCAGCGCTGGTTGGCGTCGACGGCGATGGGGAAGTCGTCCCCGCAGGTGTCGCGCGCGATGCGCATCCGCCGCCGGTCGTCCTCCAGGTCGGCGCCGACCTTCAGCTTGATCTGGGGGAAGCCGTCGGCCATCGCCTTCTCGCAGAGGCGGCGGAGCTTGTCGTCGCCGTAGCCGAGCCAGCCGGGCGAGGTGGTGTAGGCGGGGTAGCCGTGTTCCTTCAGGTACGCGATCCGCTCCTGCCGTCCCGGCTCGGCGGCGCGCAGGATCTCCAGCGCCTCCCGCGGGGTGAGCGCGTCGCTGAGGTAGCGGAAGTCCACCAGCGCGACGAGCTCCTCGGGCGACATCCCGGCGAGCAGCAGCCAGAGCGGCTTGCCCTCCCGCCTGGCCTTCAGGTCCCAGAGCGCGTTGACCACGGCGGAGATCGCCATGTGCATGACGCCCTTCTCGGGGCCGAGCCAGCGGAGCTGGGAGTCGTGGACCATGTCCGTCCAGAGCGCGCCCAGGTCCTCGACGTCCTTACCGAGCACGTACGGCTCCAGCGCCCTGATCGCGGCGGTCTGCACCTCGTTGCCGCGGCCGATGGTGAAGGCGGAGCCGTGGCCCTCGGACCCGTCGTCGGCCTTCAGCACCAGGTAGGCGGCCGAGTAGTCCGGGTCCGGGTTCATCGCGTCGGAGCCGTCGAGCTCCAGCGAGGTGGGGAAGCGGATGTCGTGGGTCTCCAGCGCGGTGATGCGACAGCCGGTCACGCCTGCCCCACGGTCTGGCGCTGGCGGCCCAGGCCGTCGATCTCCAGCTCCATGATCTGGCCCGCGCGCAGGTACGGCGTGCCCGGAAGGCCGAGTGCGACGCCGGCCGGGGTGCCGGTGTTGATGACGTCGCCGGGTTCCAGGACCATGAACCGGCTGAGGTAGCGGACGATCTCGGCGACATGGAAGATCATGTTCTTGGTGTCGCCGTCCTGGTACAGCTCGCCGTCCACCCGGAGCCGCAGCCCGAGGGCCTGCGGGTCGGCGATCTCGTCGGCGGTGACCAGCCAGGGGCCGAGCGGGTTGAACGTCTCGCAGGACTTGCCCTTGTCCCACTGGCCGCCGCGTTCGAGCTGGAACTCGCGCTCGGAGACGTCGTTGGAGATCGTGTAGCCCGCGACCTTGGAGAGCGCCTCTCCGTGCGTCTCCACATAGCGGGCCGTCTCGCCGATGACGACGGCCAGCTCGACCTCCCAGTCGGTCTTCACGCTGCCTCTCGGGATCAGAACCTCGTCACAGGGCCCGATGACCGTGTTGGGGGCCTTCATGAAGACGATCGGCTCGGCCGGGATCGCCGCGCCCGTCTCCTCCGCGTGGTCGCGGTAGTTGAGCCCGATACATACGATCTTTCCGGGCCGGGCGACCGGCGCGCCGATCCGCAGCCCCTCCGCCTCCAGCACGGGCAGCTCGTCCCGCTCCAGCGCCTCGCGGACGCGCGCCACTCCCCCGGAGACGAAGAAGGTCCCGTCGATCTCGGGTTCGGAGATCGCGCGGAGCGCACCGGCCCCGTCCATGACGGCTGGTCGCTCCTGGCCGACGGGCCCGACTCGCAGCAGTTTCACACCGCACCCTTCGCTTATACATCGGATGTATCGTGCCGTGATGTTGAACGACGTCGGACCTCCATGTCAATCCCCCTGAGAGATACATCCGATCCGTTACCGATGGAGAATCCGCAGATGACGGCCCATCAGGGGGGTGATCCCCCGGCTCTCTCCGGGCATTCATCGGATGGGCCGCGCGGAGGACGGCGGGGATCCCCCGGTGGACCGTCCAGAGCGCGAGTCCGCTCCATTGATCCACAGGCTTCA
This sequence comes from Streptosporangium sp. NPDC087985, assembly GCF_044741965.1. Lineage (NCBI taxonomy): Bacteria > Bacillati > Actinomycetota > Actinomycetes > Streptosporangiales > Streptosporangiaceae > Streptosporangium > Streptosporangium sp. NPDC087985. The sequence goes on from NZ_JBIUTQ010000004.1 coordinate 105,584, forward strand.
AACATCGGAGGTCAAACCTTGTTATCGCGGGGGTTTCGGTGCTATCTCCTTGGGACAGGCCGGCCCCCTGATCGGAGGAATCCGTGTGTCCGACGACCTGACGCTCTGGTACGACAGACCCGCCGCCGACTGGGAGACCCAGGCACTGCCCATCGGCAACGGCGCGCTGGGTGCCATGGTGTTCGGCGGGGTGGCGAGCGAGCGGATCCAGTTCAACGAGAAGTCGCTGTGGACCGGTGGCCCCGGCTCCAGCGGCTACGGTTCCGGCGACCGGACCGGTCCCCGGCCGGAGGCGATCGCCGAGGTCCGGGCACGGATCGACCGGGACGGCAGGATGGCCCCCTCGGCGGTGGCGGCCACGCTGGGCCGGCCCAGGAGCGGGTTCGGGGCCTACCAGCCCTTCGGCGACCTCTGGCTGGACGTGCCGGACGCCCCGGCCGGCCCCACCGGCTACCGGCGGGAGCTGAGCCTGCGCGAGGCGGTCGCCAGGGTCGGCTACAGCTCCGGCGACGTGACCTACTCCCGCGAGTACTTCGCCAGCCACCCCGGCGGCGTCATCGTCGGGCGGATCTCCGCCGACCGGCCGGGCAAGGTCTCCTTCACGCTCCGAACCTCCTCCCCCCACCCGGACGGGCGGGTCTCGGTCGCGGACGGGCGGCTGACCGTCCGCGGCACGCTCGCCGACAACGGCATGACGTTCGAGGCGCAGGTCCAGGTGGTCACCCGGGGCGGCAGCCGTACCGACGGGACCGACCGGGTCACCGTCACGGGCGCCGACAGCGCGATGTTCGTGCTCTCGGCGGGCACCGACTACGCCGACGCCTACCCCTCCTACCGGGGCCCCGACCCGCACGCCAGGGTGACCGCCGCCGTCGACGCCGCCTCGGCCAGGAGCTTCAGCCGGCTCAGGGCCGCCCACCGACGCGACTACGGGCAGCTGTTCGACCGGGTGCGGCTGGACCTGGGGCAGCGGGTTCCGGCGGTCCCGACCGACCGGCTCCGCGCGGCCTACACCGGCGGCGCCTCGGCCGACGACCGGGCCCTGGAGGCGCTGTTCTTCGCCTACGGCCGCTACCTGCTCATCTCCTCCTCGCGTGAGGGGTCGCTCCCGGCCAACCTGCAGGGGGTGTGGAACGACTCCACCAGCCCGCCCTGGTCGGCCGACTACCACGTCAACATCAACCTGCAGATGAACTACTGGCCCGCCGAGCAGACCAACCTCGCCGAGACGGCCGTCGCCTACGACCGGTACATCCAGGCCATGGTCGCGCCCGGCAGGAAGACCGCTCAGGAGATGTTCGGTTCGCGGGGCTGGGTGGTGCACAACGAGACCAACCCGTTCGGGTTCACCGGCGTGCACGACTGGGCCTCCGCCTTCTGGTTCCCCGAGGCGGCGGCGTGGGTGACCCAGCAGATGTACGACCACTACCTCTTCAGCGGCGACACCGCCTACCTGCGGGACACCGCCTACCCGGTGATGAAGGGCGCGGCCGAGTTCTGGCTGGACAACCTGCACGTCGACCCCCGTGACGGCACGCTCGTGGTCTCGCCGAGCTACTCCCCCGAGCAGGGCGACTTCTCCGCGGGCGCCTCGATGTCCCAGCAGATCGTCTTCGACGTGCTGACCGGCAGCCTGGAGGCCGCGAGGACGCTGGACGTCGACTCCGCCTTCCAGACCGAGGTCACGGCCGCGCTGGCCAGGCTCGACCGAGGGATCCGGGTGGGCTCCTGGGGCCAGCTCCAGGAGTGGAAGAGCGACTGGGACGACCGCGGCAACCCCCACCGGCACGTCTCCCACCTGTTCGCGCTGCACCCGGGGCGGCAGATCGTGGCGGGCACGCCGGAGGCGGCGGCGGCCAGGGTCTCGCTCACCGCGCGCGGCGACGGCGGCACCGGGTGGAGCAAGGCCTGGAAGATCAACTTCTGGGCCCGGCTGCTGGACGGCGACCACGCCCACCGGATGCTCAGCGAGCAGCTCAGATCCTCCACGCTGGACAACCTCTGGGACACCCATCCCCCGTTCCAGATCGACGGCAACTTCGGCGCCACCTCCGGCATGGCCGAGATGCTGCTGCAGAGCCGGCACGGCACCGTCCACGTGCTGCCCGCGCTGCCGTCCGCCTGGCCGACCGGCTCGGTCACCGGCCTACGCGCCCGGGGTGACGTGACCGTGGACGTCTCCTGGCGGAACGGCTCCGGTGAGAGGATCACCCTGCGGCCCGGGAGAACCGGGACCGTCAAGGTCCGCGCGGCCCTGGTCTCGGGTGACCACCGGGTCCGGGACGAGACGGGCGCCGCGGTCAGCCCGAGCCGCGACGGCGACACGCTCACCTGGAACGCCCAGGCGGGCCGGACCTACACGATCGTCAGCAAGGACACCGCGGCACCTGAACACCCAGGCGGGCAGGACCCACACGGCTGTCGGTGAGAGCGCCGATCCGCCCCGCGCGGCGGCCCCGGCCGACCGGGCCCCCTTGACTCGGCCCCCGCCGCGTAATAGAACACGTTTCAGAAGGCCGTCTCGCCAAGCGCTTGATCAAATTCCTGGCGACCCGGCATGCCCCGACGGAAGGCAGGCCCCCCTTTGACGGCGGCCTCACGACCGCCCCGTCCACGACGGGTCTTTCCGCGAGGCCCATGCCGTACGGACAGGCGGGTACGCCCGCCGACCGTGCCCCCTAGGCTGCATCGAAATGAGCCGCGTCGAGAGACGCCGGTCCGGTTCGCGCAGGAGGACCAATGGATATCGATCTGGTCGATCAGGACCTCTACCGGAGGGACGGCGCTCCTCACGACCAGCTGACCTGGCTACGGGCCAACGACCCCGTCCACTGGCACCGGGGCGACGACGAGCGGGGATGGCCCGGCTTCTGGGCGGTCACCCGGCACGCCGACGTGGTGCAGGTCTCCCGCCGCTCCGACCTGTTCTCGTCGAGCAGGAGACTCGCGCTCTTCAACGAGCTGCCCGAGGACCTGCTCGCACTCCAGCGGATGATGATGCTCAACCAGGATCCGCCGGAGCACACCCGGCGGCGCTCCCTGGTCAACCGGGGGTTCACCCCGCGCATGATAGGCGCCCTGGAGCAGCACATCCGTGACATCTGCCACGAGCTGGTGGACGAGGCCAAGGGGCGCGGATCGGCCGACTTCGTCAGGGACATCGCCGCCCCGCTGCCGCTGTACGTGATCTGCGAGCTGCTCGGCGCCCCCGTCGAGGACCGGGACAAGATCTTCAACTGGTCCAACCAGATGATCGGGTCCGAGGATCCGGACTACGCCGCCGACCCCTCCGCGGGTGCGAACGCGGCCATGGAGGTCTACGCCTACGCCAACGCCCTGGCCGCCGCCCGGCGCGAGCAGCCGCGTGAGGACATCGTCACCAAGCTGCTCATGCCCGACGCCGCCGGCGAGACGCTCACCACGGAGGAGTTCGACCTCTTCGTGCTCCTGCTGGTCGTCGCGGGCAACGAGACCACCCGCAACGCGGCCTCCGGCGGCATGCTCGCCTTCTTTGAACACCCCGAGCAGTGGCGGCGGCTGGTCGCCGACCCCGCCCTCGCCCGCACCGCCTCCGACGAGATCGTCCGCTGGGTCTCCCCGGTCAACCTCTTCCGCCGTACGGCCACCGCCGACACGACGATCGGCGGGCAGGAGGTCAGGGAGGACGACAAGGTCGTGGTCTTCTACAGCTCCGCCAACCGGGACGGGGACGTGTTCGCCGACCCCGGCGTCTTCGACATCGGCCGCGACCCCAACCCGCACATCGGCTTCGGCGGCGGCGGAGCCCACTTCTGCCTCGGCAACCACCTCGCCAAGCTGGAACTCCGGGTGCTCTTCGAAGTGCTGGCAGAGCGGCTGCCGAACCTCGCCCAGGCCGGTCCGGCCCGCCGGCTCCGCTCCAACTTCATCAACGGCATCAAGGACCTGCCGGTCACTCTCAGCTGAAGGGCGGGAACGACACGGACAGGACCGCGATCACGATCTCGCCCGTGATCCCGCGGGCCGGTCCGGCGTGTCCCGGGGCGCTCCCCGGCGCCTGCGGAGACACCGGCCGTGACGGAGGTGGCGCGGGCGACGTCCACGCCCCCTCGCACGTGCGGAAACACCTACCGCCGCATGAAGTGCCCTTTCCCGGAACGTCGACTATGGTCGAGGTGATGAGGGAACCGCGGTGGGGCACACCCAGGCCCACTGCGGCCGCGGCCGCGGTGAGCCTTGTTCTCGTTGTCATCCTGGCCGCCATCGCCCCCTCCCCGTGGTCCGGCGGGTGGAGACCCACCGACGTCGGCACCAGCCTCTGGGTTCCCCAGACCAACGGCACGCACCACTCAACGGCGCCCAGACTCCTGGCCGGCGGTGCCGAGCACCTGCCGACACCGGGACAGCTCCGCTCCCTCCTGGCCGTGGGCTCCGGGGCGGCGGCCATCCTGCTGTCAGCCGCCTGGCTCTCCACGGGCCCGGCCTCCGTTCCCCGGCGTGACGTCCAGCGGGTCGTCAGCTCACGCAGTCCACCGCGCTTCTAGACTCCTTCCCTTTTCCCGGCCTCCATCGAACGGTGAGTTCGAGCGGGGGCTCCAAGCAGCGCGGTGCAACGCATCGCCATGCGTCTGGGTTCCGGCTTTCCCGGTGGCGGGCCGCGCTCGGCCCGAGCCACCGTGAGTCATTCAAGGAGTCGATGTCGTCATGGGTGACATCAGATCGACAAGCAGGCTGCTGGAGGAGTACCAGCGCCACACCGCCCAGCTTGATGAACTGCACGCGCTCCTGCACGAGCGGCTCGTCGCCGCGCGGGCGGAGTGGACCTCTCTCACCGAGAACGAGACCGTACCGGGACCTCCGGCCGCGGGCGAACCGGTCCCACTCGCGTGGGGACGTGCCGAACGTGCCAAGACCACCGTCGCGGAGATCGAGGCGGCGATCGAACGGCTGAACTTCGGGGTGTACGGCACCTGCCAGCGGTGCGGGGCGTTCATCACGCTGCGCCGGCTGCGGCGCGTCCCGCACACCCGGCACTGCAGCGTCTGCCACGACGCAAGGAGCCGGTGACGTGATCACTCACGGCAGACACGCCGCCCTCGACCTGGGAACGGCGCGGACCCGGCTGCTGCTCTCCGGGAATGACACGCTGCTCGACGAGCCGTCCGCCGTCCCGGCAGATCTGTCGGAACCGGACACCGGTACGGCGGGCGCCGTACCGGACGCGCGGTGGCGCTGGCCGGTACGGCACGGCATGGTCGCCGACGCGTCCGCCTGCGCCCGGCTGACCGGCCGCATCCTGCGCGCCTCGGCCAGGCAGGGTACGGCTCCGCTGGAGCGTCTCCTGCTCGGCGTGCCGGTGGCCGCGTCCGGAGCGGAGCGCCGGGCCGCCGTCACGGCGGTCCGCGCCGTGGCGGGCTGCCCGGTGGCGGTGGTGGAGGAACCGCTGGCCGCCGCCGTCGGCAGCGGCGTGAGCGTGACGGACCCGCACCCGCGGATCCTGCTGGACATGGGCGCCGGAATCATCGAGGCGGCCGTCATCAGCCGCGGTCAGGTCGTCGACACCGGCTCCGTGCAGATCATCAGGGAATTCCACCCGGGGAGGGTCACCGGCATGCCCGCCCATCTCCTCACCCATGTCGCGGCCACACTCGCCGATCTCGTCAACCGCGTTCCGGCCTCCATCCGGCGTGGAGCGCGCGACCGGGGCCTGATCATCACCGGCGGCGGTGCCACCCGCCCCGGCCTGGCCCAGCACCTGTGCTCCGCACTGCGTGTCAGCGTCAGCGTGGCCCCCGACCCGGCCCGCGCCACCGTCCGCGGCCTGGCCCGGCTGCTGGCCTCAGACCGGCCTTGACGGCCACTCCTACATCTCTTCTCCCGTACTTCCGAAAGGACTCGGACATCGTGATTTCCGACATCCACCTCAGCAGCATCCAGCTCGACACCATCCGCGAGGAGCTGGAGGGACAGCTTTTCCGGCGGACCAAGCAGCTGGCGGACCTGGAGGCGGCGGTGAACGACGACGCCGTGGAGGTCTCGGCGAAGTCGGGCCTGCTCGCTGACATCGCCTCCACCGAGCGGAGCACCGTCGTCGTACGCAACGCCCTGCAGAGCATCGCCGAGCTGACCTACGGCCGCTGCGAGAACTGCAGCTCGGCCATCCCCTACGAGCGGCTGAAGGCCCGTCCCCTGGCGCGCTTCTGCATGGACTGCCAGCGCCGCCACGAGAACCGCTGAGCTCCCCCGCCCCATCCCGGGCCGGCACCCCCACCGGCCCGGCCCGGCACAACCCCGTGCGCGCATGATGCGGCCGACCTGGGCGGCGACCTCGCACCTGTGAGCGGCAATCGGCCGCTTCACCTACCGCCGCTACACCGGGCACGACGTGCGGCGGCTGTACCGGGTGCGGGCCCTGCGGGTGCTCGGGCTGTCGCTGGAGGAGATCGCGGGCGTACTCGCGGACTCTGCGGGCGATCTGGCGGCGATGCGCGACCTGCTCACGGCCCAGCTACACGGGCTGGAGGCACACGCCGCACAGGTCCAGCAGCTCACGCACCAGCTCCGCGGGCTGCTGGGACAGATCGACAGCGCGTCGATGCCCGATCCGGACCAGTTCATGACAACCTTGGAGATGATCTCGGTGTTCGAGACCTCATTCACGACGGAGCAACGGGAGCGGTTGGCCCAGCGCAGGGCCGAACTCGGTCCGGGGGCCGTCGAGGCGGCCAGGACCGAATGGGCCGGGCTCGTCGAGGAGCTCCTGCGGCACGTCCAGGACGACACCTCCGTCGACGACCCGCGGGTGCGGGCCCTGGTCGACCGCTGGGACGCGCTGGGGAACCGGTTCCACGCCGACGGCGCCGACGGCGAGCAGACCAAGGCCGCGGCACAGAGGATATGGAAGGAGAACAGCGAGGAGATCGGCCAGAGCCTGCCGTGGCCCGTGGACCGGATGCGCGGCCTTGTCCACTACCTGGAGCGGGTCCGGCAAGCCCGATAACCGGAGCCGGCAGGGGACGAGGCGGCCGCGGGACAGGCAGGCCGCGCCGAGGCCGGGGGCCGGAGGTCAGGGCCAGGAGGAGTCCTGGTCGGGGTCGCCGCCCTCGGACAGGAGTGTGACGTCGGACTCGACCATCATCCCGACGAGCTCCTCGAAGGAGACCGAGGGCTCCCAGCCGAGCTGCGCACGGGCCTTCTTCGGGTCGGCGCAGAGCAGGTCCACCTCGGCGGGACGGTGCAGGGTCTGGTCGCCGACCACGTACCGCTCCCAGTCGAGGCCGGCGGCGGTGAAGGCGGCCTCTACCAGCTCGCGGACGCTGTGGGTACGGCCGGTGCCGATCACGTAGTCCTCCGGCGTCTCCGCCTGGAGCATCAGGTGCATCGCGCGGACGTAGTCGCCCGCGTAGCCCCAGTCGCGGCGGGCCTCCATGTTGCCCAGGCGCAGCTCGGAGGCCAGGCCGAGCTTGATCCGGGCCACGCCGAGGGTCACCTTGCGGGTGACGAACTCGGCTCCCCTGCGCGGGGACTCGTGGTTGAACAGGATCCCCGACACCGCGTACATGCCGTACGACTCGCGGTAGTTCTGGGTCAGGAAGTGACCGTAGGCCTTGGCCACGCCGTACGGCGAGCGGGGGTGGAAGGGGGTGGTCTCGCTCTGCGGGGTCTCCCGGACCTGGCCGAACATCTCCGACGACGAAGCCTGATAGAAGCGGATCTGTCCTGACCCGGCGGCCGTCCGCGAGGACGAGATCCCCGAGCAGACCCGGATGGCCTCCAGCATGCGGAGCACGCCCATGCCGGTGACCTCGGCGGTGAGCTCGGCCTGCTCCCACGACATCGGGACGAACGATATGGCGCCCAGGTTGTAGACCTCGTCCGGCTGGACCTTCTCCACGGCGGAGATCAACGAACCCTGGTCGAGCAGGTCACCGCGGACAAGCCGGACGTCCTGCAGAAGCTTGCGCACCCGGGAGACGCGGGGGTTGGCCTGACCCCGGACCAGACCCCACACCTCGTACCCCTGCTCCAGCAGGCACTCGGCCAGATAGGAACCGTCCTGCCCGGTGATACCGGTGATCAGTGCGCGCCTGGCCAACGCGTCCTCCTTGTTCGTCGAGCGGACCTTGTGCCACTGAGTGGCGAATGTACCGCCACGCCCCTATATGGGCACCATGTTGGCCCCGCCACGGCTAGAACAGGTTTCACCGAATCACGCTCGATCTGGCTAACTTCGCAGCTCGGGAGCGGTGAGGACCGTTCTAGGAACAATTACACATCGGGTCCAAGAAGATTCCTAAATGGTAGGGTCCGATGTACTAAGGTCATCTTTCGCGGTGCCTGTCCCCTTCCGGACAGGTTGAGGAAGGGGTTGCCGTGCCAGGTGCGGACTCACTGCGGGTTGCGCTGCTGTCCTACCGCAGCAAACCGACCTGCGGCGGCCAGGGGGTCTACCTGCGTCACCTCAGCCGTGAGCTGGTCGCCCTCGGACACCACGTCGAGGTCTTCTCCGGCCAGCCGTACCCCGAGCTCGACGAGGGTGTCATCCTCAACAAGGTCCCCAGCCTGGACCTCTACCGCGACGAGGATCCCTTCCGCACTCCCAAACTGCACGAGTACCGCGACTGGATCGACTGCCTTGAGGTCGCGACCATGTGGACCGCCGGGTTCCCCGAGCCGCTGACCTTCACCCTGCGGGCACACCGCGAGCTGAAGAAGCGCGTCGGCGACTTCGACGTGGTGCAGGACAACCAGACCCTGGGCTACGGCCTGCTCGGCATCCAGAGGCTGTTCCCGCTGGTCGGCACCATCCACCATCCGATCAGCGTGGACCGGCGGATCGAACTGAAGGCCGCGCCGCTGCGCAAGCGGCTCTCCCTCAGAAGGTGGTACGGCTTCGTCCGGATGCAGGCCAAGGTCGCACCCCGGCTGAGCCCGATCCTGACCGTCAGCGAGTCCTCCCTCGCCGACATCCACCGTGACTTCAACGTGCCGCAGGCCAACATGCGGCTCATCCCGCTCGGCGTGGACACCCGCTACTTCCATCCGCGGCCGGAGATGCCCAAGCGGCCCGGCTCGATCGTCGCGGTGGCCAGCGCCGACTCCCCCATGAAGGGCGTCTCGACGCTGCTGCGGGCGGTGGCGAAGCTCGCCACCGAGCGCGACGTGAACCTCACCGTGGTCAGCAGGCCCACCCCCGGCGGCCCGACCGAGAAGCTGGTCACCGAGCTCTCCCTGAACGACCGGGTCAGATTCGTACACGGCATCTCCGACACCGAGCTGGGCGAGCTGATCGCCACCTCGGAGATCTCGGTCGTGCCCTCCCTCTACGAGGGCTTCTCACTGCCGGCCGTCGAACACATGGCCTGCGGCACCCCGCTGGTCGCCAGCCGTACCGGCGCGCTGCCCGAGGTGGTCGGCGACGCGGCCGTCCAGGTGGCCCCCGGCGACCCCGAGGAACTGGCCGCCGTCCTGCGCCGCCTGCACGACTCCCCCGAGGAGCGGGCCGCGGTGGGCAGGAAGGGCTACGACCGGGTCATGGAGCGCTACACCTGGAACGTCGTCGCCCAGCGGACCGTGGAGGCCTACCACGAGGCCATCCAGACCCACCGTGCGAAGTAACCCGGCCGGGCGAGGGAACCGACCTCGAACCGATCATCTCAAGAGGAGCGGCGAGTGCTGACTGTCGACTTCGGCCGGTTGCCCGTGGGGCCCGGAACCCGAGTTCTGGACCTGGGCTGTGGCGGCGGACGGCATGCTTTCGAGGTGCTGCGCCGGGGAGCCGACGTCGTGGCCTTCGACATGGACGCCGGCGAGCTGGAAGGCGTGGCGAGCATGTTCGTCGCGATGGACAAGGCCGGTGAGGTGCCCCCGGGCGCGACGGCCGAGACCGTGACCGGCGACGCGCTCGCGATGCCGTTCGAGGACGCGAGCTTCGACCGGGTGATCGCGGCCGAGGTGCTGGAGCACATCCCCGACGACATGGCTGCGATGCGGGAGATCTTCCGGGTGCTCAAGCCGGGCGGCCAGGCCGCCATCACAGTGCCGAGCTTCCTGCCGGAGCGGATCTGCTGGGCGCTGGACGAGGCGTATCACACCGCCCCCGGCGGTCATGTCCGCATCTACACGCTGGCCGAGCTGAGCGCCAAGCTGAAGTCGGTCGGCATGGAGATCGGCCCGCACCACCACGCCCACGGCCTGCACGCGCCGTACTGGTGGATCAAGTGCGCGGTGGGCGTCAACAACAACGACCACCCGCTGGCCAAGGCCTACCACGAGATTCTGGTCTGGGACATCATGAAGCGCCCGGCCGCCACCCGGATCGCCGAGGCGGTGCTGAACCCGCTCATCGGCAAGAGCGTGGTGCTCTACGTCCGGAAGCCCGCTTGACCTCCTCCCCAGGGTTGAAGTCCGTGGTCTCCATGCTGAAAGGATTGAGATGACCTCCTGGGACCCGACAGACTGGAACCAGGTCATCCGGACCGCGCAGAGCATCGCGGCGGTGCAGGAACGCGACGGCGGCGTCCCCTGGCCCGACGGACACGTGGACGCCTGGAACCACATCGAATGCCTGATGGCGATGAGCGTGGCCGGGCTGGCCGGGCCGGTCCGCAGAGGCTACGACTGGCTGGTCCGCACGCAGCGTGCCGACGGCTCCTGGCCGATGAAGCTGGCCGGGGGCAGGGCCGTCGAGCAGGGCGGCGAGTCCAACCATGCCGCCTACGTCGCGGTCGGCGTCTGGCACGAGCTGCTGGTCACCGGGGACGAGGGCTTCGCCCGCGAGATGTGGCCGGTCGTCCGGTCGGCGCTGGACTTCGTGGTCGGGCTGCAGACCACCCGGGGCGAGATCGTCTGGGAGCGGGCCGCCGACGGCAGCCCCGCCCGGTACGCCCTGCTGACCGGCTGTTCCTCGATCTACCAGGGGCTGCGCAGCGGTGTGCTGCTGGGTGAGCGGCTGGGCGACCCGCAGCCCGACTGGGAGCTCGCGGCCGACGAGCTCGGTCACGTGCTCGCCGCCCACCCCGAGGCGTTCGCCGACAAGAGCCGCTTCTCGATGGACTGGTACTACCCCATCCTCGGCGGCGCGGTGCGCGGTCCCGCCGCCCAGGCGCGGCTGGCCGAGGAGTGGGACACGTTCGTGGAGCCGGGGCTCGGCATCCGCTGCGTATCCGACCAGCCGTGGGTGACCGGCGCCGAGTCGTGCGAACTCGTGCTCGCGCTGGAGGCCATGGGTGAGCGGGACCGTGCGCTGAGACTCTTCGCCGACATGCAGCACCTGCGGCACGAGGACGGTTCGTACTGGACCGGCTGGCAGTTCGTGAACGAGAGGTGGTTCCCGCACGAGCGCTCCGCCTACACCGCGGCCGCCGTCGTGCTCGCCGCCGACGCGCTGGCCGGCCACACCGCCGCCGCGGGCATCTTCCGGGACGCGGGCAGGTACGTCACGGACCGTCCCACCGCGGCCTGCGGCTGCAGCCACGCCCGTTCACTGACCTGACCGGCCCCCTGGGATCTAACGGTTTCTTTGCCAGGACCCGAAACGCGGTGCTTGAAGCCCTGAATCCGGATTACTACGTTCAGGCATGTGAGCAATGCGGAGGGCACCCGGACAGTGGCTCAGGGCGACGGAGCCGGACAGGCCGCCACGGGGGAGGCCCCTGGCGCGGACCGGATCCGTGGCACCGACAGGATCGTCGCGAGGAGGGTCGCCGACGCGGAGATCACCGCGGAGATGGACCGGGTCCCCTGGGCGGAGGAGGCCGAGGCCGGGGAGGCCGTATACGGGGAGAGCGTCTCCGATCCGGCGGCTCCCATCGCTCCGGGACCACCGTCTCCCGACGCCCCGGTCCCGGCGGCCACGGCCGTTCCGGGAGCGTCGACCCCGGCCACGCCGGGTCCCGCGACCTCAGCCCCGACGCCCCCGGTGGATCCGGCCGAGCTGGAGCTGACCAGGCCACGCGGCCTGCCCGGCCTGCTCTGGCAGGATCTCGCCCAGGTCGACTCCGGACCGCGCAGGTTCCGGCTGGGCCCGGCGCGCGAGCGGCTGGAGACCGCCAACCAGTCGTTCCTCACCGGCTTCAACGCGATGGTCGCCGGTGAGGTCGAGCGGATCGACGACCTCCACGAGGAGCTGCGCGGGTTCGCCTACGAGGGCGCGGGCATGGCCTGCGCGACCCTCGACGTGCTCACGATCACCGGCGGCCGGCGGCTCAGGGGCCTGCTCAGCGGGCAGGGCATGCGCTATCCGCACCTGGTCCACCTGGGCACCGGCTGGGCGTACGCCCGGCTGGGCCTGCGGCCGATGTGGGGCATCCGCTCGGTCCACCCGCTGCTGCGCTGGCTGGCGTTCGACGGTTTCGGCTTCCACCAGGGCTTCTTCGCCACCGACCGGACGGTCGGCCGGCAGCGTACGGCCGGCCTGATGGACCGGACCCGCCGGGCGATATTCGACCAGGGACTGGGCCGGATGCTCTGGTTCCACGAGTGCGCGGGCGCGGACGACGTCATCCTGCGCATCGCCGAGTTCCCTCCGGGACGCCGCGCCGACCTATGGAGCGGCGTGGGCATGGCCGCCACGTACACGGGCGGGGCGGACACCGCCGGGCTGGAACGGCTGAGCGCGGCCGCGTCCGAGGACGGCTTCCGCGCCCATCTCGTCCAGGGCAGCGCCTTCGCCTGTGCCTGCCGGCTGATCTCCGGGATCGTGCCCGGGCACACGGCCGCCGCGGCCCCCACGCTGTGCGGGGCGGAGGTCGACGAGGCAGCCGGCTGGACCGACTCCGCGCTCGTCGCCCTGGGGCACAACGCGCACAGCGGTGACCATTACCAGGCCTGGCGGGCGGGGATCCGGAAGGCATGGGCGCGGCGTAACCGCGACTCATGACCTCAGCTCGGGGGAGCCGTGAAATCGATATCGGGGGTCCGTAGATGCGCGGCGGGAGCTCTGGCCGTGGCCGCCTGCGCCACCGGCTGGAAAATGACCGGACCACCCGGCACCTCGGCGGCGGAGGCCGTCCCGGACTTCTCCTTCACCGCCGTCCCTCTCGGCCCGGCCGACCGGCCGGGTGATCGGAGTCTCCGGCCGGTCGCGCCGGGCTACCGGAGCATCCGCGCCTGGGCGTCGTCGACGGGCGCGGGAGTCGCGCTGTTCGACGCCGACAACACGGCCGTCTCCAACGACGTGTGCCTGGTCGACCCGCGCCACGACACGGTGACCGTGAGCCCCGTACCGGGCACGCCCCGCGGCTACCGGCCGTTCACGCTGGTCGCGCCGGGGCGCAGGCCGTACGAGGCGCCGATGGGATGCCTGCCGGTCGACCTCGACCAGGACGGCTGGCAGGACCTGGTCGTCTACTACTGGGGCCGCTCACCCTCGCTGTTCCTCCGCGTCCCCGGGGTTCCGCCGTCCAGGGCGGCCTTCCGCCGGCGTGACCTGACGGCGGAACCCGAGGTCTGGAACACCAGCGCCGCCACGGTCGGCGACTTCGACGGGGACGGCCGCCTCGACCTGGTGTTCGGCAACTACTTCCCGGACGGCGCCCGGGTGCTGGACAAGACCGGGGACCACGGCGACATCGCGATGCCCGACTCGCTGTCCGACGCCCGCAACGGCGGCACCAACCGGCTCTACCGGGCGACGGGGCCGGCACGGTTCGCCGAGGTCAAGGGGGTGTTCGACGAGGTCGGCGGCAAGGGCTGGACGCTCGCGCTGGGCACCCAGGACCTGGACGGCGACGGGCGGCCCGACCTGTACGTGACCGGCGACTTCGGCCCGGACAGGCTGCTGGTCAACGAGTCCACGGCCGGGAGGATCAGGTTCCGGGAGGCACAGGGCACCCGGGACCTGACCACGCCGAGGTCCAGCGTCGTCGGCCAGGACTCGTTCGAGGGCATGGGGGTCGGCTTCACCGACCTCAACGCCGACGGCACGCCGGACATCCTCGTCAGCAACATCGCGGAGAACGACGGGTGGCACGGGAACAACTTCGCCTTCGTCTCCCGGCCGGGCGGGTTCCATGACGGCCACGCGCCCTACGAGGAACACGGCGAGGACCTGGGGTTGAGCCGGAGCGGCTGGTCCTGGGACGTCAAGGCCGCCGACTTCGACAACGACGGCACCGACGAGATCATGCACGCGACCGGGTCGGTCAGGGACACCGCCGGCCGCTGGGCGCGGCTGCGGGAGGGCGCGATCTCCAACGACCCGGCCCTCTCCCCGTCGGCGCTCTGGCCGGACGTCGGGACCGACCCTCCGGACCGCGACGCCAACAGCTTCTTCACCCGGGGCGCCGACGGGCGCTACGTGGACGTGGCCCGGCGCGCCGGGGTCGGCGGCGACGCGGCCGGCCGCTCGTTCGCGGTCGGCGACGTGAACGACGACGGGCGGCTGGACTTCGTGGTCGCCAACCAGTGGTCCGCGTCGGTGTTCTACCGCAACGACGGTGCCACCGCGCCGTTCGTGGGCCTGCGGCTCCGCCTCCCCGCCGGATCCTGCGGTACGGCCGCCGCCCCGACCGGCACCGGCCGGGCGCTCTCCGCGCTGCTCGGCCCCCTTCCGTCCCCTCTCCCGCCGGGGCGGCCCGGGATGGCGATCCCCGCGTTGGTCAGCCCGGACCCGTTCCTCCCTCCCTCGCGCCGCTCCGCCGTACCCGTCCCCGCCCTGACGCGTCCCGCCATCGGCGCCACCGCCAGGATGCGCCTGCCCGGCGGGACCACACTCAGCCGTCAGCTCTACCCGGCCAACGGGCACAACGGTGTCTCCGCACCGGAGCTGCTGTTCGGCCTGGGGACAGACGCGCCGGGCGGCCTGTTCCCGGTCGAGCTGTCCTGGCGCGACGCCTGCGGCGTCCCACGCACCGCGTCGGTGTCCGTGAAGCCCGGCTGGCACCGGATCCTGCTGGCCGACGGCCACGCCTCGGAGATGAACTGATCATGAATGCCGTCCGGGGTCGCGACAGGACGCTCCGCCGTTTCGCCGGTTCCATCACTCTCGTCACGGTGCTCGGGCATACCGTGCTCGGCTTCGAACAGCCATATCTGGCGCCCGTCGTGGGCGCGGCCACCGGTATGGGCACCGCGTTCGTGCTGGAGACCGTGGAGGCGTGGGCGTGGCGGCGCCCGGCCCGGTACCGCGGGGCGCGGGGCCTCCGGCTGGCCGGCTTCTTCCTGCCCTCCTACGTCACCGGGCTGACCTGCGCGATGCTGCTGTACGCCGGCGCGCGCCCGATGCCGGTCGTGCTGGCCGTCATGATCGGGGTCGGCAGCACGTACGTCCTGCGGACCAGGACGCCCGGCGCGGCAGGACACCGGGCCGGAGCCACGCCCGGCATGCACTACATGAACCCGCCGTGCCTTGGCGTCGCCGTCGTGCTGCTGCTGTTCCCGTGGGTCGGCGTCGCACCGCCGTACCCGTTCACCGAATGGCTGTCGGGGCCGTCCGGCGCGCTCGTCCCGCCGGTGGTGCTGGTGCTGGGCTCGGTGGCGAACGCCGTGCTCATCGGGAGATTGCCGCTGCTCCTGGGCTGGGTGGGCGGGTCCGTCCTGCAGGGGCTCGTCCCGGGCGGCCTGGCCGACGGCTCCGTGGCCGGTGTCCTGCTGCCGATGACCGGCGTGGCGGCCGTCCTCTACACCAACTACATGATCACCGATCTGGGCACCACGCCCGCCCGCCCCCGCCACCAGGTGGTGTTCGGCCTCGCCACGGCGGCGGTCTACGGCCTGCTGGTCCGGTTCCACATCGTCCCCGGGCTGTTCCTCGCCCTGCTGATCGTCTGTGCCGGCCGGGGGGCGGGCCTTGCCCTGCTCGCCCGGGTCCGGCCGCCCACCGTTCCCGTCCCCGCCGACGCGCGTGACCTCTCCGAGGTCCCGGCGGGCGTCCAGCCGTGATCCATGTGAACACCTGAGGGGTGTGCCGAATGTC
This sequence comes from Streptosporangium sp. NPDC087985, assembly GCF_044741965.1. Taxonomy (NCBI): domain Bacteria; kingdom Bacillati; phylum Actinomycetota; class Actinomycetes; order Streptosporangiales; family Streptosporangiaceae; genus Streptosporangium; species Streptosporangium sp. NPDC087985. The sequence goes on from NZ_JBIUTQ010000004.1 coordinate 121,479, forward strand.
CGTCGCGATCGTGGGACTGGCCTGTACCTATCCGGACGCGCCCGATCCGGGGACCCTGTGGGAGACGGTGATGTGGCGACGGCGGGCGTTCCTACGCCTCCCGGCCGAACGGCTGGACCTGGCCGACTACCACTCCCACGACCGGTCGGCCCCCGACCGCACCTACAGCGACCGCGCCGCCCTGATCGAGGGCTGGGAGTTCGACCGGGCTGCCTTCGGCGTCCCCGAGCCGGTCCACCGCGTCACCGACCCGGCCCACTGGCTGGCCCTGGAGACCGCGTCCCGAGCCCTGGCCGACGCCGGTCTGCCCGGTGGGGAGGGTCTCGACCGGGACAGGGCCGCGGTGGTCGTCGGCACCACCGCGGCCGGCGGGATCACCCGGGGCGCCACGCTCCGGCTGCGCTGGCCGCACGTACGGCGCGTGCTGGCCTCGGCACTGGCGAGGCTCTCCGGGGAGACGGCCGCCCGGCTGCTGGCCCAGGCGGAGGCCGAGTATCTGCGGCCATTCCCGGAGGCCTCGGACGAGAACCTGGCCGGAGGTCCGCCCGGCACGGTCGCCTCGCGCATCTGCGCCCATTTCGACCTGCGCGGCGGCGGATACACGGTGGACGGCGGATGCGCCTCGTCCCTGCTGGCGGTGATCACTGCCTGCCGCTCGCTGCTGGACGGCAGCGCGGACTTCGCCCTGGCCGGCGGCGTGGATCTCGGCCTCGACCCGTCCGAACTGGTCGGACTCGCCAAGGCGGGCGTGCTGGCGGGTGAGCGCATGCGGATCTACGACACCCGGTCGGACGGTCTCTGGCCGGGTGAGGGCTGCGGGATCGTCGCCCTGACGCGCACGGCCGACGCCCGCGCCGCCGGGCTCCGGATCTACGCGGAGATCGCCGGTTGGGGTGTGTCCTGCGACGGCAGGGGCGACGACGTCACCCGCTCCGACGCCGACGGCCGACTCCTGGCCCTGCGCCGCGCCTACGCCCAGGCCGATGTCTCCCCTGCCGAGGTCGCCCTGTTCGAAGGCGCCGGCACCGGCACCGCCGCCGGTGACACGGCCGAGCTCACCGCCCTCACCCGTCTTCTCTTCGAGGCCGTACGGCACGCGGCGGCCGAGCCCGGCGTCCTCCATCGGGCGACGGCTGGGCCCGTTGCCGGGCGGCGGGCGGCGATCGGGTCCGTCACCGCCAACATCGGGCACACCAGGGCGGCGGCCGGGGTCGCGGGCCTGATCAAGGCCGCCCTGAGCATCGCCTCCGGCGTGCTCCCCCCGACCACCGGCTGTGTGGACCCCCACCGCCTGCTTACCGTCCCCGGCACACCCCTGCGTGTGCTGCCCGCCGCCGAGCCGTGGCCCGCCGGTCCCCGTCACGCGGGGGTGAGCGCCGCGGGGTTCGGTGGTGTCAACGCCCATCTCGTCCTCAGCGCCCCCGACCCGGTGGACGCGGGCATCCGCCTCACCGCACCGGAGATCACCCCGGCCCGGCGGGCGGCCGACCGGCCCTCCCGGGAGGAGCCGCTGGTGTTCGCGTTCTCGGGGCAGGACGCGCGGGCCGTACGGCCGGTGCTGGAGCGGGTCGCCGACCAGGCGGTGCGGTGGTCGGAGGCGGAGCTCTGCGATCTCGCGTACGCGCTGGGGACCGCTCCGGCCGGGCCGGTGCGGATCGCGATCGTGGCGGGATCGGCGGAACAGCTGGCCGAGCGGGCTGGCATCGCCCTGGAGCGGTCGGCCGCTCCGGGATCCGGCCGGGAGACCGTCCTGCCGGGAATCCACTTCGGGCCGGGCGACAGGGATGGCGCTGACAGGGACGGCGCGGCACCGGCCCGCACCGGCCGGGGAGCGGACACCGTTCACCCGCGTGACGAGAACGCGGCCTCCCACTCCCCCGGCGATCTCCCCCCGGCCCAGGCCGCCGCGCTCTGGGCGGCCATGGCGATTCCGGACCTCACCCCCCTCTACGGCGGCCGGCCCACCCGCCCCATGGACATCTGGCGCGACCGTCTCTTCATCCCCGGCCCCTGCTCGTCCGTCCCGTACGGCGACGCCGCGGGCAGGCCCCCGGGCGACGCGGGCCGGGTGGATGACGGTCCGGTGGCCGGGGTGACGCGCTGGGTGAGGTGTTTCGCCGCGGACCCGGTGACCGGCGAAAGCAGCCCGCTCACCCTTGACCCGGCGGGGCCGCTCCCGGTGGGCCCCGCGGACGTGGTGCTGGTCAGCGGCGGCGGCGAGGGGATCGGGTTCGCCTGCGCCATGGCGCTGGCCGAGGCCGGTGGATGCGGGCTGGCCCTGCTCGGGCGGGAGGAGCCGGACCACGATGTGATCCTGATGGGCAACCTGAAGGAACTGACCGGCAGGGGGATCCGGTACGGCTACGCGGCGGCGGAGGTGGGCGACGCCGAGGAGGCGGCACGTGCCGTACGGGAGCTGGAGAGCACGCTGGGGCCGGTCACCATGGTGATCCACTCGGCGGGCGCCGGTGAGCCGGGCCGGGCCGCCGACCTCACGACCGAGGACGTCGAAGGGCGTGTCGCGTCCTGGCTGACCGGCCTGGACAACCTGCTCGCCGTCACCACGCCCCGGCGCGTCGTGACGTTCGGCCCGCCGATCGGCCGGTACGGCCCGGCCGACGCGGCGGTGCGGGAGCGGGTCGCGGGGATCGGCGGGCTGAACGTCGACTGGCCGGTGTGGGCAGGGACGGATCCGCAGGGGCCACCGGACGCGGCCGAGCTCCCGGCCTGCACCGATGAGGCGGCCATCACGTCGCGGGAGGGGGCGGAGCTGTTCCTCACCCTGCTCAGGACCGGTGACCTGCCGTCCGGCGTGGCCGTCCACGGCCGGCCCGACGGCCCTCCGGCCCCGTGCCCGGGGGGCGGCCGGTTCCTCGACGAGGTGCGCGTGCACGTCCCCGGGGTGGAGCTGGTCGCCGACAGCCGCCTGTCGCTCAGGAGCGACACCTACCTGGACGACCACCGGATCGACGGGCAGGCGGTGCTGCCCGCGGTGGTGGCGCTGGAGGCGATGGCGCAGGCCGCGGGGGCGCTGGCGGGGCGGCCGCTGGACGAGGCCGGGCAGATGACGTTCGACCGGCCGGTGGTCGTGCCCGACCGGGGCGGCACCACGATCCGGGTGTGCGCGCTCCGGCACGGGCAGACGGTCGAGGTGGTGGTCCGCAGCGAGGAGACCGGGTTCCACGTCGACCACTTCAGAGCGGTCTTCCCGGTGGACCCGGCCCACGAGGCGCTGGCCGTACCACAGCTGAACCGGGACGGCTCCGAGCCGCTGGGCGCCGGGGACCTGTACGGCGCGCTGTGCTTCCACACCGGGCGGTTCCAGCGGGTCAGGGAGCTCACCCTCGTCGAGGCGCGGGGGTGCCGGGGCGAGCTGCACGGCGACGACCCCGACGGTTGGTTCACGGGCAGGCCGGTGCTGGGCAGTCCGGGACTGAGCGACGCCACGATCCACGCGCTGCAGGCGTGCGTGCCACACCGGCGGCTGCTGCCGGTCGGCGGCGAGCGGCTGGTGGTCCGGCCGTCCCAGGGGGACGTGCGGCTGCACGCCGCCGAACGCCACCACGACGGGGGCGAGTACGTCTGGGACGTCACCGCCACCGACGTGCGCGGGCGGCTGGTCGCGGCGTGGACCGGGCTACGGCTGAGGGACGTCGGCCCGCTCCCCCGGCGCGACCCATGGCCGCCGAACCTGCTGGCCGTCTACCTGCAACGGGCCGCGGTCGCGCTCGGCCTCGATCCGGCGCTGCACGTGACCATGGACGGCGGGACGTCCCGCAGTCGGCTGGGCGACCTCATGCTCGGCGTGGACGGTCCGGCGTACTGCTCCTGGGGTCGGGTGGATGAAGCGCGAGAGTCTCTGGGAGAGACGTTCGCCCCGCTGGTCGACGAGCTGCGGCAGTGCTGCGACGAGCCCGGGGAGACCGTGGCCGCCCGGGTCTGGACGGCCGTCCGCTGCCTGTCGAAGGCGGCCCTGCCGCCGGCGACACCGCTTACCGTGGCGGGGGTCCACGAAGGCGGCTGGCTGCTGCTGCGGGCGGGGGCCGGACTGATCGCCTCGGCGGTGGTCCAGGTCAGGGGGGTGAGGGAGCCCGTAGCGGTCTCGATCATGACCGTGGAACGGCGTTGAGCCCCCGCTGGCCGCTCCGGCGGGTCCCGTGGGGGTGTGCGGGGTCCCGCCGCCCCGGCCGGAGCGCGGCCGGTCGCTCAGCCGATGCCCGGGCCGATCCGCTCCAGCACCCGCAGCGAGTCCTCCCATCTGACCTCCTTGAAGGCGCCGGAGGCGAGAGCCCGCTGGTAGACGCGGTAGGGCGCCTGCCCTCCGGTGGCGGGGTCGGGGTAGACGTCGTGGAAGACCAGCGCGCCGCCCGGCATGACGTGCGGGGCCCATCCCTCGTAGTCCTTGGTCACCGGCTCCTCCGAGTGGCCGCCGTCGATGAAGAGCATCGCCAGCGGGGTGTTCCACAGCCGGGCGACCTGCTCCGACCGGCCGACGACCGCGATGACCTCGTCCTCCAGCCCTGCGGAGGCGAGCGTGGTGCGGAAGGTGGGCAGCGAGTCCATCTTGCCGAAGCGGGGGTCCATCAGCGAGGGGTCGTGGTGCGCCCAGCCGGGCTGGATCTCCTCCGAGCCGCGGTGGTGGTCCACGGTCAGCACGACGGAACCGGCCTGCCGGGCTCCCGCGCCGAGGTAGACGGCCGATTTCCCGCAGTAGGTGCCGATCTCGCAGATCGGCCCGCGCGGGCCGTACGCGGAAGCCGTCTCGAACAGGACGAGACCCTCGGCGTGGGGCATGAAACCCTTGGCGCGCTGGGCCGCGTGCAGCAGGTCGGCGGGCATGGTCGGGTTGCTCATTGAGGCAGACTACCGAGACCGAACAACATTCCGAACGACCCTTGCCCGACCTTGTGGAACATGTTCTACTTTGCACCGTGAACCAGCGCGCTCACATCGTGATGACCGAGGACGAGATCACCGCTTTCATCGAAGGTTCGCGGAAGCTCCAGCTCGGCACGGTCAATTGGGCTCACCGCAAGCTCGCCACCGCGGCATAGGAGGCCCACATGGAGATCAAAGTTGACTATCTGGTCTGCGAGGCCAACGCGGTCTGCACCGGACTCGCCCCGGAGGTCTTCGAACTCGATGACGACGACCAGCTGCATGTGCTGTTGCCTGAGCCGCCGCCGGAGATGACGGACCGCGTCCGGCACGCCGTGCGGTCCTGCCCCAAAGCCGCACTCTCCCTTGAGGAGAACTAGGAGGACCCCCATGCGTGGTGCGCTTCTGCATGCCGTCGGTGACGACAAGCTCGACATCCGCGACGACTTCACCCTCGCGCCGACAGGTCCGGCGGACGTCCGCGTCAGGATCAGGGCGACCGGCGTCTGTCACTCCGACCTGTCGGTGATCAGCGGCGTGCTGCCCATGCCGCTCCCCGTCATCCCCGGGCACGAGGGCGCGGGCGAGGTGGTCGAGGTCGGCGACCATGTCACCACGGTCCAGCCCGGTGACCACGTCATCATCAACTGGACCCCGGCCTGCGGCAGCTGCGCGAACTGCCTGGTGAACCAGCCGTTCCTGTGCATGACCCACATGATGGACAGCTTCGTCAACGCCCGCTTCCGCTACGGCGGCGGCACTCCGGCGTTCGGCATGGCCGGGTGCGGCACCTGGTCCGAGGAGATCGTCGTGCCCTGGCAGGGAGCGATCAAGGTCGATCCCGAGGTGCCCTACGAGGTGGCGGCGCTGATCGGCTGCGGCATCACCACCGGTGTCGGCGCGGCCCTCAACACCGCCCGGGTGAAGGCCGGTTCGACCGTCGCGGTGGTCGGCGCCGGCGGCATCGGCCTCTCCATCATCCAGGGGGCCCGCATCTCCGGCGCGACCACGATCCTGGCGATCGACCCGCTGGAATCCAAGCACGAGCCGGCCAAGAAGGTCGGGGCCACCCACGCCGTCACCCCCGACCAGCTCATGGACGCGATCGGGTCGCTGACTGGCGGCAGGGGGTTCGACTACGGTTTCGAGGCCGTCGGCAAGTCCGCCGCCATCATGACCGCCTGGCAGGCCACCCGCCGTGGCGGCGACATGATCGTGGTGGGTGCGGGCGCGATGGACGACACCGTCCCGCTGAGCGCCTTCAGCCTGCTGTTCGAGGGCAAGAACATCCTCAGCTCGCTGTACGGCGGGTCGGACGTCCGCCGCGACTTCCCGTTCTTCGCCGAGCTCTACAGGTCCGGCAAACTCGACCTGGAGAGCATGATCAGCGCTCGCATCAGGCTCTCCGACCTCAACGACGCCGTGGCCGCGCTGAAGAGCGGCGAGGTCCTGCGCCAGATCGTCATCATGGACTGAGCCGGGTTCCGGTACGGCCCGCGCCCGCCGGTGCGACCGGAGGGCGCGGGCCGCACCCGTCTCACTCGGAGGAGAAGGCCGCGTCGAAGGAGGCGGTCGGCGGGGTGATGGCGTTGAGCCTGCGGATCACGCCCAGCGCCTCGGGGGCGCCGTCGAGGCGGTCCATGCCGGCGTCCTCCCACTCGATCGAGATCGGCCCGGCGTACCCGATCGCGTTCAACGCCCGGAAGCAGTCCTCCCACGGCACGTCACCCCGGCCGGTGGAGACGAAGTCCCAGCCGCGGCGCATGTCGGCCCAGGGCAGGTGGGAGGCCAGCCGGCCGCGCCGGCCGTCACCGGTGCGGACCTTGGCGTCCTTGCAGTCGACGTGGTAGATCCGGTCGGCGAAGTCCAGGATGAAGCCGACCGGGTCCAGCTCCTGCCAGACCATGTGGGAGGGGTCCCAGTTCAGCCCGAACGCCGGCCGGTGGCCGATCGCCTCCAGGGTGCGCACCGTGGTGTGGTAGTCGTAGGCGATCTCGCTGGGGTGCACCTCGTGGGCGAAGCGCACCCCGACCTCGTCGAAGACGTCCAGGATCGGGTTCCACCGGTCGGCGAAGTCGGCGTAGCCGTCCTCGATCATCGACGGCGGCACCGGGGGGAACATCGCGACGGTGTGCCAGACGGAGGAGCCGGTGAAGCCGATAACGGTGTCCACGCCGAGCTTGGCCGCGGCGCGGGCGGTGTCCTTGATCTCCTCCGCGGCGCGGCGGCGGACCTGCTCGGCGTCGCCCTCCCCCCAGATGCGGGCGGGCAGGATGGCCTGGTGGCGGGCGTCGATGGGGTGGTCGCAGACGGCCTGGCCGACCAGGTGGTTGGAGATGGCCCAGACCTTGAGGTTGTGCTTGGCCAGCACCTCGCGTTTACGTTCGACGTAGGAGTCGTCGGCCAGTGCCCTGTCGACTTCGAAGTGATCGCCCCAGCAGGCGATCTCCAGGCCGTCGTAGCCCCACTCGGAGGCCAGCCGGCACACCTCCTCGAACGGCAGGTCGGCCCACTGGCCGGTGAACAACGTGATCGGGCGGGTCACGATTCCTCCACTGGGGTGAAACGGCTGCTGTCGGCGGCGCTGGCCTCCACCGCCGCCAGGACGCGCTGGACGCGCAGGCCGTCGGCGAACGACGGCGAGGGAGCGGTACCGGCGGCGATCGCCTCGATGAAGTCCTTCACCTCGTGGGTGAAGGTGTGCTCGTAACCGAGCCCGTGACCGGGCGGCCACCACGCCGCCGCGTAGGGATGGTCGGACTCGGTCACGATGACCCGCCGGAAACCGGCCTCGGCGGCGGGCAGGGTGTGGTCGTGGAACCACAGCTCGTTCATCGCCTCGAAGTCGAAGGCCAGGCTGCCGGCCGAGCCGTTGACCTCGAGGCGCAGCGCGTTCTTACGGCCGGTGGCGAACCGGGTCGCCTCGAACATCCCCACCGCGCCCCCGCTGAAGCGGGCGGTGAACAGCGCGGCGTCGTCGACGTCGACCGTGCCCGTCCGCGAGGAGACGGCGTCGGCGCTCAGACCGGCGGAGGTCTCGGCCAGCGGCCGCTGCGTGACGAAGGTCTCGGTCAGCGCCGAGACACCGGTCAGGTGCTGGCCGGTGACGAACTGGGCGGTGTCGACGATGTGCGCGCCGATGTCGCCCAGCGCGCCGGAGCCGGCCCTGTCCTTCTGCAGCCGCCACACCAGCGGGAACTCGGGGTCGGCGATCCAGTCCTGCAGGTACTGGGCGCGGACGTGGTGCAGCTGTCCGAGCCGGCCCTCGGCGACCCACCGGTGGGCCAGCGCGATGGCCGGCACCCGCCGGTAGTTGAAGGCGACCATGGCGTACACGCCCCGGGCCGCGGCCCGCGCGGCGGCGTCGACCATCGCCTCGGCCTCGGCCACGCTGTTGGCCAGGGGCTTCTCGCAGATGACGTGCTTTCCGGCCTCCAGCGCGGCGATCGCGATCTCGGCGTGCGAGTCGCCGGGCGTGCAGATGTCGACCACCTGCACATCGTCACGGGCGATCAGATCCCGCCAGTCGGTCTCGGCCGCCGCCCAGCCCAGGTCTCGTGCCGCGGCGGAGGTGGCCTCCTTCGACCGCCCGCCCACGGCCGCCATCACCGGCCGGTAGGGCAGGTCGAAGAACGCTCCGACGCTCCGCCAGGCCTGGGAGTGCACCCGTCCCATGAACGCGTACCCGACCATGCCGATCCCCAGTGTCGGCCTGTCGTCTGCGGCCATCAGGACTCGAATCCGAGCGGCAGGTACTGAGCGACGTTGTCCTTGGTGATGGTCTCCGAGGCCAGCGTGATCGACTGGGGCACCTGGTTCTCCAGCAGGTCGCTCATCCCCTTGCCCTGCGCGATCAGGCGGGCCAGCTTGATCGCCGAGGCGGCCATCGTGGGACTGTAGGTCACCGTCGCCTCCAGCACCCCGTTCCCGGCCTGGATGTCACGCATCGCGTTGGCCGACCCTGCCCCGCCGACCATGAAGAACTCGCTGCGGCCGGCCTCCTTGACCGCCGCCAGCACCCCGATGCCCTGATCGTCGTCGTGGTTCCAGATCGCGTCGATCTTCTTGTGCGCCTGCAGCAGGTTGCTGGTCACCTTCGTGCCCGACTCCACGGTGAACTGCGCGTCCTGGCGGGCCGTCACCGTGAAACCGTAGGTCTTGAGCGCATCGTCGAAGCCCTTGCTGCGGTCCTGGGTCAGCGGCAGCGTCGCGATGCCCTGGATCTCCAGGATCACTGGGTCGCTCACCCCCTTGTCCTTGAGCTTCCTGCCGATGTAGTGGCCCGCCGCCACGCCCATGCCGTAGTTGTCACCACCGATCCAGGTGCGATACGACAGCTTGTCGGGGAACACCCGGTCCAGGTTGATCACCGGGATGCCCGCGTCGCTGGCCTGACGGGCGATCTGGTTGAGCTGCTGACCGTCGTTCGGCAGGATCACCAGGGCCGAGACCTTCGCCGCGATCAGCGACTCCACCGCCGAGATCTGCGCGTTGATGTCGTTGGTCGGCTCGACCGGCTTGAACTCCACATCGCTGTACTGCCTGGCCGCCGCCTCGGCGTTCTTGGCTATCGCGGCGATCCAGCCGTGATCGGCCGCCGGAGCGGAGAAGCCGATGACGACCTTGTCGCCGGGGCTGTCGTTACCACCGGCCGGCGCGGCGACCGGCGCCGACTCCGCCGCGGCGGGCTGAGCGTCCGGCTCGTTACCGGTGCAGGCGCTGACCAGCGCCCCGGCCCCGATGACGGCTCCGCCCAGAAGGAAACCCCGGCGGGCGACTCTCTCTGTCATGACCATGCTCCTTTTGGAGGGAAAAGCGTGAGAAGGGAAAAGGATTCGGTGGGTCCGACACGTTCAACAGGTCCGGCGGGTTCGGCGCGTTCGATGGGTTCGATGGGTTCGGCGGGTGGGGGATCCCGCGTCCCGCAGGCCCCCGACCAGGCCGCGGGAGGCGGGCCGGGTCAGGTCCGAAAGGTCAGCCCGCGCCGCTGCAGCAGCACGGCCACCACGATGATCAGGCCCTTGGCGATCAACTGATCGCTGGTGTTGAGCCCGTTGAGAATGAACAGATTCGTGATCACCGTGAAGATCAGCAGGCCCAGGATCGACCCGATGATCGACCCCCTCCCCCCGGTCAGCAACGTGCCACCGATGATCACAGCGGCGATCGCGTCCAGCTCGTACAGATCCCCGTGCGTGGACGACCCCGTCGTGGTCCGCGCCATGATCAGCACCGCCGCGATCCCGCAGCATAGCCCCGACAGCGCATACAGCCACATCGTGTGCCGGCGGACATCGATCCCGGCCAGCCGCGCCGCCTCCGGATTCCCGCCGACGGCGTAGGTGCGGCGGCCGAACGTGGTGCGGTTCAACACCACCCACCCGGCCGCCACCACCAGCGCGAACACATACACCAGCAGCGGCAGCCCCAGCACCCGGGTGGTCGACAGCGCCACGATCGCGTCGTTGCCCTGCTGTACCAGCTGCGTGCGGCGGTCCGACATCCGCTGCGCCAGACCGCGGGCGGCCACCAGCATCGCCAGCGTCGCGATGAACGGCACCATCCGCCCGTAGGCGATCAGCAGCCCGCTGACCAGGCCCGCCCCCGTGCCGACCAGCACCGCGCACACGATCATCACCAGCGGGCCGTAGGACTGGGTGGCCAGGGTGGTCGCCCACACCGAGGCCAGCGCCATCACCGCACCCACCGACAGGTCGATCCCCCCACCGATGATCACGAAGGTCGCGCCCACCGTGATAACCCCGATGGTGGCGGCCAGCGCCAGGATGCTCACCAGGTTGGAGGCGCTGGCGAAGGTGTCCGGCACGGTCACCAGCCCCACGGCCGCCAGCAGCACCAGCGCCACCAGCAGCCCCAGGTGCGGGACCTCGGCCAGCCGGCCCACCCGGCCGACGCTCACGGCCGGCCTGCGCCCCGCCGCCCCGTTCCGGCCGCCCTCCCCATCCGAGGACCTACTCGCGCCCTCCCCGGCCGAGGACCTGTCCGCGGCCTCCTCGTTCCGGCCGCCCTCCCCGGCCGAGGGCTCCACGGCGTCCACCGGGGTCGCGGGAGCCCCGCCTTGCGGATCGGTCACAGCGCACTCCCTTCCATGATCATGTCGAGTACTCGATGTTCGTCCAGGTCACGGGCATCGGCCTGGTGGATGACCTGGCCCTCACGGATCACCAGCACCCGGTCGGCCAGCCCCAGCACCTCGGGCACCTCGCTGGAGACCAGCAGCACCCCGATGCCTTCGTCGGCCAGCCGGCGCACCACCGCGTACAGCTCCGCCCGCGCGCCGACGTCCACCCCCCGGGTGGGCTCGTCCAGCAGCAGCAGCTTGCGGCCGTCGACCAGCCAGCGGGCCAGCACCGCCTTCTGCTGGTTACCACCCGACAACGTCTTGATCGGCCGGTCCGGATCACCCGGCCGGATGTCCAGCGACTCCACCAGACGCCGCGCCTCGGCCGCCTCCCGGCGCCGGTCCAGCCAGCCCCACCGCGAGTAGCGGCCCAGCCCGGCCAGCGTGATGTTGCGGGCCACGCTCTGATCCAGCAGCAACGCCTGAGCCTTACGCTCCTCCGGCGCCAGGCCCATGCCCAGCCTGACGGTCCGGGCCGTGCCCCCGCCCCGTACCGGCCGCCCCTCCAGCACGACACTGCCCGTATACCGGCGTGCCCCGTAGATCGCCTCGATGATCTCCGAACGGCCCGAGCCGACCAGCCCGGCCAGCCCCACGATCTCCCCCGCCCGTACCGCGAAGGACACGTCGGCGAACACCCCGGGGACAGCCAGCCCCTCCACCCGGACCACCTCCGCACGGCCCTCGTGAGCGCCCGGCTCGGGCCGCGGCGGGAAGACGTACTCGACGTTGCGGCCGGTCATCAACGCCACCACCTGCGAGGTCGGCGTGTCCCGGGCCGGCAGCCCCACCGCCACCGTGCGGCCGTCCTTGAGGACCGTCACCCGATCCCCGATCTGCCGGATCTCCTCCAGCCGGTGGGAGATGTAGATCACCGCCACCCCCTGGGCGGTCAGCTCCCGGATGATCCGGAACAGGTTGTCCACCTCGTCGTGGGCCAGCGCCGCCGAGGGCTCGTCCATGATGATCAGCCGGGTGTCGTGCGACAGCGCCCGCGCCATGCTGACCACCTGCTTGGCCGCCGGCGACAGCCGCCCCACCTCCCCGTTCGGCCGGATCTCCCCGTGCCCGAGCCGCTCCAGCAACCCTCGGGCGGCCCGCGCCGCCTGCCCCTGGTGGACGAACCCCAGCCGGGACGGCTCATGGCCGAGGAAGATGTTCTCGGCCACGCTCAGCCCGTCGACCAGGTCCAGTTCCTGGTAGATCGTGGAGACACCCGACCGGATCGCCGCGATCGGGCTGCTCAGCCGGACCTGCTCACCGCCCAGGGTGATGGTGCCCTCGTCCGGCTGGTGCGCCCCCGCGAGGATCTTGATCAGGGTCGACTTGCCCGCGCCGTTCTGGCCGAGCAGGCAGTGCACCTCCCCGGCACGGACGTCGAGATCGACGCCGTCCAGGGCGCGCACGCCGGGGAACTGCTTGACGATCCCCTTCATCAGCAACAGGGGACTGTCTTCGGACATGAGGCCTCGCTGGGAGTCAAGGTGCCGAGCCCGGGTCAGGGTGCCGCATTCGGTTGGTTATGCAGAAGCTAACCCTCATTTGCTCATGTTGTGAAGACCTTTTAGCCAACAGTCCGCAGACTTTTGCGGATTTGGGCAAAAGTCTGCGGACTCGCCCGGTCGGCCCCAACTCCCCTGGCAGACCAGAAAGGGCGCCCTCCGAAGAGCCATGCGCGGAGACGACAGGCTGCCGAACCGTCGCGGATAGTGATCGCGCGTGTGAATTTCTGCTAAAGTTTCTGCCCCGAACAGGGCGAGGGTCAACGACGACACTCCTCCCAGCACGGCCCCGCCCAGAGACCCGGGCTGGAGGCAAAGCATGCCCTCATCTCCGCCCCTACGAGTGATCCAGTGGGCTACCGGTGCCGTTGGCCGATCCTCCCTTCGCGCACTGATCACCCGTCCCGATTTCGATCTCGTCGGGGTTCTCGTCTACGACCCGGACAAGGTGGGGAAAGACGCTGGAACACTCGTCGGCCTAACCGAAGCCGGCGTCACCTGCACCGATGACGTTGACGAGATCCTCGCCCTGGACGCCGACTGCGTGCTGCACATGCCGCTGCCGACGCTCTACTTCGGCGGCGACCGGCCGTCCGACATCGAGATGATCTGTGCCCTGCTCGCCTCAGGCAAGAACGTCGTCACCACCACCGGTTTCGTGTACCCCCAGTGTTACGGCCCCGGCGTGGTGGAACGCCTGGAGTCCGCCTGCCAGGCGGGCAACTCCTCGCTGCACGGCACCGGTATCAACCCCGGCTTCATGAGCGACATCCTCCCGCTCGCCCTGACCGGGCTGTCCAACCGGATCGACCACATCTACGTCCGCGAGTCCTCCGACTTCCAGGGGCACCCGTCCCGGCGGATCGTGGTCGACCTGTTCGGCTTCACCCTCTCGGCCAAGGACTACGCCGGCGCCGTGCGCCCCTTCCGCGCCTTCCAGCGCGCGCTGTTCGCCGAGAGTGTCCAGTTCGTGGCCGGAGCCCTCGGTGTAACCCTCGACCAGGTCGAGGAGAGCGACGAGTTCGAGCTCGCGTCCGAGGAGTTCGAGATCGCCGCGGGGCTGGTCAGCGCCGGCACCGTGTGCGCATCCCGCTGGACGTTCACCGGTCTCGTCCGCGGACGTCCGTTCATGACCGTGGAGTGCGTCTACAAGGCCGACGCCGCCAAGGTCCACCGCTGGCCCGACCCCGGCTTCACCATCCATATCGAGGGCGTCCCCCAGATGACGCTCACCGTCGACGAGATGTCCCACGGTCTCGCCGGCGCCGCCGCCCACGCCGTCAACTCGGTGGCCGCTCTCTGCGCCGCCCCGCCCGGCATCCGCACCCTCCTCGACCTCCCCCTCGCCACCGGCCGCGGCACCGTCCGCCTGGCCTGACCAGCCCGATCCGGCGGTCACCGTACGGAGGCAGGTGGATCGGGGGCCTGCGCGCCGCAGGCGGAGATCTACGGCGGTTCGATCACCGTGCCCATCGAGCACGACCGGTCCCGTGCGGGGGCGCTCCGGGAAGGGGCGCTCCCGCCCGAGATCAGGGATGCGGAGCGAAGCGGCCGAAGCGGCCCTGGTGGTAGAGGAGAGGATGGCCGCCGGGGTCGAGGTTGGCCTCGATGACGAGGCCGACGACGAGAACATGGTCGCCTATGTCGACGGTGGAATAGGGGGCGCAGATCAGCTGGGCGGACACGCCGTTCAGCAGGGGCACGCCCAGAGGGCCGGAGTACCAGGAAGTGGGGGCGGCGAAACGGTCGGCACCCTTGCGTGCGAACCGGGAGGCCAGCTCGGCCTGGTCGCTGGCCAGCACGTTCACCGCGAAGTGATCGGCCTGACAGAGCCGGGGCCAGGTGGTCGAGGACTGGTCGACGTAGAAGGAGACCAGCGGGGGCACAAGACTGACCGAGGAGAACGAGGTGGCCGTCAGGCCGACCGGGATCCCCTCGGCCTGGGCGGTGACCACGACCACCCCGGCGGCGTGGACGGCCAGTGCCCGCCGGAACTGCTCGGCGTCGACCGCCCTGCCGGACATGGTCTCGGTCATGGCTTCTCGATCCGCACGATCACTTTTCCTCCTCGGCGGCATGAAACACGCTTATGGTCCGCAACTCATTCATAACTCCATCTCTTCCCGATATCACGCCGAAACTTCCTCTCTGAGTACCGCAGCCACCTGAGAAGCGGCCGTACCCGAGCGATCTTCCACCGGCGATTACGCGGGGAACCAGAGGTCGGGCTCGCCCGCGACCCGGCGCAGGCGACCCCTGGCCTCCAGCCAGACCAGGTGCGCCAGCGTCTCGTTGTTGGCCCCCCGGCGCATGAACGGCGGGATGGTCTCCCACGGACGCGACCACGTCAGTCTGGTTGCCGCGTCCCAGCAGGTGATCCCGTCCGCGGCGCCGACCGCCGCCTCGATCTCGGCCAACCGCTCCTCGTGGTGGGCGATCACATGGTCGACCCGGTCGGCCAGCTCCAGGAACCGGTACTCATGCGCGGGCAGCACCTCGTCCACGTCGAACTTGCCTACCGCCGCCAGCGCCCCGAGGTAGTCGGCGAGCGGGTTGGGTGCGGACTGCGAATGGACGGCCACGATGGGTGTGATCCTGGGGAGCACGTGGTCGCCGGAGAACAACAGCCGCCGTTCCTGCTCGACGAAGCACAGGTGGCCCGGCGAGTGGCCGGGCGTCCAGATCGCCCGCAGGTCCCAGCCCGGCAGATCGAGGCGGTCGCCGTCCTCGATCAGCCGGTCGGGCATGGCCATGCTCACGTGGTGCCGGATCATCATCGAGGCCCCGGCCAGCTCGTCCAGCGTGAGACTCGGCACTCCGGCCCGCGCCAGCAGCTCGCGTTCCCGCGCCACCAGCGCGTCGACCTTGTCCTCGTCGTAGCGGCCGTGCAGCAGCCGGGAGTCCGCCGGGTGCAGCCCGATCCAGGCGCCCGACACCTCGCGGATCCGTCCGGCCAGCCCGTAGTGGTCGGGGTGGATGTGGGTGACCAGGATGGCCTTGACGTCGGTCACCTCGTATCCGGCGACCGCGAGTCCAGCCGCCA
This sequence comes from Streptosporangium sp. NPDC087985, assembly GCF_044741965.1. NCBI lineage: Bacteria > Bacillati > Actinomycetota > Actinomycetes > Streptosporangiales > Streptosporangiaceae > Streptosporangium > Streptosporangium sp. NPDC087985. The sequence continues at coordinate 137,044 of NZ_JBIUTQ010000004.1, forward strand.
GCGCGCCGTACGCCTCGTCGGTGTTCCACCCCGCGTCCACGATCGCCACCCCGTCGGGGAGTTCGAACGCGTAGACCAGCACGTAGCGGAGAGGGTTGATGGGGATCGGCACCGGAATCGACCACAGCCCCGGCCGCACCCGCTCCACCTCGGGGAACCCCCCGCTCCTCCATGCCGCGCGCTGCGCCTCGTTCGCCGGTGTCACCATGTCCCGGACTCCCTTCGTCGCCCCGATTGTGCCCTCCCAACCGAACCATGTTCTACGCGGGGTGGCATACGGTCTAACCATGAAGCTGGGACGTGAGATCTCCGACGCCGGACGCTTCATCCGGCAGCCGAACCGGTTCACCGCACGCATCGAGGCGGGCGGCGAGCATCCGCCCGAGCCGGGCCGCTATCAGCTCTACGCCTCCTACGCCTGCCCGTGGGCGCACCGCTCGCTCATCGTGCGCGAGCTGCTCGGCCTCCAGGACGTCGTCGGCGTGACGATCGTGGACCCGATCAGGGACGAGAAGGGCTGGCGCATCCCCGGGAACGATCCGGTCACCGGCGTGGAGTATCTCTCGGAGCTCTACCTGGCGACCGACCCCGGCTACGAGGGCCGCTACACCGTGCCCTGCGTCTGGGACCGTACGGCCAAGCGCCTGGTCACCAACGACTACCCGCAGATCACGCTCACCCTGGAGACCGCCTTCGCACCGTGGCACGCCCAGGACGCGCCCGACCTCTACCCCGCCGAGCTGCGCGGGGAGATCGACGCGCTGAACGAGGTGATCTTCAACGGGCTCAACAACGGCGTCTACCGAGCCGGGTTCGCCACCTCCCAGGAGGCCTACGACGAGGCGGTCACCCAGGTCTTCGACACCCTGGACCTGCTGGAGGAACGGCTCGCCACCCGGCCCTACCTGCACGGCGACGCGCTCACCGAGAGCGACGTCCGGCTCTACCCGACGCTCGCCCGGTTCGACGCGGTCTACCACTCCCACTTCAAGTGCGCGATCAGACGCCTGACCGACTACCCCGCCCTCTGGGCCTACGCCCGCGGCCTGTACGCCATCCCGGCCTTCCGTGACACCACCGACTTCGACCACATCAAACGGCACTACTTCATGACCCAGACCAACATCAACCCGACCCGGATCGTGCCACAGGGCCCAGAACTCGACTGGACCGCGGACTGATCACCGGGATGCGTCAGGCGCGGCCGGTGCTAGGCGCTCTTCTCCGCGGCCTCGACCACGTTGGTCAGCAGCAAGGCCCGGGTCATCGGGCCCACACCGCCGGGGTTGGGGGCGAGGAAACCCGCGACGTCCTTGACGTCGGGGGCGACATCGCCGGCGATCTTGCCATCGACCCGGGAGACCCCGACGTCGAGCACGGCGGCGCCGGGCTTGACCATGTCGGCCGTGATCAGGTGCGGCACGCCCGCGGCGGCGACGACGACGTCGGCGCGACGGGTGTGAGCGGCCAGATCCTCGGTGCCGGTGTGGCAGAGGGTGACGGTGGCGTTCTCCGAGCGGCGGGTCAGCAGCAGGCCGAGTGAGCGGCCCACGGTGATGCCCCGCCCGACCACGACGACCTCGGCGCCCTTGATCGGCACACCGTACTCCTGCAGGAGCAGGACGATGCCGTGCGGGGTGCAGGGCAGCGGCGCGTCGACCATGTGGACCAGGCGGCCCAGGTTGACCGGGTGCAGGCCGTCGGCGTCCTTCGCCGGGTCCATCCGCTCGATCAGCGCCATGGTGTCGAGGTGGCGGGGCAGCGGGAGCTGGACGATGTAGCCGGTGCACTCCTCGGCCGCATTGAGCTCGTCGATGACCGCCTCGACCTCGGCCTGGGTGGCGGTCGCCGGCAGGTCCCTGCGGATGGAGGCGATGCCGACCTCGGCGCAGTCGCGGTGCTTGCCCGCCACGTAGATCTGGCTGCCCGGGTCGTCGCCGACCAGGACGGTGCCGAGCCCGGGGGTGATACCCCGCTCTTTCAGCACGGCGACACGCGCCGCGAGGTCTGCCTTGATCTTCGCCGCGGTGGCCTTGCCGTCCAGAATCTGCGCACTCAAGGGTTCAGTCCTTCCAAGTGGTCATCCGCGCTCCGCGTCCCTGCGCTCAATGATCCTGCGCGTGAAGGGAATGATCTCCACGGCCTTGGCCCCAAGGTAGGCGGCGCCGAAGGCGAAGATGAGGAGCAACCAGGGACTCTCCCAGAATCCACTCATGATCACAAAGGCGTTCAGGGTGCCGTCCAGCAAAGGCATGAGGGATCTCCATGGAGGTGACGGAGGGGATGCTTCAGGTTAACTACGGTTCAAACCTTCTCCGGCCAGAAAATCTGTCCGGTCCGTCACTTTCCTATCTCTGATGTACGGCTGCCCCGGTGGTGCGGCAGCCGTACACCTGTGCGTAGATCAGTGGAAGAAGTGGCGGGCGCCGGTGAAGTAGAGGGTGACCCCGGCGGCCTCGGCCGCGGCGATCACCTCTCCGTCCCTGATGGAGCCGCCGGGTTCCACGACCGCCTTCACCCCGGCGTCGATGAGCACCTTGAGGCCGTCGGCGAACGGGAAGAACGCGTCGGAGGCCGCGGCGGAACCCCGGGCGCGGTCGCCCGCGCGGGAGACCGCGAGCTGCGCCGAGTCGACCCGGTTGACCTGGCCCATGCCGACGCCGACGCTCGCGCCGCCGGCGGCGAGCAGGATCGCGTTGGACTTCACCGAGCGGCAGGCCTTCCAGGCGAAGGCCAGGTCGGCGAGGACCTCGGCGGAGGCGGCGGGGCCCGCCTTGAGCTCCCAGGTGGACGGGTCGTCGCCGGGGGCGTTCACTCGGTCGGTGGTCTGCACCAGCAGGCCCCCGTCGATCCGGCGGAACTCGGCCGCGTTGCCGGGCCCCTCCGGGCAGGCCAGCAGCCGGATGTTCTTCTTCTCGGTGAGCACGGCCAGCGCCTCGGCGGTGAAGGCCGGGGCCACCACGACCTCGGTGAACACCTCGGCGACCTGCCGCGCCATCGCCTCGGTGACCTCGCTGTTGACCGCGATCACCCCGCCGTACGCGGAGACCGGGTCACAGGCGTTGGCCTTGCGGTGCGCCTCGGCGACATCGGCGCCGACCGCGATGCCGCACGGGTTCTGGTGCTTGATGATCGCCACGGCGGGCTCGGCGAAGTCCCAGGCGGCCCGCCAGGCGGCGTCGGCGTCAAGGTAGTTGTTGTAGGACATCTCCTTGCCGTGCAACTGCTCGGCGTTGGCCAGGCCGTCGCGCCCGCCGGAGTACAGCGCCGCCCCCTGGTGCGGATTCTCGCCGTAGCGCAGCGGCGACCGGAGCGTCCACGCGGCGCCCATGTAGCGTGGCCAGGCCCCTTCCTCGGCGGCGTAGACGTCCGCGAACCAGGAGGCGACGGCGGTGTCGTAGGCGGCGGTGTGGGCGTACGCGGCGGCGGCGAGGCGGCGCCGCTCGGTGAGGGTGAAGCCACCCTCGGCCACCGCGGCGAGCACGTCACCGTAGGCGCCGGGATCGACCACGATCGCGGCCGTGCCGTGGTTCTTGGCCGCGGCCCGGATCATCGCGGGGCCGCCGATGTCGATCTGCTCCACGCAGTCGCGGTCGGAGGCGCCGGAGGCCACGGTCTCCTGGAACGGGTAGAGGTTGACCACCACCAGCTCGAAGGGGGCGATCTCCAGCTCTTCGAGCTGCTTGACGTGGGCGGGATTGCCGCTGTCGGCCAGCAGGCCGGCGTGCACGCGCGGGTGCAGGGTCTTGACGCGGCCGTCAAGGCACTCGGGAAACCCGGTCAGTGCTTCGACGGGAGTGACGGGGACGCCGAACGAAGCGATCTTCGCGGCGGTCCCTCCGGTGGAGACGATCTCCACACCCGCGGCGTCGAGCCCGTGGGCCAGCTCCTCCAGCCCGCTCTTGTCATACACCGCGATCAACGCGCGCCGGATGGCGATGCGGGTCACTTCGTGCTCCTCTTGTCTGGTTCCGGTCTCATCCGGGGCGCCCGGCTCATCTGCCGGGTCGTCCGAGGCGAAAGATCCTGCCGGTCACGGTCCAGCCCTCACGGGCCATCCGTCCGACGGTGTCGACGAGCAGGCTCCGCTCGACGGTCTTGATGCGTTCGTGCAGGGTGGCCTCGTCGTCGCCCTCCAGCACGGGCACGGCCTTCTGGGCGACGATCGGCCCGGTGTCGACCCCCGCGTCGGCGAGCATCACGGTGCAGCCGGTGATCCGCACGCCGTACGAGAGGGCGTCACGGACCCCGTGCGCCCCCGGGAAGGCGGGCAGCAGCGCGGGATGGGTGTTGAGCACCGGGAAGGCGGACAGCGTCGGCGCACCGAGGATCTTCATGAATCCCGCGCAGACGACCAGGTCCGGCCGGTGCTCGGCGATCCGCGCCGCGACGGCCCGGTCCCAGGCGTCCCGTCCGGGGTGGTCGGCCAGCCTCTCGACGAAAGTGGGGAGACCGGCCCGTTCCGCGCGGGCCAATCCCTCGATACCGTCACGGTCGGCCCCCACCGCCACGATCCGGGCACCGTAAGACTCGTCTGCCGCAGCGTCCAGCAGGGCCTGTAGGTTGGTTCCAGAACCGGACACGAGGACCACAAGCCGAGCGGCCTGGGATGACACCGACGCACTCCATTCGGACGGGGACTCACGCCGCTGCAAGGGTATCTGCCTGTCCACTCACACGATGCAAGGAGGTCAGGTGACGACTCCCGTCCAGGCACGGCCGGCGGAGGGCGCGGGACGACGGGCGTTGTGGCTCGCGTTCTCCTCGGTGGTGCTGACGCTCTTGCTCCCCCTGGCGGGGCTCGTCATGTCGATCTTCGCCCTCGTCGCCTCGATCCGCGCGATCCGGGCCCTGCGGTCGGTGACCAAGCCATCGACCCCCGCGGTCCTCGGCATCGTCGTGTCGTCGCTGGCGCTGCTGATCTCCCTGGGAGTGACCGCGATGCAGTTCTACTTCAGCGACGAGCTGAGCGCCTACGCCGAGTGCCGCAAGGGGGCGGGCACCGTCACCGCCCAGAACGAGTGCGTGGATCATCTCGAACGGGCGATGGAGAAGAAGATGCCCTTCGTCCAGCCTGGCGACGTGCGGTTCCCCTTCCCTCCCTGAGGGGGCTAGTCACGGTCCCAGGCGTAGGGATCCAGGTAGATCACGTGCCCGCCCTTGTCGTCGGACTCGTCCACGATGTCACGCCGGGGCGGGCGTGGCGGTTCGCGGTGGTGTGCCGCCGGCGGGTTCTCCGCCGCCGCCGAGGCGTGCTCGTCCTCCCAGTCGTCCTTGATGATCGGGATCGGCTGGGTGTCGCACTCGGTGGCGTCCATCCAGTGGCCGGGGAGCATGCGGGGTCCGTCCGGCTCGGCGAGCCCGACCTTGTCGGCCACCGCCCCCGCCGCCCTGGCGATCCTGGCCCCCGCCCTGCGGACCGGCTCGGTCGCCGCGCCGACCTTGGCGGCGGCCTTGGCCACGACCGGGTTGTATCCCCGGAAGATCAGCCACCAGTTGGCCAGCCCCGCCGAGATGCCCGCGGCGACGCCCACCTCCAGCGTCACCGAGAGCATGACCTCCCAGGCCGCGGGTCCGACCGCGGAGAGCCTCTCCCCGCCCAGTGAGCCACCGGACAGCGCGGCCAGCCCCCCGGCCGCCGCGCCGGTCACCAGCCCGCAGACGAACCCCCACAGCGGCGCGCCCTCGTACGACGGCGACGGCGCGATCCTGACGCCCAGGACGCCCGCCACCGCCCCCGCCGCGAACGGCAGCGCGATCACCACCATCACCCATGCCGGGGTGGTACCCGACTCCGGCAGAGCGCCCAGGAGCGGCAGGCTTGGCACGGTCCCGAGCTGGACGCCCGTCGGCGCGACCAGCGTGCCGGTACCGACCGCGAAGCCCGGCCCGGCGATGTAGGCCATCCCCCAGATGACCGCGTTGAGCAGGTAGAGACCCTGGACCAGCAGGAGCAGCAGTCCGCCGACGAAGCCCGGTGACAGGACGCCGGAGAGCTCCTGGACCTGTCTGAAGTTCACCACGATGGCGCCGAGCACCATGAGGGCGCCCGCCACGAGCATGATCCCCAGCGCGGCGGCCGAGGCGGCCATGACCGAGCGCAGCCGTTCGGGCAGCAGGCGCAGCATCGACCGCCACGGCCCGACCGTCCTGGCGGTGGCCAGCGAGCCCGCGAGGAAGGCCAGTACGAGATGGCTGACCAGCACGTCGCCGAGGAACGGCTGGGTGACCTCGTTCCTGGTGACCAGCGCGATGATTCCGGCCAGCAGCGCGTACGGCGCCGCCAGCGAGACGCCCGCCTGGGCGACCAGTACGAGCTGAGCCCGGCGCCGGGCGTTGGCCTCGTCCTTCGGACTGTTCTTGGGCAGCCGGGCGGGGAGCCGCAGCCGCAGGTCCGCGTCCCGGGCCATCCAGATCCCGGCGCGGTACAGCAGGATGGCCGGAAGCACGGTCAGCCCGAGCGGGAGCAGCCCGAGCGAGCCGCCCGGAATGGCGAACCCCGCGTGGTGTGCCGCCAGCCAGAGCTGTGCCGCGGCGCGGAAGACTCCCGGCAGTCCCGGGCCGAGCGCGCCCTTGGGAGAGGCGATCCAGCCGACCAGGGTGAGGGTGGTGAGCACCGTCAGCCCCACGCCGAGCGTCCAGGCGGCGGCGAGCATCCCGGAGACGGGAAGCGGCCGTCGGACGTCGTCGTCACCCGTGACGCCGGGTAGGGGGATACGGCTGAGGACGTTACGGGGAACCGTCCGGAGCTGATCGAGAAGGGCCGTCACAATAGTCGATGGTCTCAGGATCTTCCGCGTGGACGGGACTTCTCCGCCCCGCGTGTCGCATGCCGTACGGGAAGCTTCCGGACAACAGGAAAGGCGCCCGGCAGGACACCGGGCGCCTTTCCTGAAGGACTAGCGCGCCTGCATGACCTCGCGCATCAGGCGGGCGGTCTCGCTCGGGGTCTTGCCGACGCGGACGCCGACCTTCTCCAGAGCCTCCTTCTTCGCCTGGGCGGTGCCGGCCGAGCCGGACACGATCGCGCCCGCGTGGCCCATGGTCTTGCCCTCGGGGGCGGTGAAGCCCGCGACGTAGGCGACGACCGGCTTGGTCACGTGCTGCTCGATGTAGGCGGCGGCGCGCTCCTCGGCGTCGCCACCGATCTCACCGATCATCACGATCGCGTCGGTGGCCGGGTCGTCCTGGAACGCCTGGAGGGCGTCGATGTGCGTGGTGCCGATGACCGGGTCGCCACCGATGCCGACGGCGGTGGAGAAGCCGAAGTCCCGCAGCTCGTACATGAGCTGGTAGGTCAGCGTTCCGGACTTCGACACCAGACCGATGCGGCCGGCGGTGGTGATGTCGGCGGGGATGATGCCGGCGTTGGAGGCGCCGGGCGAGGCGATGCCGGGGCAGTTCGGCCCGATGATGCGGGTCTTGTTCCCCTTGGCGACCGCGTAGGCCCAGAACTCGGTGGTGTCGTGGATCGGGACACCCTCGGTGATCACCACGCAGAGCGGGATCCCCGCGTCGATGGCCTCCTTGACGGCGTCCTTGGTGAACGCCGGGGGCACGAAGACGACCGACACGTCGGCGCCGGTCTCCTTGATGGCCTCGGCGACGGTGCCGAAGACGGGCAGGCCCTCGTGGGTGGTGCCGGCCTTGCGGGCGTTGACGCCACCGACGACGCGGGCGCCGGAGGCGAGCATGCGGCGGGTGTGCTTGGTGCCCTCACCACCGGTCATGCCCTGAACAATGATCTTGCTGTTCTCAGTCAGCCAGATAGCCATTACGCACCTACCGCGGCGAGTTCGGCGGCGCGCTTGGCCGCATCGTCCATCGTGTCGACCAGCTCGACGCGCGGCAGGTTGGCGTCGGCCAGAATCTGCCGCCCGAGGAGGGCGTTGTTGCCGTCCAGACGGACGACCAGCGGGTGGGTCACGGCCTCGCCACGGCTCTCCAGCAGCTGGAAGGCGGAGACGATGCCGTTGGCGACCGCGTCACAGGCGGTGATGCCGCCGAAGACGTTCACGAAGATCGACTTCACGGACGGGTCGGAGATGATGATCTCCAGGCCGGCGGCCATGACCTCGGCCGAGGCGCCGCCGCCGATGTCGAGGAAGTTGGCCGGCTTGGGCTGGCCCGGGAACGCCTCACCGGCGTAGGCGACCACGTCGAGAGTCGACATGACCAGACCCGCGCCGTTGCCGATGATGCCCACGTTGCCGTCGAGCTTGACGTAGTTGAGGTCCTTCTCCTTGGCCGCGGCCTCAAGAGGGTCCTCCGCGTCCTTGTCCTCGAAGACCGCGTGGTCGGACTGGCGGAAGGCCGCGTTGTCGTCGAGGGTGACCTTGCCGTCGAGGGCCTTGACCTGGCCGTCGACGGACAGGATCATCGGGTTGACCTCGACCAGGGAGGCGTCCTCGTCGATGAAGGCGCACCAGAGCTTCTCGATGAGCTCCGCGGCGCCATCGAGCGCGGCCGCCGGCAGGCCACCGGCCTGGGCGATCTCGCGGGCCTTGGCGCGGTCCACTCCGTCCAGGGGAGAGACCGGGATCTTGGCGACCTTCTCAGGGGCGCTGTGCGCGACCTCTTCGATGTCCATGCCGCCCGCGGCGGAGCAGATGGCGAGGAAGGTGCGGTTCGCACGGTCGAGCAGGAAGGAAAAGTAATATTCCTCCGCGATCGCACTGGCCTCCTCGATCAGGACCTTGTGGACCGTGTGGCCCTTGATGTCCATACCGAGGATCTGGGTGGCCTTCTGCTCGGCGTCGGCGGCGTCGTCGGCGACCTTGACGCCACCGGCCTTACCGCGGCCACCGGTCTTGACCTGTGCCTTGACGACGACACGGCCGGTCAGCTGGTCGGCTGCCGCCCGCGCCTCCTCCACAGTGTGCGCGACAATGCCACGCGGCACTGGGATGCCGTACTCCGCGAAGAGCTCCTTCGCCTGATGTTCGAACAGGTCCACGAGGGTCCGTCCTTGCTTGTCCGGCTGGTGTACAGATATCGGCGAGCCGGCTCCTTGATCAGAGAGGGAGCCCGGCGGTTTTGCGCCAGTGAAGCCTAGCCCCCGCAGGGGCGTGCGCAGGTCACCGGGTCCCTAAACGCCGGCGGGAACGGCACTGCGCACCCACTCGACGATCTCCTGAGTGGTCGCACCCGGCGTGAAGACCCGGGCCACGCCCATCTCCTGGAGCTCGGGCATGTCGGCGTCCGGGATGATCCCGCCGCCGAACACCACGATATCCGCAGCGTCGTTCTCCTTCAGCAGTTCGATCACCTTGGCGAAGAGCGTCATGTGCGCCCCGGAGAGGATGGACAGCCCGATCGCCGCCGCGTCCTCCTGGATGGCGGTGCGGACGATCTGCTCCGGTGTCTGGTGCAGGCCGGTGTAGACGACCTCCATCCCGGCGTCTCGCAGCGCTCGCGCCACGATCTTCACGCCTCGGTCGTGCCCGTCAAGCCCGGGCTTGGCGATGACGACGCGGATCCTCGACACGGCACTCATTCAGACCTCCTTGTCTGCGCCCCACTCGCAACGTGAGAGCTGTCCGCAGCGTAACCGGCCGTCCCGCCCGGCCACATACCAGGTCGTCACAGATCACCCGGCAGCGATGATCATGGGGCTGAATTTCGCGAGACCTTTCCACGCAGGCCTATTTTGCTGTCTTTATTGACATAACTACGTGCCCCGGTACGGCATGCTCTACAGTTTTTGATCTTCTACCCTCAGGAGGGAGATCACATATGAAGCGATGGATCACCGCGGTGTCCGGCGCCCTGGCCGTGTCCGCGGCCACCGCCCCCGTGAACGCCCAGGCCGCTGTCGTGAACACCCCCGCCACTGTTGTGAGCACCCATGCCGTTGCCGTGAACGCCCGGGTGGCGGCCACCGATCCGGTCGCCGCGTTGACGGCGCGGTTCGCCGCCGGCCACGGCGTGACGATCGCCGAGATCAGCAGGACGAGCTCCGGCGGAATGCTCCTGTTTGCACAGAAGCGCCGCGGCGTCGCGCAGTTCGACGCCGCGGGCATGACGGGATACGACATCCTGACCGCGTCGGCCCTCCCCGGGGAGACCGCCACGCCGGTACGGAGTCTCGCGGTCGGCGGGAACGTCTACACGAGCGGCGGCCTGCTCGGCGAAGGCCTCCCCGACGGCAGGAAGTGGATGAGGGCTCCCGGCAGGATCAGCGACCTGTCGCCCTTCCTGACCCCGGTCCTCGCCCTGGAGCCGGCCACGCTGAAGACCCTCCTGTCCACCAGCAAGGTCAAGAAGGCCGACGCGGCCCTGCACACGGGCACGGTCACCTTCGGCGCGCTCTACCGCGCCTCACCGTCCTACCGGGCACACCTGCGCGGGCGGCCCAGTGCCCAGGTCGCGGCCATGACGGTGACCTGGCGGCTCTGGCTCGGAGGCGACGGGCTCCCCCGCAGGCTGGTCACCTCGTGGGCGGAACCGCCGCTCAGTATGAAGGTCACCCGCACCAGCGACGTGCGGTTCGCCTCGTGGGGAACCCCGGTGAACCTCACCGCACCGCTGAGCGAGGAGCCGACCGGCTAGCGGTTGTCTCCGAATCCCCCATTCGGGGTTTTCGGCTCTCCCGAAGGGTCGCGAGATGCGTTCTGCACAGAATATCCACCCATTATTCAAGCCATCCGTTCACGTATGAGATTCCATCGTGATCTTGGACCGCAAGAATGTCCAACCTCTCCCACACGGGGTAGAGGAGTCATTCGGGAGGAATTCCTTTGAAGCGACACATCGCCGGGCTGGCATGCGCCGCGACGGCCCTGCTGAGCGCCCCCGCGCTCGCCCCGGCCGCGCACGCCCAGGCCGCCGATCCGGTGACCGCGCTGAAGAGCCGGTTCGGCAACGGCCGCGGCGTGAATTTCGTCGACACCACCAAATTCCACAGTCCCGCGGGGAATATGGTCTTCGCCCAGCGCAAGGGCGTATTCCAGTTCGGCACCTCCGGGATCAGCGCGTCCGACCAGACCGGCAAACTGCGGATCAAGAAGAGCGATCTCGACGCCCTGGGCGTAGGCGAGAGCACGGAGGACGAAAACCTCTCCAAAATGTTCGCCGGACTGACCAAGCCCGAACGGGTCATCCGGATCAAGAACACGTCCTATGTCTCCGGCGGCGTTCTGGGCGAGTTCCTGCCCGAGGACAAGACCTGGGTCCGCATCCCCATGGAGATGATGGGCACGATCGGCCCGGTGAGTCAGTTCGTCAACGTGGCCGAGCCCGCGACGCTCAAGGCCCTGCTGGCGCACGCCACCACCAAGCGCGCCGGGCTCTACAGCGGAAAGATCACCTTTGGTGAGCTCCAGAAGGTCTCACCCTGGTTCCGGGCCTCGATGATCAGCTTGGCGACCGGGTCGGCCGCCAAGACCGTGGTGGGCTGGAAGCTGTATGTCGGCGCCGACCAGCTCGCCACGCGGCTGACGACCACCTATTCCATGGCCGGCATGGGGAAGACGAGCATGACGGTCGACACCCGCTACACCGGGTGGGGCGCCAAGGTCACGGTCAAGGCTCCCCCCGCCGGGGAGGTCGCCGAACTGAAGGACCTGCAGGAGGGCGCGGAGACCGCCACCTCGATCCCGCTGTTCGGCAACTGATCACCTTGCGCTGACACACTCCCGCGCCCGGCAGGCATCGTCTGCCGGGCGCGGTCGATTGGTCCGTTTCTAACGCTACCTGCGGCGACTTGAGCAAGAATCTCGATGATCGCTCCGCGAGGACGCGAGGACCCCCACAGGAGGACGCCCTACATGAGGCGAATGATCGCCACTCTGACCGGTGCCACCGCGGCGGCGCTGATCGCGCCCGCGCTCGCGGCCACCGCCCCCGCGAATGCCCAGGCCGCCCCGGCGAGCGTCCGGACCGCGCAGACCGACCCGGTATCCGCGCTGAAGAGACAGTTCAAGCCCCACCGTAGCGTCAAGCTCGCCGAGAACGCGAAGATCATCGGCGAGGGCAAGGCCAACCGAGCGATCTTCAGCCGGCGCAGCGGCGTGCTGGAGTTCGGCACGCCGGGGGTGACGGCCTCGGACCTCACCGAGCAGTTCAGCCTGCCCGGAGCCGAACAGGAGCTCAAGAACCTGTTCGGTCCCTCCCGCACGATCACGGTGAAGGGCAACTCCTACACCTCAGGCGGGTTCTACGGCGACGCCCTTCCCGAAGGGAAGAAGTGGCTGCGCACCAAGGGAGACTCGGTGCTCCTGGGCAACCCCGCCCAGAAGATCATCGACCCCCTTGAGCCCGCCACCCTGAAGGCGACGCTGGCCCACACGGCGACCAGACGTCCCGGCGGCACCTGGGACGGCGTCCGGACCGTCGTCCACTCGGGCACGATCACCCTGGGCGAGCTCTACAAGGTCTCCCCCACGGTCCGCGCGGTGCTGGGCGCCAAGCCCTCGGCCACGTCCGCCACGCTGCCGGTGACCTGGAAGCTCTACCTCGGCTCCGACAAGCTCGTCCGGCGGGCCGTCTCCTCCTGGACGCAGTCCCTGCGTGGCCTGAGCAGCCTGGACATCACCTACCTGAACGACAGCCGCTACTCCGGGTGGGGCGCGAAGTCGGCCATCAAGGCTCCGCCCGCCTCGCAGGTGGCGGACTTCGGCGAGCTGAAGTTCGACGAGGAGCAGAGCGAGGACCCCTTCACGCGGGTCTTCAAGGACTGACCAGCCCAGGGCGTTCTCGGAGACGCCCGGCTCCGGAGAGCTCGGGGCACGGTCGGACGACCCGCGTGAGAAGGCCCGGTGAGCCAGAACACACCGGGCCTTGGCGCATGACCGCTCCGGCTCCGGTCAGAGCTTCTCCACCCGTGCGTAGCCCAGCAGCAGGGTCTTCACGCCGCTGCTACCAAAGTCGATCTTGGCCTTGGTCTTCTCGGCCACGCCGTCCACCGACACGACCGTGCCCAGGCCGAAGCTGTCGTGGGTGACCCGGTCGCCCGGGGCCAGGTTGGGGATCTGCCGGCCACCGGACTTCCTGGCGGGGGCCGGGCGGGACTCGCCGCGGGAGGTGCCTGCGGCGGCACTCCAGGCGTTCTTGCCCGGGTCGCTGCGCCAGTCGACCAGCTCGGCCGGGATCTCGGCGACGAACCGGGAGGCCGGGTTGAACGCGGGCGATCCCCAGGAACTGCGGACGGCCGCCCTGGAGACGTAGAGGCGCTTCTCTGCCCGGGTGATGCCGACGTAGGCCAGCCGGCGCTCCTCCTCCAGCTCCTTCGGCTCGCCCAGCGAGCGCACGTGCGGGAAGACGCCGTCCTCCATGCCGGTGAGGAACACCACCGGGAACTCCAGGCCCTTGGCGGTGTGCAGGGTCATCAGCGTCACCACGCCCTGGCCGCCGTCGCCCGCCGGGATCTGGTCGGCGTCGGCCACCAGGGAGACCTGCTCCAGGAACTCCACGAGCGTGCCCTCGGGGTTGGCCTCCTCGAACTCCGAGGCCACCGAGATCATCTCGTCCAGGTTCTCCAGGCGGCTCTCGTCCTGCGGGTCGCCCGAGGTGGCGAGCTCCGTCCGGTAACCGGTGCTCTCCAGCACCTCCTGGGCCAGCTCCGACGGCGGCATGCCGTCGGCCTTGACCGTCAGCTCGTCCATCAGCGCGACGAACTCCCTGATGGCGTTGAGCGACCGGGTGGCCATGCCCGGTGCCTCGTCCGCCCGGCGGAGCCCTTCGGCGAACGAGATCCGCTCGCGGGACGCGAACGCCTCCACCATCGCCTCGGCCCGGTCACCGATGCCGCGCTTGGGCACGTTGAGGATCCGGCGCAGCGACACCACGTCGTTGGGGTTGGCCAGCACCCGCAGGTAGGCCAGCAGGTCCCGGACCTCCTTGCGCTCGTAGAAGCGCACCCCGCCGACCACCTTGTACGGCAGGCCGGTCCGGATGAAGATCTCCTCGAACACCCGGGAGGCCGCGTTGGTCCGGTAGAACACCGCCACCTGGCCGGGCACCACGCCCTCGTCGTCGGTGAGCCTGTCGACCTCCTGGGCGACGAACATGGCCTCGTCGTGCTCGTTGTCGGCGACATATCCGATGATCTTCGGCCCGGTCCCCTGGTCGGACCAGAGGTTCTTCGGCTTGCGGCTCTCGTTACGCGAGATCACCGCGTTGGCCGCGCTCAGGATCGTCTGGGTGGAGCGGTAGTTCTGCTCCAGCAGGATCGTCCTGGCGTTGGGGTAGTCGCGCTCGAATTCGAGGATGTTGCGGATCGTCGCGCCCCGGAAGGCGTAGATCGACTGGTCGGCGTCACCGACCACGCACAGCTCGGCGGGGGCGACCGTGCCCTCCCTGACCAGGTCGCCGTCGGCGGTGCGCAGCTCGGGTGCGCCGACGAGCTCACGGATCAGGGTGTACTGGGCGTGGTTGGTGTCCTGGTATTCGTCGACCATGACGTGCCGCCAGCGGCGGCGGTAGTGCTCGGCCACGTCGGGGAAGATCTGGAACAGCGTGACCGTCAGCATGATGAGGTCGTCGAAGTCCATCGCGCCGGCCTCGGTCAGCTTCCGCTGGTAGTTCCGGTAGGCCTCGGCGAGCGTGCGCTCCAGGTGATTGGAGGCCTGGTCGGACGCCGTCTCGTAGTCGATCAGCTCGTTCTTGAAGTTGCTGACCTGGGCGGAGAAGGAGCGCGGCGGGTAGCGCTTGGGGTCGAGGTCCATCTCCCGGCAGACCATCGCCATCAGCCGCTGGGAGTCGGCCTGGTCGTAGATGGAGAAGCTCGTCGGGAACCCCAGCCGCTTGGCCTCGCGGCGCAGGATCCGGACGCACGCGCTGTGGAAGGTCATCACCCACATCGCCGCCGAGCGCGGACCGATGAGGGTGTCGACCCGGTCCTTCATCTCCCGCGCGGCCTTGTTGGTGAACGTGATCGCCAGGATCTCCTGCGGCTGCACACCGCGCTCGGCCAGCAGGTGGGCGATGCGGTGGGTCAGCACCCGCGTCTTGCCCGACCCGGCGCCCGCGACGATGAGCAGCGGGCTGCCGTGGTGCACGACGGCCTCGCGCTGCTGAGGGTTGAGCCCGTCGAGCAACGGGTGGGTCAGGGAATCGGCTGGGATCGACACGCCCCCTAGGTTATGGCGGTCCGCCGACAACCGGATCCCATCGCGGAGAGGAATGCCGGTGGACTTGTCGGCAGTTGTCAGAATTGATCGGCACGCGGAGAAACAGAGCGGAAGAACAGAGGGGCTCTCATGCTGTCTGAGAACGAGATCAACCGGGTGCTCGTGGTGACGGCGCACCCGGATGACGTCGACTTCGCCGCGGCGGGTTCGATCGCCCGGTTCACCGACCGGGGTGTCGAGGTGACCTACTGTGTCGTCACCGACGGGGACGCGGGCGGCATCGACCGCGAGCTGGACAACGGGGGCATGGCGGAGCTCCGCCGTACCGAACAGACCAACGCGGCGAAGATCGTCGGGGTGGCCGACGTGCGTTTCCTTGGCTACCAGGACGGGACCGTGGTGCAGAGCCTGGACCTGCGGCGCGACATCACCCGGGTCATCCGCCAGGTCAGGCCCGACCTGGTGATCACTCACACCCCGGAGCGCAACTACAGGTTCATCTCCCCCAGCCACCCCGACCACCGCGCGGTCGGCGGCTGCACGCTCGACGCCGTCTACCCCGACGCGCGCAACCCCTACACCTTCCCCACGCTCCTGCACGACGAGGGTCTTGCGGCGTGGACGGTCCGGGAGGTCTGGCTCAGCGGCGGCCAGACCCCCGACCACCACGTCGACATCACCGCCACCTTCGAACGCAAGCTCTCCGCGCTGCACGCCCATGCGAGCCAGATCGACCACGTGGAAGGTTTCGACGACTTCCTCCGGACCCGGTCCTCCCGGTTCGCGGCCGAAGCGGGCCTCGGTGAGGGCAGCTACGCCGAGGCCTTCCAGCGGGTTCCCACCGCCTGAGCCAGTCGACGGCGGAAAACGACCGCCGGTGGGAGAGGCTCTCCTCCGTGAGCACCATCGTCCCGTCCCCTGTCACCGCCGCCGTCGTCGTCCTCCTGGCCCTCCTGGGTGCCACCGTCGCCCTGCTCGGCCACCTCGGGCACGCGCGCGGCATCGTCGTCGCGTGCCTGCGGGCGGCCGTCCAGCTCGGCGCGGTGGCGCTGATCATCGTCTGGGCCGTCCAGCGTTCGCTCGCCGTGGCGGCCTTCGTGCTGATCATGTACGGCGTGGCGAGCCTGACGGCGGGCCGCCGGATCACCTCGGGCCGCGCGGTCCGCTGGGCCGCCGTACCCGTGGCGGCGGGGACGCTGCCGGTCCTCGTGCTGCTCGTCGGCACCGGGACCGTCCCGTTGAAGGGCATCACGCTGATCCCCGTCGCGGGCATCCTGCTCGGCGGGTGCCTGACGGCCACGGCGCTCGCGGGACGGCGGGCGGTGGAGGAGCTCGTCCAGCGGCGCGGGGAGGTCGAGGCGGCTCTCTCGCTGGGCATGTCCGAACGGGACGCGGCGCTGGAGATCTGCCGTCCGGCGGCGGCTCAGGCGCTGGTGCCCGCGCTGGACCAGACCTCGACCGTGGGACTGGTCACGCTGCCCGGAGCCTTCGTGGGGATGCTGCTCGGCGGGGCGAGCCCGATCCAGGCCGGGGTGGTGCAGTTCGTCGTGCTGGTCGCGCTGCTGGCCGCCGAGGCGACGGCCGTACTCGTCACGGTCGAGCTGGCGGCTCAGGGCCGGTTCCCGGCTCGGCGGTGAGGCGACCGCCCAGCCGGGCGGGATCGGCCGGAGCGAGCCGGGCGAACAGATAGCCCAGCGAGTTGGTCGCGACGTGCAGCAGTGCCGGCGCGGCCAGGCCTCCCCGGCGGCGGAGCTCGCAGAAGAGCACTCCGGCGAACCCCGTGGCGGCCACCGAACCCGCCACCACCCGCGACACCTCCCAGGCTGAGGCCCCCGGCCGCGGATCCGGCGGGCGCCCGGCACCGCCCTCACCGCGAGGCCCGCCACCGCCGTCGCCATGTGGCACGTCGCCACATGGCACGTCACCGGGCGTCTCAGCCAGGGCCAGGCCGCTCAGCGCGGGATTGGCGGTCGTCATGTCGATCGCGGGGAGCACGTGCCAGAGGCCGAACAGGGCCGAGGAGACGGCGACGGCCGTGCGGGGACCGTAGGAGCGGGCGAGGAGCGCCTGGAGCACACCGCGGAAGCCGATCTCCTCCAGCAGGACCGTGCCGATCGGCACCTGGAGCAGGGCCTCCTCAACGGCTCGGGCGCGGGAGAGCGACAGCGCCCGCTCGTCGCGGAAGAAGCGGCGGGTGGCCGGGATCGCGATCCCGGCGCCGTAGACCGCGGCGACGGCCGAGGCGAGGGCGCCACCGATCCGCAGGCCACGCGAGCGCCGATGGAACCCCAGCTCGGGCCAGGAGAGCCCGGAACGGCGGCCCAGGGTGAGCAGCGCGCAGGTGGCGGCGGCCGAGGTCAGCGGGGCCAGGCGCGGCGCGAGGCGGTTGTTGAGCACGTTCGCCGCCGCCAGGACGGCCACCGCGCCCGCGAGCGTGGCCCTCCGTTCGGCCGTCACAGCCCTACCCGCCCCGGACGGGTACGCCCTGATCCGCCTCGGCCTGCCGGGGCCGGGACCACCCATGGCGGGCTCATCCCGCGGCGGGCTGCCGCCATCCGGAAGGGAAGCGCAGGTTGCGCCGCTCCTGGACGGTGAGCCCTCCCCAGATCCCCTCCGGCTCCCCCGCCCGCAGGGCGTAGGTCCTGCAGTCGGTCAGCACCGGGCATCCCGCGCAGACCGCCTTCGCCCGCGCCTCCTGATCGGCCGACTGCGACAGTGGAAAGAACAGCTCGGGGTCGCTCGCGCGGCAGGCGCCCCGTACAGCCCAGCCGATCTCGCGGACCGTCCTCCGCATGCATTCACCCCCTGGTGGGTCACCGGCCTTCAGACTAGACGGACCGCGGCGTCGCGACATCGACCTTCCGGTGAATTTCCAGGTAACCACCAGGATGTACTCAGCAGGCCGGATGCCGGCGGAGACCGTCTGGCGCTGCTCCGCGTACGGAACCGGGCGGGCGCCGCCTCGCGGGGATCACGGTACCGGCCAGGTGTGAACGGGTTCGTTGGTGTGCATGTGCTCGATGTAACGCAGGGTCATCCGGCGCAGCGCCTCGTGCCGGTCGGGGCCGCCCAGCGCGTTCACCGCCTCGATCTGCCAGCGCGCCCCGGTCCGGCCGGTCGCGCACCGCCGTTCGATGATCCCCAGCAGCCGGTCCCTGGACTCGGGGTTCACCCCCCACAGGTCGAGACCCTCGTAGGCCAGCGGCAGCAGGCGGCGCAGGACCAGCTCGGTGGCGGCCACCTCGCCGAGTCCCGGCCAGTAGAGGCGCGCCTCCTGCCCGTACCGGGCGGCAACGTGCAGGTTGTCCGCGGCGGTGGAGAAGGGCATGCGCGTCCACACCGGCCGCTCGGCGTAGGGAAGCATGCGCATGAGGCCGTAGAAGAACGCGGCGTTGGCCGTGACGTCCACGACCGACGGTCCGGCGGGCAGCACCCGGTTCTCCACCCTCAGATGCGGAGTCCCGTCCACGACGGCGTAGATCGGCCGGTTCCACCGGTAGACGGTGCCGTTGTGCAGGGTCAGCTCGCCGAGCTCGGGGGTCACGCCGCGGGCGAGCTCCTCGTGCGGGTCGGCGTCCTCGCATATGGGCAGGAGCGCGGGGAAGTAGCGCGTGTTCTCCTCGAACAGGTCGAAGACCGAGGTGATCCACCGCTCACCGAACCACACCCTCGGCCGCACGCCCTGGGTCTTCAGCTCCACCGGGCGGGTGTCGGTGGCCTCCTCGAACAGCGGGAGCCTGGTCTCCTGCCAGAGACGCCGCCCGAACAGGAACGGCGAGTTGGCCGCCACCGCCACCTGGGCTCCCGCGATGGCCTGGGCCGCGTTCCAGTTGGCGGCGAACGCCGCCGGGCTGACCTGGAGGTGGAGCTGGAGGCTCGTGCAGGCCGCCTCGGGGGTGATGCTGTCGGCGTACGTGTCGAGGGGTTCCTCGCCCTCGATCACCAGGTGCAGGTCCTCGCCCCTGGCCTCGAAGATCTGCTCGTTGAGCAGCTTGTAGCGCGGGTTGGCCGACAGCGTGCCCTCGTGGACGTCGCTCTCCCGCAGCGTGGGCAGGACACCGACCATCACCATGTGGCCGCCGACCGTGTGGGACCGTTCCTCCGCGTGGTTGAGCCGGTCCCGCACCACCTTCTCCAGCCGTACGAAGCCGTCCCCCTCAAGGGACTCCGGCAGGACGTTGATCTCCACGTTGAACTGGCCGAGCTCGGTGGCCCAGTCCGGCTCGGCGATCTCCGCCAGCACCTCGGCGTTCTTCATGGCGGGTTCGCCGCGATCGTCCACCAGATTGAGCTCGATCTCCAGCCCGGCCTTCGGCCGGTCGAACGCGAACCGGGACTCGCGCAGCATCTGCGCGAAGACGTCGAGACATCGGCGGACCTTGTCCCGGTATCGGCGTCGGTCCTCCCGGTTGAACACCATTACAGGTACGTCACGACCCATACTTCGCAGAGTCGCACATAAGGCATAGATAGTACAGATCAGACCAGACGTCGCGCGGTGGCCCACCGAGAGAGCTCATGGCGGTTGGAGAGCTGGAGCTTGCGCAGGACGGACGACACGTGGGTCTCCACGGTCTTGACCGAGATGAACAGCTCCTTGGCGATCTCCTTGTAGGCGTAGCCCCGGGCGATCAGGCGCAGGACCTCACGTTCGCGCTGGGTCAGCGAGTCGAGCTCGGGGTCGATCGGCGGGGCCTCGCTGGAGGCGAAGGCGTCCAGCACGAAGCCGGCCAGCCTCGGGGAGAACACCGCGTCGCCCTCGGCCACCCGGCAGATCGCGTCGGTGAGCTCGCGGCCGCTGATGGTCTTGGTGACATAGCCCCGGGCACCGCCGCGGATCACCCCGATGACGTCCTCGGCGGCGTCGGAGACCGACAGCGCGAGGAAGCGGACCGTGGAGCCGGCGCCGAGAACGCGGCGGAGCACCTCCTGGCCACCGCCGCCGGGCATGTGCACGTCGAGCAGGACCACGTCCGGCCGGAGCTCCGCGATCGTCCTGACCGCGGATTCCACGTCCTCGGCCTCCCCGACCACCTCGATGGAGTCGCCCAGCTCGGCGCGGACACCGGAGCGGAACAGCCGGTGGTCGTCGACGATCAGAACCCTCACGCCGCCCATGAGCCCTCCTTCACCTGTCGCACCCTCGCATTGCCGTCCCTGCAGGCTCGCTCGCTCACGCCTTCTCCAGCTTCATGGTCAACATCACTTCTGTACCCTCGCCGGGTTCGGTCCGCACGCGGGCGCTGCCGCCGTGGCGCTCCATCCTGCCGATGATCGACTGGCGGATGCCCATCCGGTCCTCAGGCACCTCTCCCATATCGAACCCGACGCCACGGTCCCGGATGAAGATGGTGACCTCCTCCGGTTCCGCCTCGGCATAGACCGAAATAACCGACGATTCAGAGTATTTCGCGGCGTTGACCATAGCCTGCCGGGCGGCCTGCATCATCGCCGACAGTTCCGGCGTCAACGGGCAGTCACCCACGCAGACCACCTCGATCGGCACGCCGTGCGCGTCCTCCTCCTCCGCGGCCACCCGGCGCACCGCGGCGGCCACCGACGCGTCGGCGTCCTGTTTCGGCTGGTAGAGCCAGTTGCGCAGCTCACGTTCCTGGGAACGGGCGAGCCGCATCACCTCGCGTGAGTCATGGGCGTTGCGCTGGATCAGCGTGAGCGTGTGCAGCACGGAGTCGTGCACGTGCGCGGCCACCTCGGCCCGTTCCTCCTGCCGGATGCGCTCGCGGCGCTCGCGCTGCAGCTCCTTCCACAGACCTGCCAGCCAGGGGGCCGCGATGAGCCCGGCACCGCCCACGACCACCAGCGTGAACATGATGCCGGACCGGGCCTTGCTCAGTTCGTTGTTGGCCGCCAGGAAGCCGATCGCGCCGACGACCACGAGCCCCAGGCCGATGAACGTGCGGACCCGGTTCCGCCGCACCTGCCCGACCGTGGTGCTCATCCACCGCCGCCGCCGGTCCGGGTCGGCCTGCTGCCACAGGATCAGCGAGCCGATCCCGCCGACCGCGATCGGCCAGGCGCCGATCCCGCCCGTCGAGGCGCCGGTGAGCCAGCCGAGGGCCATCAGCGCCACACCTATCGCGCCGTAGGCGACGAGCTGGCTCCAGTCCCGGCTGGGCTCCTTCCCCTCGTACGGCTCGCGCGGAGTGAACATCCACAGCGCCGCGTAGGCCACGGCGCCGATCCCGTCCAGCACTGTGAGCAGCACGAATGCCAGCCGCAGCACGACAGGGTCGAGCCGGAGCTGGGCGGCGGCGCTCTGGGCCACCCCCGCGACCAGGCGGCCCTCCACCCGCCTCATCAGCCGGGGGAAGGCGGGCTCCTCGGGGGCCGCGGGCGCCGCGTCGTGAACTGTCTGTCGGTCAGCCATATCGTTAGCATCGTCACATGTCGGAGCCACCTCGCGCATCCGGCGTTCCCCTGACCCGACCCTGAGAGAGGCTCGCATCCTCCGGGAGGACTCAGGGGTCTCCCGGATGCGGTCCCCGGTGGGGAAGGGCCACGATGGAAACATGACCGACACCGGGAACGAGCACGACTCGGCGAGCACCCCGTCCGACTCGCCGCCCGCATCCGCCCTCGCCGGAGAGCGCCCGCTCCACCGTAGCAACGAGGGGCGCATGCTCACCGGAGTCTGCGCGGGGCTGGGCCGCTACGCAGGGATCGATCCGGTGCTGTTCCGTGTCGGCTTCGCGGTGCTGGTCCTCGGCTCCGGAATCGGCGTCATGCTCTATGTCGCGGCGTTCCTGCTGATGCGGGAGACGGACGGCGGGCCGGGATACGTGGAGCAGTGGACCCGCCGTACGTTCGACAACGAGACCGTACTGGCGCTGCTGGGCTGCGTGTTCGCCCTCGGGCTGATCATCAATGTGTCCTCGGGCGGCATCGGCACCGGAACGGTCGTGGTCGGCACGCTGTTCGCCATCGCCCTGCTCACCGCCCACTCGCGCGGCGTCGACCTGTTGCCCCTGGCCCGCTCCCTGCCCGACCGGCTACGCGGCCGCCCGGCTCCGCACCCGCCCGCGGCCTTCGGTCCCGCCCAGCCGCCCGTCACCGACCCCTACTCGGCCGCGCGCCCCCATCCGGCCGCGCAGCCGCGGACCGGTTCGGTGTCCACCGCCTTCCACCCGGCCCAGGCTCCGCCCGCGCCGCAGGCCGGAAGCACGCCGGCGACCGAGGACGTCCCGTTCCCCGAGAACCTGCCGCAGGCCGAGAACGCTCCGCCGGCCGGGGACACGGCGTCCTACGGCCCCACCCCGTCCCCCGTGAGCACCCCGCCGGCCCCCCGCACCGCCGCCAGGCCGTCCTTCGACTCCTCCGGCGAGCCGTTCTCGCCCTACGGGCCCTACCAGCCTCTGGACCCGCGCATGCGGCAGCAGCCGTACCCCCCCTATGGCCTGTCCGGGTACGGCGGACCGGTCCGGACGGCGACCCGGCCGAAGCGGCCCCGGTCGTACGTCGGAGGTATCACCCTGTGCCTGGCCATGATCATTGGAGGGATCACCGTGGCGGTCCAAGCCACCTCGGGATCGGTCAACATGACGGTCGCCGGCGGCGCGGCGCTGATCACCATCGGCGGCGGGCTCATGGTCGCCGCCTGGTTCGGCCGGGGCGCCGCCCTGATCGCGGCGGGCATGATCATATCGATCGCCCTGGTCGCGGGGTCCACGCTGCCCAGCATGCCGAAGAAGTTCGGCAGCTACCACTGGGCCCCGACCAAGATGTCCGAGATCGCCGGGGGTTACGCGGTGGGCATCGGCGAGGGCACCCTCGACCTCAGCGACCTGACGTTCCCACCGGGCTCCCGGACGGTCCTGGAAGCGTCCGTCTCCGTCGGCCAGATCAGCGTGATCCTGCCACCGACAGCCCGGGTCGAGGTCAACGGATACACCAAGCTGGGCGACGTCAAGATCGACCATA
Organism: Streptosporangium sp. NPDC087985; assembly: GCF_044741965.1. NCBI lineage: Bacteria > Bacillati > Actinomycetota > Actinomycetes > Streptosporangiales > Streptosporangiaceae > Streptosporangium > Streptosporangium sp. NPDC087985. The sequence goes on from NZ_JBIUTQ010000004.1 coordinate 160,053, forward strand.
CGGTGGAGGGCGGGGCCGACATCCGGCACGACAAGGTTCTGGAGCCCGAGGTGACCCCGGAGGGCGACGCGGCGACCATCGTCCTGAACGTCAAGGCGGGCATCGGAGACGTGGAGGTGCGCCGTGCTGCCTGAGTCCGAGCGGACCGGTCCCGGCAGGTGGCATCGGACGGACTGGATGGCCCTGCTCAGCGGCCTGCTGTTCGTCGGGGTCGGGATCGTGTTCGTCCTCCGTCCGGCCGTCGAATCGTTGATCATGATCCCGGTCCTGCTGGGCGGCCTGGGCCTGGCCGGCCTGGTCGCCATCCTCGCCCGGGTGGCCCGGCGCTGAGCCGATCTCGCGGCTCTGTGCCTTCCTCGCCACAACCGGAGCCAGGGAATTCCCACCCTCACGGGTCGGATCTTCCTGCTTCGCGGACGATCCACGCCTGCCCAACCGCGTGGCACCGCGCCGCGCTTCCTCCCCGGAGCTAAAGTCCATGGTCTCCGCGCTGGAAGGATTCAGATGAACTTCACCGAGGAGACGGCCCGAGCCAAAGTTCAGGCCGCCGAGGATGCCTGGAACACGCGGGATCCCGAGCGGGTCTCGCTCGCTTACACGCCCGACTCGGTCTGGCGCAACCGGGACGAGTTCCTGACCGGGCGCGAGGAGATCAGGGAGTTCCTCACTCGCAAGTGGGCCAGGGAACAGCACTACGCGCTCCGCAAGGATCTGTGGACGTTCAGCGGCAACCGCATCGCCGTACGGTTCCAGTACGAATGCCACGACGCGGACGGCCAGTGGTGGCGCAGCTACGGCAACGAACTGTGGGAGTTCGCCGACGACGGGCTGATGAGGCGGCGCGAGGCGAGCATCAACGACCTCCGGATCAACGAGGCGGACCGCCGTATCTTTGGCGACCGCAGACCGAAGGAACTTCCATTGGCGTGATGCCAGGGGGTTGACCGGGCAGAACAGGGGCGTACGTTCACTTCTGTCGGTTCTCATTTCTCCTATCCCCCGCACGGGTGTTCTTGGAGGATGTATGCCCCGAATCACCGTCATCGTCGACGGCGTCACGTACGAGGACGACGTCGAACCGCGCCTCCTCCTCGTCCACCTGCTGAGAGATCGGCTCGGCAAGACCGGGACACCCATCGGCTGCGACACCGGCAACTGCGGCGCCTGCACCGTGATGCTCGACGGCAGGAGTGTCAAGAGCTGCTCCGTGCTCGCCGTACAGGCCGACGGGAGCGACGTCGTCACGGTCGAGGGCCTCGCGCAGGGGGGCGAGTGGCACCCCATGCAGAAGGCCTTCCACGCCGAGCACGCCCTGCAGTGCGGCTACTGCACCCCAGGCATGATCATGGCTGCGATCGACCTGCTCCGCGACGACCCGGACCCGTCGGAGGAGGCCGTCCGCCAGGGGCTTGAGGGCAACCTGTGCCGGTGCACCGGTTACTGCAACATCGTCCGGGCGGTACGGCGCGGCGCGGCGGAGATGTCACGGGCCGGGGAGCGGGCAGCGGAACGGACCGGGGAGCGGGCAGGGGAGCGGCGGGAGGTGCCGACTCCATGAGCGAGCAACTCGACGCCGGCCTGATCGCCGAGCAGATCGCCGAGAGCGGCCAGGTCAGCGAGCCCGTAGGCGCCCGCGAGGTCGGCAGGGCCCGCAGGCGCAAGGAGGACGCCCGGCTGGTCACCGGCCGGACCACGTGGACCGACAACATCCAGCTCCCCGGCATGCTGTACGTGGCGTTCCTGCGCAGCCCGATGGCGCACGCCCGGATCACTCGGGTGGACGCCTCGGCCGCGCGCACCCGGCCGGGCGTGGTCGCGGTCTACACCGGCCAGGACCTCGCCGGCGAACAGGGCAGCCTGCCGTGCGCGTGGCCGGTCACCGAGGACATCGTCATCCCCGCCCACCCGCCCATGGCGGTGAACGAGGTCCGCTACGCCGGCGAGGCGGTGGCCTGCGTGGTCGCCACCGACCGCTACAAGGCCGCCGACGCCCTGGAGGCGATCGAGGTCGACTACGAGCCGCTGGACGCGGTGATCGACATGACCGAGGCGCTCGCCGAGGGCAGCCCCAAGGTCCACGAGTCCGGCAACCGGGCCTTCACCTGGAAGTTCGCCGGAGGCGACATCGACGCGGCGTTCCGCGACGCCCCCGTGGTGATCGAACGGACCTACGTGCAGCAGCGGCTCATCCCGACCGCGATGGAGCCCCGCGCGGTCGTGGCCACCACCGACGGCGACGACTTCACCCTCTACTCCTCCACGCAGATCCCGCACGTGCTCCGCGTCATGCTCGCGCTGACGACCGGCATCCCCGAGCACAGGCTGCGGGTGGTCGCCCCCGACGTCGGCGGCGGCTTCGGCTCCAAGCTCCAGGTCACCGCCGAGGAGGTGCTCGCCCTGCTCATCACCAGGCGGCTGGGCAAGCCGGTGAAGTGGACCGAGTCACGGTCCGAGGGCAACCTGACCGTGCACCACGGCCGCGACCAGCTCCAGCGGATCTCCCTCGCGGCCGATCGGGACGGGCGCATCAGGGGCGTCCGGGTGGATCTCCTCGCCGACATGGGCGCCTACCTGATGCTGGTCACGCCCGGCATACCGCTGCTCGGCGCGTTCATGTACAACGGCATCTACAAGGTGGACGCCTACGACTTCACCTGCACCGGCGTCTTCACCACCAAGATGCCGACCGACGCCTACCGGGGCGCCGGACGCCCCGAGGCGACGTTCGCCATCGAGCGGGCCGTGGACGAGCTGGCCAACGAGCTCGGCCTGGACCCCGTCGAGGTACGGCGCCGCAACTGGATCACCCACGAGGAGTTCCCGTACGAGACGGTCTGCGGGCTCACCTACGACTCCGGCAACTACGAGGCCGCGACGGAGAGGGCCCTCGCGCTGTTCGGCTACGACAAGCTCAGGGCCGAGCAGGCCGACCGGCGGGAGCGGCGGGACCCGGTCCAGCTCGGCATCGGGGTCTCGACGTACACCGAGATGTGCGGGCTGGCGCCGTCGCGCGTACTGGGCTCACTCAGCTACGGCGCGGGCGGCTGGGAGCACGCCACGGTCCGGATGCTGCCCACCGGCAAGGTCGAGGTGGTCACCGGGACGAGCCCGCACGGCCAGGGACACGAGACGGCCTGGAGCCAGATCGTGGCCGACGCGCTGGGCGTGCCGTTCGGCGACGTCGCCGTGCTGCACGGCGACACCGCCGTCTCTCACAAGGGCATGGACACCTACGGCTCGCGCTCGCTGGTCGTGGGCGGCGTCGCCGTCCTGGCGGCCTGCGAGAAGGTGAAGGAGAAGGCCCGGCAGCTGGCCGCGCACCTGCTTGAGGCCTCCCCCGACGACCTCGAGTTCACCGGCGGGTCGTTCACGGTACGGGGAACGTCCGAGGGGAGGACCATCCAGGAGCTCGCGCTGGCCACCTTCGCCGCGCACGATCTCCCCGACGGCGTCGAACCCGGGCTGGACGCCGACGCCACCTTCGACCCGGACAACTTCTCCTTCCCGCACGGCACCCACCTGTGCGCGATCGAGGTGGACACCGAGACCGGCGCGCTCACGATCCGCTCCTACGTGGCCGTGGACGACGTGGGTTCCGTGGTCAACCCGCTGATCGTCGAGGGCCAGGTACACGGCGGCATCGCCCAGGGCATCTCCCAGGCGCTTTTCGAGGAGGCGGTCCACGACGCGGAGGGCAACCTGCTCACCACGACGATGGCCGACTACCTGATCCCGTCGGCGGCCGACCTGCCCGACTTCACCACCGACCGTACCGAGACCCCGGCGACCAGCAACCCGCTGGGCGTCAAGGGCGTCGGCGAGGCGGGCACGATCGCCTCCACCCCGGCCGTCGTCAACGCGGTCGTGGACGCGCTGCGCCCGTACGGCGTGCACGACGTGCGGATGCCGTGCACGCCCGAGCGGGTCTGGCGTGTGATCACCGAGGGAGGGACCCGATGATCCCCGCGCCGTTCGACTACATCCGGCCCACCTCCCTGGAGGAGGCCTGTCAGGTGCTCGCCGAGGCCGACTCCTCCGGCGAGGACGTCAAGGTGCTGGCCGGCGGGCAGTCCCTGCTGCCGCTGCTGCGCCTGCGGCTCGCCTACCCCACCGCGCTGGTGGACCTCGGGCGGCTGCCCGGGCTGCGCGGCGTGGAGGACCGGGGCGACCACGTGTACGTCGGCGCGCTCACCACGCACGACGAGGTGCTCCGCTCCGACGTGGTCAGGGAGCAGGTCCCGCTGCTCGCGCTGGCCACCGCCACGGTGGCCGACCCCGCCGTACGGCACCGCGGCACGTTCGGCGGGTCGATGGCCCACGCCGACCCCGCCGGAGACCTGCCCGCCGTCGCGCTGGCGCTGGACTGCGTGTTCGTCGTCCGGTCCAGCGAGGGCGAGCGGGAGATCCCGGCGGGTGAGTTCTTCGTCGACTACCTGGAACCGGCGCTCGGCCCCGGCGAGGTGCTGCTCGGCGTCCGGGTGCCCAAGCTCGGCCCGGGCTGGGGCTTCCACTACGAGAAGTTCCACCGGACGGCGCAGGCCTGGGCGATCGTCGGCGTGGCGGCGGCCGTACGGCGTGACAACGGGACCATCGGGGAGGCGCGGATCGCGCTGACCAACATGGGTCCGACGCCGGTGCGGGCACGGGCGGTGGAGACCGCGCTGCGCGGGGTGAGCCCCGCCCCGGCCGGTGAGAACGGGGCACGGGACCCGGTCAGGAACGCCTGCGGTGAGGCGGATTCCGGCACCTCACCCCCGGCGGATCTGCACGCCGGACCCGACTACCGCCGCCACCTGGCCCGGGTGCTGACCTGCCGGGCGGTCAGAGCGGCGAGCGGCTGAGCGGCGTTTCGCAGGCCGGGAGCCCGCCTCCCGGCCTGCCGGGCAGGCAGACTGGTAGTGCCGCCGCGCACGGTCAGCAGTGTCGCGGAAGCGGGCGATGGACAGGGAGCGGATCGATGGCGATGCGATTCGAGCACGAGTTCACGGTTCCGGTACCGGTCGAGCAGGCGTGGTCGGTGCTGCTCGACGTCGAGCGGGTGGCGCCCTGTCTGCCCGGGGCCGCCCTCGACACGGTGGACGGCGACTCCTTCACCGGCCGGATGAAGGTGAAGGTCGGGCCGATCACGGTGACCTACCTGGGTGACGCCACCTTCGAGGACGTGGACAAGGACGCGCACGTCCTGACCATCAAGGCCGCCGGCAAGGAGTCGCGGGGGGCGGGCACCGCCGGCGCCACGGTCACCGCGCGGCTGTACCCGGCCGGTCCGGACACCCGGGTCACGGTCGAGACCTCCTTCAGCGTGACCGGCCGTCCGGCCCAGTTCGGCCGGGGCCTGATGGCCGAGATCGGCGAAAAGCTGATCGACAGGTTCGCGGCCAACCTCGCGGAGCTGCTCAGGGAGCATCCGGTCACGGAGAACGTCCCTGCCCCTCCTCCGCTGGCCACCGTGCGGGACGAGGCCGAGCCGGTCCGCCATCTCACCGCCGTCCCCTCTCCCCCGGAGACGGCGATGGTGGAGAAGGCCCGCGGCCTCGACACCCACCCGGCCGGCACCGCCCGCACCTCCCTCACCCCCGAGGAGGAGGCCCTCGACCTGATGGAGATCGCGGGCATCCCCCTGCTCAGACGCGCCGCCCCGGTGGCCGCCGCCCTGACCGGGCTCGTCCTGGCCGGCTGGCTGGTCCGCCGCACCCTCCGCCGCCGTCACTGAGGCCCCGCCCCTGCCTCCGTGACGGATCCACCCGGGCGAGCGGGCGGTCTGGGTCGGAACCGGTCAAGAAGGAGACAGTAGTTCACAAGCCACACAAGGTTACTTTTAGTTACGGGAATATCTCTAAATGTGATCAATACGCCCGACTGCAGTGTGGTGGTCATCACCTACAACGACGCCGCGCGGCTGCCCAGGGCCGTGCGGTCCGTGCTGAGGCAGTCGCTGCGGAACGTCGAGGTGATCATTTCGGACGACGGGAGCACCGACGGCACCGAGCGGGTCGGGCGGAAGCTCCAGCGGGAGGACTCCCGGGTCCGCTACCTGCGCGGGGAGGTCAACAGCGGCGGCTGCGGGGCGCCGCGCAACAGGGGGGTGGCGGCGGCCCGCGCGCCGTACGTCATGTTCCTGGACAGCGACGACCGGCTGCCCCGGCACGCCTGCAAGAGCATGCTCTGCGAGATCGAGCGGACCGGCGCGGACTTCGTCACCGGGCAGATCTCCCGGCTGTACGAGTGGAACGGCAGAACGCAGCGCTACTACCCGGACCTGTTCGCCCGGCGCAGGACCGTCGAGGGGATCGCGCGGGAGCCGGAGCTGTTCCTCGACTCCTTCAGCACCAACAAGCTCTACCCGGTCGGACTGCTGCGGCGGCTGCCCTTCCGGGAGGACCTGCACTACGAGGACCACATCTTCACCACCGAGCTCTACTGCGCCGCACGGCGGTTCGCCGTGGTCCCGTGGACCGTCTACCTGTGGCACCGGTCCGTGGAGAAGGACGAGACCCGGCTGTCGATCTCGCTGAGCATCGAGGAGATGGACAACGTCCGGCAGCGGATCAGGGCGGCCCGGCTGAGTGACGGCATCCTGCGCGACCACGGCCTCGCCCACCTGGTCCCCGAACGCCAGCACCGCTTCCTCCGCCAGGACCTGCGGGTCTACCTGAACCCGCTGCCCTCTCGTGACCCCGCGTGGGCCGAGGAGTTCTCCTCCCTGGTCCGCCCCTACCTGGAGGAGATCGATCCGAAGGCCTTCGTTCCGGTCGAGCCGGTCATCCGGGTCTGCTGCGGCCTGATCCTCGACGGCCGGTCCGACGAGCTCGTGGTCGCCGCCCGGTCCCTGAACGGGCCGAAGGCCGCGCCGCGCTCCGCCGTACAGGAGGGCGGCCGGACCTACTGGGGCACCGTCCCCGCCGAGAAGATGGACATCACCTCGCTGCGGATGGCCGAGCTGCCCTACACCGCGGCCCGGCTCCGCCACGAGGCCTCCTTCACCGGCCAGGGCACCCGGGTCACGCTGACGGTCAGGACCTATGACCCGTTCGGAGTGCTCGCGGCCAACCCCGGCTGGACCGCGTTCCTGGGGTTCAAGGATCACCGGGTGCCGCTGGCTCCGCGCGAGCAGGACGACGGCAGCCACCTGAGTGAGGTGACCGTCGACCTCGCCGCGCTCAAGCACGGTCGCCATGGCCCCCTGGGCTTCGACGGCCGGTACGACCCGCTGGTCGGGATCGTCCGCGCCGACGGCCGGGTGACCACCGACCCGCTGCTCGTCGAACCCGCCGCCGAACCGTTCAGCGCCCTCCTCCCGGGCCACCGGGTCACCGTCATGGCGGAAGGGACGGCGGCGGTCCTGCGGGTACGGTGGCAGCGCCGGAGCCTGCTCCGTCCGGTGTCCCGGCTGGGGCGGCTGGCCCGCGGGGTGATCCGCCGGGCGGGCCGGACGGACGTGAAGCTCCGCGTCTACAAGGGACTGCTCAGAATCGTGCCGCCCCGCGAGGACCTGGCGCTGTTCGAGTCCGACGTCGGTGCCGGCTACACCGGTAGCCCCCGCTACGTCTACGAGGAGCTCAGGCGGCGGCGGGCGCCCCTCGACATGGTCTGGTCCGTCGCCAGGAACCGGCGGAACTTCCCCTCGGACGCCCGGCTGGTCCGGCGGATGAGCTGGCGACATCTGTGGACCATGGCCAGGGCGGGCTACTGGGTGGACAGCCACGGCATGCCGCTGGCCTATCCCAAACCGGCCCGGACCCGCTACCTGCAGACCTGGCACGGCCAGGGCATCAAGTCGGTGGGGTTCAACGCACCGGACCTGCGGGCCGACTTCCCCGGGCCGCGGGCGCAATGGCGGGCGGCGGTGGCCCGGTGGGACGCGCTGGTCGCGCCAAGTGCCGAGTTCGAGCGGTTCTTCCCGTCCTCCCACGGGTACGAGGGGCCGCTACTGCGGTACGGCTCACCCCGGTGCGACGTGCTGGTCCACGGCGACGACGAGGCGGTACGGCGGGCGAAGGACCGGTTGGAGATCTCCCCGGGACGCAGGGTGCTGCTCTACGCGCCCACCTACCGGGACCAGGACAGGTCCTCGGGACGGTCGATCCGGGCCGACCTGGCCATGATGGCCGAGGCGCTCGCCGACGAGTGGGTGGTGATCCTCCGGCCCCACCCGGTCGAACGCTACGAGGTGCCGGAGCACCTGCGCCACTTCGTCCGCCCGGCCGGCTCCTATCCCGAGGTCAACGACCTGATGCTGACCTCTGACGCGCTGCTGACCGACTATTCCTCACTGATGTGCGACTACGCGATCACCGGCCGTCCGATGCTGTTCCTGATCGACGACTGGGACGAGTACCGCGGCGTGGAGCGCGGGGTCTACCACGACCTGCCGGCGATCGCCCCCGGCCCCTGCCTGACCACCACCGAGGAGCTGGTCGAGGCGCTGCGCGGCCTCAACGAGGTGTCCGCGTCGTTCGCCGCCAGGTACATCGAGTTCCGCAGGACGTGGTGCGCCGACGAGAAGGGCAACGCCTCGGCGAAGGTGGTGGACGCCTTTTTCGGCGGGGTGCGGGCCCGGCCTCCCGCACGGGCCGCCTCGCGCGTCACCGCGCGGTGGCCGATCCGGCCGCCCTCTCCGGAGCGGTGGCCGATCCGGCCGTCCCCGCCGGAACGGTCGTGGTGAGCGGCGGATGAGTTCCGTGATGTTCGCCTGCATGGACGCCGACACGCTCGGCGGGATACAGCGGGTGACCCACACCGTGGCGCAGGGGCTGGCCGAGCGGGGGCACGACGTGCACGTGGTCGGGCTGCATCGGGCCGGGAACCCGTTCCGCTACGTGGAGCGGCCCGGCTACCGGCACCACGTGATCCACCGTACGCCGGTCGGCGGGCTCTCCCCGCTGGGCGTGCGCCGGGAACGCCGCCGGCTCGGCAAGCTGTTCCGGGAGCTGGAGGCGGGGTTCGCGGTGCTCACCTCGCCGGGTGTGGTGACCCGGCTGGGACCCCTGCTGCCGGAACACCTGCTGCCGCTCGGCCAGTACCACGGCTCCTACGAGCACGCGCGGGGGTCCTGGCACTTCGACTCGGTCAGGAAGCACTACGGCGGACTGGAGAAGGCGGTGTTCCTCAGCGAGGACGACGCGTGGCTGTTCTCCGAGCACGGGTTGCTCCCCAACACCTGGGCCATCCCCAATCCGCTGCCCACCTGGCCGGTGCGGACCGCCGGCCTGACCGGCCACCGGGTTCTCGGGATCGGCAGGTTGGCGGGCGTCAAACGGTTCGACCGGTTGGTCTCGGCCTTCGCGGAGGCCGGTCGCGCCGTGGACGGGGACTGGGAGCTGCACCTGATCGGCGAGGGTGCGGAGCTGGAGCGGCTCCGCTCGCACGCGCGCGCGTGCGGGGTGGCGGACCGGGTGGTGTTCCGCGGTACGGTGCCCGCCGCCGGAATGGGCCGCGAATACCTGGCCGGGTCGGTGCTCGGACTGTCCAGCGAGCACGAGGGACTGCCGCTGGTGCTCGGCGAGGCCGCCTCCTACGGCGTGCCCTCGGTGGCGTTCGACGTTTCGGGCGGGGTGCGGTCGCTGCTCCTCGACGGGGAGACCGGCCTGCTGGTGCCGCCGGCCGATGTGACGGCCTTCGCGGCGGCCCTGGCCGGGCTGATGGCCTCGGTGGACGAGCGGCGGCGGCTGGGCGCCGCCGCTCGTGCGCACGTCGAGGTGTTCCGGCTGGAACGGGTCCTGGACCGGTGGGAGGCCCTGTTCGACCAGGTCACCCGCTGAGCCCCGGACCGGGCGCCCCCGGCCTCCGGACCGGCGGGAGGGCCGCCCGGCCGTACGGCGGAGGCCCCTTCGGTCAGGTCACCTGTCGGCCGTGACGGGTTCGTTGCGCGGCTGGGGCACTCCGGCCAGGACGAGCTGGCCCGAGGTGAGCCGTGCGCCCAGCGGGTTCGGCTCGCGGAGCCGTATCAGCCGGTCGAAGGCCACCCGCTTGACCCGGGCCAGTTTCCGTTTGGCCGCGGTCCGCTCGTAGGCGACCATCCGCGAGGTGTCGGTCTTCGGCGCTCCGCTGAGCTCGTAGCCGTAGGTCTCCAGCCGGTCTCCGAGGACGCTCTCGCACAGCGAGATCTCCCAGGGATCGAGCCGCTTCCTCCACGAGCCCGACCGCGAGGTCGTCACGTCCTCGTGCGTGAGCGAGTGCCAGGTCTTGCGCGGGGGACAGGCAGCCTCGGCCACCGCTTTCGGCTCGCACATGGCCGGGTCGAAGTTCTCCCCGAGGAACTCGCACAGCCTGCGCAGATGGGCCTCGGGATCCGTCGTCAGGTCCTCGTAGCGCAGCTCGTGGTAACTGCCCTCGGGGAGCTTGGGCGCGCCGTGCCGGGCGAAGTCGATCGCCTCGGCCCAGGCCGCCACCGCGCTGTAGACACTCCCGTTGTACCAGGGCATCTCCTTCAGCGACGCGACGCAGTCGCGGCCGTCCCTGATCAGGTGGACGAACTGGGCGTCCGGGAAGAGCCTCAGCAGCACGTCGATGTTCTGGAAGTACGACGGCCGCTTGTCGCCCCAGCGCGGCTTGCCGTGCTGGACCGCGTAGGAGCGGAGCACGATGCCCAGCGCCGAACCGAGCGTCGGCGGTCCGGCGACGATCTGCCGGATGACCTCCTCGCCGTCCAGGCCCAGGTCGTGGAAGCGCGACTGGCGGCGGTTGACCACCCACTCGGCCAGCTCCCGCCTGCGTGCCGGGTCGTTCAGATCGCCGAAGTGCAGTCGCCGCTGGTAGGCGGTGACCAGGAACCGGGTCTCCGGGGGAATCGCGATGCGGGCGTGGGCGTGCGTCATGAGCTGCAGCATCGTCGTCCCCGAGCGGGGACAGCCCACGATGAAGATCGGTCGATCCGATTGCATTGTCAGACCTTCGCCAGCTCGCCCAGTTGCCGGGTGGTGAGCTGCGCGGCCACCGGACTCGGTTCGCGGAAGCGGTTCAGGCGGTCACGGAACTCCTTGCGCCGGCGGGCCCAGCGCCGTTTGGACGCCGCCCTCTCGCACGCCTCGACGTGCTCCTTGGTCGCCTTGGGGGCACCGGTCAGTTCGTAGCCGTTGGCGGTCAGCCGGTCGGCCAGCACCGTCTCGCAGACCGCGACCTCCCAGGGCTCCAGCCTGGTCTTCCACGAGCCCGCCCGGGCGGTGGTCACGTCGCCGTGGGTGTTGCTGTGCCAGACCTTGTGCTCCGGGATCGCCACCCTGCCCACGTGGTACGGCTCGCTCATCGCCGGGTCGTAGTCCTCGCCGAGGAAGTCGCACAGCCTGCCGAGTTCGGTCTCCGGATTGGCCGTCAGGTCCTCGTAGCGCAGCTCGTAGTAGCTGTCGGCCGGAAGGTTCCTGGCGTGCCTGCGGCCGTAGTCGATGGCCTCGGCCCAGTTGGTCACCGCGTGGAAGACGTCCTTGGTGTACCAGGGCATCTCCTTCAGCGACGCGACGCAGTCGCGGCCGTCCCTGATCAGGTGGACGAACTGGGCGTCCGGGAAGAGCCTCAGCAGGAGGCCCACGTGGTGGAAGTAGCTCGGCCGCTTGTCACCCCAGCGGGACTTGCTGTGCAGCTCGGCGTAGGAGCGGAAGGTGATCCCCATCGCCGAGCCCAGCGTCGGCGGCCCGGCCGCGATGTTCTCGATCAGCTCTTCCCCGTCGAGCTTGAGCTCCTTGAACTTGGTGTCCTTGTCGCTCACGATCCATCGGCCCAGCCTGCGCCGGTTCCCCTGCTCACGCAGGTCCCCGAAGATGAACCTGCGGTAGTAGCCGGGCACCAGGAACCGCGTCTCCGGAGGCACCGCGATGCGCGGATGCGAATGCAACATGAGCTGCAACATGGTGGTGCCGGAGCGTGGGCAGCCGATCACAAAGATCGGTCGGTCGGACTGCATGACAACGAACCCCCGTAAAAGATGATCAAACAGGTACGCGTTGCGCGTTCTCCGGGCGTGGCACAGGAGGCGCGACCCGCGTGAACAGCCACATTCGGTAGATCAGAAAGACTTCGTTCAGCAGAAGGAGCGTCCCCGCCACGATCGAGACGGGCAGCAGCGCCGCCACCCCCACCAGTGGAGCGATCACGAACACCGCGGCGTGGAACTCGATGCCGCTGATCAGGTGGGTCCGCACCCGGTGACGGACGAGGAACCGGCTGATCCTGCGGCGCACGGTGAGCGCCCGGGGCGCCCGGGGCGCCCGGGGGACCCGGGGCGTCCCGGACATCCCGGGTGGCCGGGGCTGTCTGGGCACCACCAGTCCCGCGTTCGCCTGGGATTCCAGCCTGTTCTCCTTGACCACCTCTCGCACGCGCTTCATCTGCGGCGCGTTCACGTAGCGGAACAGGTCAAGGACGGCGATCCCGGCCCCGAGCATGATGTAGGCGTCGTCCCCCGTCGCCGCGTACTGCCCGAACGCCAGCCCGGCCGCGCAGCAGACCACCCTGATCCGGTCGCCCACGTAGTCGAGCCATAGGCCGAACGCGGTCCCCGTCTCCTTGAGCCGGGCGATCTTCCCGTCCATGCAGTCGACCATGAAGCTCACGTAGAACAGCGCGGCCCCCGCCACGAGCTGTCCGAACGCGAAGCAGACGGCCGAGCCCATCCCGAGGACCAGCGACAGACGTGTGAGCCCGTTGGGGGTGATGGCCGTGTGATTGGCGACGAGCAGGGTGAGCCTGCACGCCACCGGATCGACCATGTAAACCGTCCACCAGGAGTCTTTTCGTTTGCGGGTCGCGTGAACGTCGTTCAACGAATAGGCCCTCATGCGTCCCAGCATGGCCACCCCGCGTGATCAATGGATGACACTCGGACGCCAAGAGAGGATCTCCATACCGGTTTTTGACCAGCAGCGTCACCCCGGGATGACCGCCCCTGTGAGGTTCCCTCGCGACGCGATCGGGCGGTCGCCGGGCAGGCCCCCGGAGAGCCGTCCCGGCCGGGTCATTCCCGGAAGACGTGGTCGACGACGCGTGCGGCGGCGTTTCCGTCGTCGAGACGGCAGAACCGTTCCCTGAAGCCGCGGTAGGCGGCGGCATGGGCCGAGACGGTCCCGTCGAGGTCGGCCAGCACGTCGATCACCTCGTCGGCGGTCTCCGGCAGGGGCCCCGGAACGTGCTCCGCCGGATCGAAGTAGAAGCCGCGCTGCCGTTGACGGTAGTGCTCCAGGTCGCGGGCAAAGAAGATCATTGGACGGCCGGTGCCCGCGTAGTCGAACATCAGCGACGAATAGTCGGTGATGAGAACGTCGGCGATGAGCAGCAGGTCCGTGACGTCCGGATACCTGGTGACGTCGGCGAACCGGGGGTTCAGGCTGATGGGCCTGACCGTCCTCGACGTCCGCGGGTGGTCGCGGAACAGGAGGACGTGGTCGTCGCCGAGCGCCTGGAGCGCCCGGTCGACGTTCAGCCGGATGTCCGGGTGGTGCCTGCCGCCCGAGAACACCTGGTCGTCCCGCCAGGTGGGCGCGTGCAGCACCACGCGCCGGTCCGGCGGGATGCCCAGGGCCCGGCGCACCCGCGCCGCCGCCTCCTCGCTCCCGGGCCGGTGCAACAGGTCGTTGCCGGGACGGCCGGATTCGAGAACGGGCCCGCCGTACCGGAGGGCGCCGGGCAGGACCGAGGTGCCGAAGGAGCTGGGCGAGATCAGCAGATCCCACCTGGCCACCTCTGCGGCGAGCCTGCGCAGCCGGTCCGTCCGGCTGCTGAAACGGCCCTCGGCGATGTCGTGGGCGACGCGCTTGAGCGGGGTGCCGTGCCAGGTGCGGACGTGGACCTGACCATCACGCTTGGTGAACCAGCTCGGCGCCCTCCCGTTGGAGATGACATGGCCGGCCTGGGCCAGCACCTCATAGTGGTCCCGGCTGTCGCGCAGCACGACACGCGCGTCCCCGGGCGGCCGGACCTGACCGTCGGCGGAGATCCACACGCACTCGCGGCCGTCACCCCTGCGCCGCAGTTCCTCGTATATCGCGCGCGGGCTGCCGGAGTAGTGACGCCCCTGCCAGGACTCGAACACCACGAGATCCCGGAGTGGCTCCTTCCGGAAGGCCGGGTAGTCCCGCTCCGCCAGACGCCGCTGGGCGTGGTTGCCCGCGGCGGCGCCGAGCGCCGGCCGGACGTCGACGGCGATGCCGTTCACGCGGTACGCCCGCACCCGGAACGTTTGCGTCCCGGCGGTCTGGACGGCGGGCAGATCAGTGAGGAGGCTCCTGGCCGGCCTGACGGGGTACAGCTCCCCTCCGGACTCGACCAGGATCTCCCACCGGCCGCCGGTGAGCGGTACGTGCTCGCCGTACAGTTCGAACCGGGTCAGCGGGAACACGCAGGAGAACCTCTCCCCCTCCCACTCCAGCGGCACGTGGTGCGTCCCGCCCCCGCCCACCTCGCGCAGGACGAGCCGGGCCCGCGGGTCCGTGACCCCGGCGTACCGTCCCGTCAGGCGGATGCCGTCGTCCGCGTCCCCTCCGATCTCGGTCACCAGCGGCCGGATGGGACGGACCACCACGCTGAGGGGGCCGAGCGCGGTCGCGACGACACCGACCTCGCGGTCCCCCGTGGTCACATACGCCTCGGCGCCCAGGGGTCCGGCCGCCAGCTTGCGGGGCCTGCCCGGTCCGGCGGTGACGGAAAGATCCCACCGGGGGTCGGGATCGATCTGCGGGCCGGCGGTGTCACTCCCCTGTGGGTCGGCCGGAAGCAGTTCCGCGACGGGCAGCCGGGCGCTGAAACCGGCCCGGCCACCGCCGAGGGGGACGCAGCGGGCGGGGACGCCGAACTCCCTTCCGCCGCGGCGTAGCCGTGCCAGCAGCGTCCCGCTCGACTCGGCCTGGATGTCGGACGTCACCCAGCCGGACACCTCGAACGTCCCCTCGCCGCCCGGCCGGACCTCCGCCTCGGTGTGGACCGGCTGCACCCTGAACAGGACCTCGTCGTCGGCGTTCACGTCCACGTGCAGGCCGACCCCGGGGAGCACCGGGATGCCGGGGGACCGGCGGACGTCGCTGCTCGCGGTGGCGGTCAGCGGACCGGACCGCCGTACGGCCTCCGCGGTGACCTGGACCTCCAGCTGCCAGCGGGTCTTCCTGGCGGCCTGGGCCAGCACGGCGAGGTCGAGGTCGACCTCGAACCCCGACCAGTCGTAGCAGTTCACGCCACGGCGGGAGGTGGCGGTCACGTCCGTGCGGAGCAGCCGCTGGACGGGCAGCTCGATCACGCGCTCGGTCCGGGTGTTGCGCAGCGTCACCGTGAGGTCCGACGACTCCTTCCGTGGCAGGTCGATGCCCCTGATGTAGGCGCGGCCGGACACGCGGAGGTGGTCGCCGCCGTCCCGCAGCTCGATCTGGTCGACCCGGCAGACCAGCGGGAAGTCACTGTCACCCGCGCGGAAGACCTCCTTGGGCAGCACGCCCCTGTGCATCATCGGGTGGTCGGCGTACCAGCCGAACATGCGGCGCGTCATCCCGTGGAACACGCCCTCCTGCCGTTCTGCCAGCACCTCGGTGAACTCGTCCGTCCGGCGACGTCTCAGCAGCTCGAACACCAGGCGCTGCTCCCAGGGGAGCCCGGACAGGATGCCGGGATCCATGCGCTCGACGAGCGCCCCCGCGTTCTCCACCAGCCGCTCCCGGTAGTCCTCGTCGGCGTCCAGGACGGCGTTGACGTAGAGGGTGAGATCGCTGCGGAGGACGAACTCGTCGAACTGGCGCCGCAGCGCGGGGGACGCGTGAGCGGACAGGAAGGCCTGGACCCGCGTTATCGACGCGATCCGGTCCTCCAGGTTGCCGGGGACGGTACGGCTCTGCGTGATCGACGGGTCTCCGGCCTCCCGCTGCCGCCAGCAGTAGACCACGTCGCCGAGCACGTCGACCGAGCGCGCCAGCACATGGGCCGGGATGGTGACGGGCGCGTCCTCGTAGAGCCCGGCGGGGAAGCTGAAGCCGTGCTCCCGGTAGAAGTCGTGGCGGAAGACCTTGTTCCAGGCCGTGCGGTCCAGGAGCAGCTCGGGGCGGAGATTGACGTGCGTCTGCCGTACGGTCTCCCGGAAGGGCCGGGAGTGCAGGCCGGAGCGCCAGGTCTCGACGGAGTTGAGAAAGAGGACGTTGCCGCACGCGAAGTCGGAGCCCGACCCGCGCAGTGAGGAGACCAGCAGCTCGTGGGCGTCGACGGGCAGCACGTCGTCGCTGTCGACGAAACACAGGTACTCACCGGTCGCGTGGAGCGCCCCCGCGTTCCTGGCCGGTCCCAGGCCGGCGTTCTCCTGGTGGATGACCCGGAAGCGGTGATCCTTCTCGGCGAACGCCTTGGCGATGACGGCGCTGCCGTCGAGCGAGCCGTCATCCACGCAGATGACCTCGGAGTCGCGGAGCGTCTGCCTGGCGATGGACGTCAGGCATTCCTCGAGATAAGGCTCCACATTAAAGAAAGGGACCACAATACTCAGAAGCGGCGACAAAGCGTCAGCCTCCAACATCCGTGAAATACGGACCTACCTGGGTGATCCAGACGGGATCCGGAGCGGGTCCGGGCACGCTCCCTCTCCCTGAGAATGAGGAGGGTGCCTGACAGACGCTCGGAGCATGCGGTTAAATGGCGCGGCTCTGGCCGATCCTTGACCACCTCGGACCGCCCGGCGTCCGATGTCCTCGCCGGGATGCGTGAAGGCCCGCAGACCCGCCGAGCGGCGGATCCACGGGCCTTCAGGACGTGCCGGGCCCCCGTCGGGGGCCGGTCAGACCAGATCCCAGGTGAGTGGGGTTCCCCGGACGGCGTCACGGCGGAACGTCCGGCCGACGACCGTCGTGAACGCGTCCGGCGGGAGCCCTCCCGCCGGGCGGATGGAGCGGACGTTGCTCTCCGACGCCACGTCACCGGCACGGACGTCGGCCACGACGTACAGGGACCGGCGGAAGCGCCTCCCCTCGCTCTCCGCGGAGACGGGGCGGACCACGGCGCTGCCGAGCGCCTGCCACGCGCGGTCGCTCTCGACGACGAGTGCCGACAGCTCGTCCGGCTCCAGCGAGAACGCCGCGTCGACACCCCCTCCCGCCCTGTCGAGCGTCACGTGCTTCTCGATCACGCACGCGCCGAGCGCGACCGCGGCCACCGCGGCGCCGATGCCCGGAGTGTGGTCCGACAGCCCGACCGGCAGCCCGAACGTCCTCGCCAGCGCGGGTAGCCGGCGCAGGTTGCTGTCGGAGACCGCCGCGGGATAGGCCGCGGTGCATCCCAGCAGGACGAGGTGCTCACATCCGGCTCCCCTGGCCGCCTGAACCGCCGCGTCCATCTCCCCCAGGCTCGCCATGCCCGTCGAGATGATCAGCGGCTTTCCGGTCCGCGCCACCCGGCGGATCAGCGGAAGATCCACGATCTCCGACGATGCGATCTTGTAGGCGGGCGCGCCCAGGCTCTCCAGAAGGTCCACGGCCGTCGGGTCGAACGGGCTGGAGAAGACGGTCAGCCCCAGCGACCGCGCCCGCTCGAAGATCGGCCCGTGCCACTCCCAGGGCGTGTGCGCGCGCTCGTAGAGATCGTAGAGACGCTCACCGCCCCACAGGTCGTGCCCCCGGGACACCCGGAACGACGGGCCGTCCGCGTCGATGGTGATCGTGTCCGCGCGGTAGGTCTGGAGTTTGAGCGCGTGCGCTCCCGACGCCGCCACCGCATCGACGATCTTCATCGCCGTGGTGAGATCGCCGTCGTGGTTCCCGGACATCTCCGCGATGACGTACGGCGCCGCCTCGACGCCGACGGACCTCCCATTAATGATCATCTTCGCTCCGCTCGACTCTCAGCGCCATGTTCCCGCGCGAAGTGCGCGTCATCTGGATCCGCCACCCGCCCGTCTCCCAGTCGGGGAGGTCCTGGAGGGCCACGGGCATCCGCAGCGGCTTGCCGTCGGCCATCCCGGACAGGAACATGTTCCAGACGGCCGTCTCCTGCTCGACCCGCAGGTCCTCGGCGGGCACGCCCACCACGAACTCCCTACAACCGTCCCGTGCCGGGGCGGTCTCGACGGGATAGGTCCGCACGAGACCGTCCATGACGCTCATCACCAGGGTGACGCCCTCGGCGTTCTCCTGTTCGGCGTGCCAGCCGAGGATCCGCAGCCGGTCCCCGACCGGCTCGCACCCGGTCACCGCCGCTCTCGGGCGCCTGACGGTGAGGACGGCGGCCCCCTTGTCGTCCGCGAGAGGCTGGACCCACATCCCGGCGTCCGTCTCGCGGGGGGCGGGTACCGGAGCGTGGTTGCGCAGCCGGGCCTCCCGGACGATCCCGTCCACGGTGAACCTGACCCACAGCTCCCATCGGGAGGCCTGTCCGGAGAGCGGCCCGGGATCACAGTCGAAGGCGAACCCCAGGTCGTCCCGTTCCACCGGCAGCTGCAGCACCGTGCCGGTCGCGCGGTCGTACAGCCACACGTCGATCGAGCACGACGCGGCCGCCCTCACCATGACCCCGGGCAGTTTCACCCTGCCCTCGCCGCGCAGCCTGCCGTCGCGCCACTCCCAGCTCTCCAGCCGCCCGGTCATCGTGAGCTCTCGCGAGACGTCGAAGACCCAGCGGGGGATCCCGTACCCGCGCCGGAAGGGGTAGTCGGCATACCATTTGCGCCGTGACAGCAGGCCTCGCCGTACGCGGGCCTCCTCCATGCTGTCCCGCTCGAACCGGACCGCCTCGGCCAGCTCCGTGACCATGCGCCGGTGCATCAACTGGATCTGCAACCGGCGGATCGCGGGCAGTTCCAGGTGCGCGTTGCGTCCGACGGTGTCGAGGTAGGAGCAGACGACCTCCAGCAGGAGGTCGGGCTCGACGCCCGCCGCGAGCGCCTCGACCGCCACCCGGAGGTCGTTGAAGAGGGTGTCCCGCTCATACACACGGCGCAGCCCCGGAGTGTGCTCCTCAAGGAACCGCGCGGTCTCGGAGACGGAGATCATGAGATCGGTGACGTTCTCCGCGCGGAAGCGGCGCTCGGTGATGGACCCTTCGCGCAGGCGCCAGATGTAGACGACCTCGGAGAGCACGTCCACGGCCCTGGCGCGCACGTGGGCGGGGATGGTCACCGGCATGTCCTCGTACAGCCTGGCGGGGAACTCCATGCCCAGGGTGTCCCAGAACGAGCGCCGGAAGACCTTGTTCCACACCGAGCGGTCGAAGAGCAGATGCACGTTCCGGGTGATGTGCGTGCCCGTCTGGGCCCTTCTGAAGGCGTTGCGGTGCGCCCAGGACTGGATCAGCCCCTCGGAGGTGAGCCGCTGCACGTTGCCCGACGCGATGTCGGACCCGCTCCGCTCCAGGGAGTCCACCAGAAGCTCATAGGCGCGCTGAGGCACGATGTCGTCACTGTCGGCGAAAGCCAGGTAGCGCCCCGACGCGTACTTCACCCCGGTGTTCCTGGCGGGTCCTAGGCCCTGGTTCTCCTGGACCACCACCCGGAAACGGGAGTCCTGCGCCGCGTACTCCTTGGCGATGACCGCGCTCGCGTCCGTCGATCCGTCATCCACGCAGATGATCTCAAGATCGTCGAGTGTCTGGTCCCTGATCGACGTCAGGCACTCCTCGAAGTACGGTTCGACGTTGTGGTACGGAACGACCACACTGAGTTGTGGCATACAGCCTGCCCCCCGGAGATGTTGGACTAACGTGCGGCGCTTCGGACGGGCCGGCGCCTCAGGCCCGATTGGCGCTCCGGCCCGAACCGGCACCGAACATCCGGCGCACCGGCCCGAGGGCCGCCGCCGAAGCGGTGATCACGCGCCCCACCCGGAAACCCGCCGAGGACCGGATCCTCTCGTCACGCCGTTCCGCCTGCTTCACGGCACGGACGGCCTTCACCAGCTTGGCCTCGGCGGTGTCCAGGTCACGCTCAAGCATGGTGATCTTCTGCTGGGCCTCCTCCAGCCGCGCGCGCAGCCGTCCCCTGGCGGCGTACAGCTCCCGGTAGCTCTCCCGCCATCCCCCCGGTCCGCCGTGGCTCTGCCCGCTCTGGTCCGGCCCGCTCTGGCCCGGCCCGTCGTGACCGGGCCCGTCGCCGGCGGCCCCGTCCTGGACCGGCCCGTCCTCGCCGGTCCCCCCGTCCTGGGCGCCGTCATCCTGGGAGCCCGCCAGATCGGCGTCGATCTCCGCGTCCAGCTCCGCTCCCCGGCGGACGATCTCCAGGTCTGCCGTCCTGCCCATCATCGAGAGCAGCGTCAGCGTCAGCCGGTCGGTACCGAGCTGCCAGGACCAGGGGTGCCACAGCCCCGAATCCAGCAGCCGCACGGCGAAGTGGCGCATGACCCTGGCCAGGACCACATCGGTGTCGAGCTCGCCGGGGAGCTGCCAGCTGGCGTCCAGCATCGCGAACCGGGTGCCGTCGAAGATCACGTTGTCGGCCACGGCGAAGGCCGTCCATCCCGGCACCTTCCCCTCGCCGCCGTGGCCCTCCATCCACCGCAGGAAGAGCGCGAGGACCTCGCGGATCGCGACGACGTCGTTGCGGGCACAGGCGGCCATGAGGATCTCGGCCAGGAACCGGCCCTCGGGGATCGGCCCGTCGAGCAGTCCGGGCGTCCGTATCACCCGCCCCGACACGCGCAGCGTCCTGTCGCCGCGCGCCCTGCGGACCCATCCTCCCTGCGCCGCCGGAGCCAGCTCACAGGGCAGCCGCCAGTAGGGAGCGGCGTCGGCGTCCATGGTCAGCGCCACCGGCGTGGTCGCGCAGCGGCCACCGGCGGCATGCGCCACGACCACCCAGCGCGTCGCGATCCGGGCCCCGAGCCCACCGGCCATCGCCATCCGGCACAGATGCCGCGAGTCGTAACCCGCCGGGGGCGTGCCGAAAACCCCGGCGCAGGCGGCCACGGCGAGGGCGGTCGGCGCCGAGGCGTTCTCCAGGGCCGAGACGTCCAGCAGGAGATGCGGCCCCGACGGATGACCGTATGCCGCGTAGCTCCTGCCCAGCGTGAGACCGGAGCCGTCCAGAAGACCCGTGAGCTGCTCCAGATTCACCGGCCGGGACTGGTCCAGCTCCGCGGCGGCCCAGTCGTCGTCCGCACGCTCGTGAACCTCCGAGGGATCTCCGGCGAACCGGTGGACGCCCAGCGGGTTCTCCACGCCCAGCACGAGCGTCCCCCCCGGGGCGAGCATCCCGGTGAGCCGCCTCAGCGCCTCGGACCAGGAACCGCCGGCGTGGTCGAACGACATGAGGCGCTCGACCCCGTCAAGGGCGATCACCACGTCGAACCCCTCGGGGAACGCCGCCTTCTCCAGGCTCCCGCAGTAGACCGTCGCCTCGTGCTGCTCCGCCAGGCGGCAGGCGTCGGAGTAGGAGCGCAGCAGCACGCTCAGCTCGCACGCGCCGGCGACCGGCTCGTCGAGGAGGGCGGCCGGGTGCGGCCCCGCGACCAGGACCCGGGCACCGCTGGGAAGGAGGGGGCGCAACAGTTCGCCGAGCACTCCGGCACCGGGAGATCCGTCCCGTTCGGTATCGGACCACTCAAGCATCTCTCCCCCTATGAGACGGACTCGGGCCACGGCGTCGTCACAGATCATCGCTCTCCCCCGGCCATCCGAAAACGGTTCTGATCTCCTCGGGGGACACCAGGTACTTGACCCCCAGCTCGTCGTCGGCGATCTCCCGGGCTGCGGCGAGCGAGACCTCGGCGCCGTGAAGCTCCGGCCACAGCCGCCGGATGCGAGCGACCCCGCCGTGCATCGGGTCCTCGTCCGCCAGGACCATGGGGTTGCCGTACACGGCCGGTTCGCATCCGGCCGCGATGCCGTGGAACACGGCGGTGCTCAGCCGGTTGGACGCCACCCGCCGATGACGGCGGAGCTCGGCGAGCTGCCGGTGCGGGAAGAGCGGATCGGTCCCCTTCTTCATCCAGCCCCGGGCGCCGTGGCTGATCACCCGGAACCCCGCCTTCTCGTAGAGGCTCCGGATCTCGGGCATGCCGAACTCCAGCCAGTAGAGGCAGACGGTGACCGTCCCCTGCTCGACCTCACGGATCTCGTCGATCAGCCGCCGGTGGTCCCCGTCCACGTGCTGGCGCTCCCAGCCGTGGAAGGGGTACCAGATCGTGCCCTCCCGCGCCGTTCCCGGCTCCTCGGGCTCCATCCGCGTCAGGTAGAGCCACGGGGCACCGATCGGGTAGTAGTCGCGGCGTCCCCGCGCCCAACCCCGGCGGCGCATCGTGTCCGCCCAGACGAACTTCGGTGTCGCCGGAACATATCTCTCCCGGGGGCCGAACCCGTCCAGGGCATTCCATCCGTGCTGGAGGTATCCGTTGATGCGGGGCGGCCTCCGCCGGTCCAGCCCGCAGTACCGGGCGAAGACATGGGCATGCCCGTAAAAGTGGTTCGTGTGGTGCATCGTGCCTCCGCTCAGCCGAGAATCGCGTGGAGAGCTTCGACGACCCGGTCCTGCTCCGAGTCGGTGAGGCTGGGGAACAGGGGCAGCGACAGTTGCCGCGCGTAGAACTCCTCGGCGACCGGGCACATGCCGCGCCGGTAGCCCATGTCCGCGAAGACGGGGTGCCGGTAGACGGGCAGGTAGTTCACCTGGACGCCGATGCCCGCCTCCCGCATCCGCTCGTACACCTCACGCCGCCGCCCGTCGAGGACCCCCACGGCGTACAGGTGCCAGGCGGGGTCGGCGTGGGGACGCCGGGTGGGTAGCCGCAGCCCGGCCAGGCCGGAGAGTGCCTCGTTGTACCGCTCGACGAGCCGGGCCCGCCGCTCCCTGAACGCGCCCAGCCGCTGGAGCTGGCTGATGCCGAGGGCGCACAGCACGTCGGGCAGGCGGTAGTTCAGGCCGAACCCGTGGACCTCCTGGTGCCAGCCGCCCTCCTCCGGGTCGCGCAGCTCCCCCGGATCCCGGACCAGCCCGTGGTTCCTGAACCGCCGGGCACGCCCCAGAAGCTCCTCGTCGGCCGTGGCGACGGCGCCGCCCTCGGCCGTCGTGATCGTCTTCGTCGGGAAGAAGGAGAAGGTCGTCAGGTCGGCGAGCGTGCCCACCGGCCGGTCGCGGTAGCGCGACCCGAGGGAGTGCGCGGCGTCGCCCACGACCACGGCCTCGACGCGCGAGGCGGCCTTGCGCAGCGCGTCGTACTCCGCGGGGTGGCCGGCGTAGTCGACGGCGGTGACGGCCCGCGTGCGCGGACCGGCCACCGCCTCCACGGCCGCGGGGTCGAGGTTGGCCGTGTCCTCCTCCACGTCGGCGAAGACGACGCGGGCGCCGAGCATCGCGGCCATGGCCGCGGTGGCGACGAACGTGATCGGCGAGGTGACCACCTCATCCCCCGCGCCGATGCCGGCCGCCGCGTAGGCCGTGTGCAACGCCGCGGTCCCCGAGGTCACCGACACGCACGGCACACCGCCGGTCCAGGCCGCGAGCTCCGCCTCGAACGCGCCGACGGCCGGCCCGGTGGTCAGCCACTCTCCGCGCAGGACGTCCAGGACACCTTCGATGTCACGTCCGTCGATCGACTGCCTGCCGTACGGGAGCATCAGACCCTCACCGCGAGCAGCTCGCGGATCCCCTCGACCGAGAGCCACTGGTCGTTGGTGTCGGAGCGGTAGGAGAAGCCCTCGGGGACGCTCTGACCGCCGGGCGACGGGACGTAGCCCCAGGTCGCGATCGTGGGCTGCACCACGTAGCGGCTGGCCAGCCGTATCGTCCTGCGGCTGTCGTCGGCGGCGATCATCTCTTCGTGGAGCTTCTCCCCGGGCCGGACGCCGACCTCCTGGAGCGGCGAGCCCGGGGCGACGGCCTCGGCCAGGTCCGTGATCCGCATGCTGGGAATGCGCGGGACGTAGAGTTCGCCGCCCTGCATCAGGTCGAAGGAGTCGACGACGAACCGGACGGCCTGGTCCAGAGTGATCCAGAAGCGGGTCATCCGCTTGTCGGTGATCGGCAGGCTCGCGTTCTCGGCCGCCAGCTTCTGGAAGAAGGGGATCACCGATCCCCGGCTGCCCATCACGTTGCCGTACCTGACCACGGCGAACCGGGTCACATGGTGAGAAGCGTAATGATTGGCCGAAACCAGCAGCTTGTCCGCTACCAGCTTGGTCGCTCCATAAAGATTGATAGGGCTGGAGGCTTTGTCCGTCGAGAGCGCGATCACCTTTCTGACACCGCAGTCAATGGCCGCCTCGACGACATTCTGGGAACCGCTGACATTGGTCAGAACATATTCGAACGGGTTGTATTCGGCCGTGTCGACCTGTTTGAGCGCGGCCGCGTGCACCACATGGTCGACGCCGTGCATGGCACGGGTCAGACGGCTACGATCGCGCACGTCACCGATGAACCAGCGCAGCCGGGAGTCGTCGGCGAACAGCTGCCTGACCTCATACTGCTTGAGCTCGTCCCTGGAGAACACGACGACCCGCCGCGGGTCATGGTGGTCGAGAACGTGCCGGATGAAAGCTTTTCCAAACGATCCCGTCCCACCTGTGATAAGGATCGATGACCCCTCAAGTTCGCCCACCCGAGTCCCCCCATACAAGACTTTCGTAACTTACGGTAGTCATTCAGTGACGAGTTTGTAGCATAACGTAGCGTCACCATCACCCAGCCGAGTTAGGAAATGTTTTGGCCGTTCACATCGCCGGAGTCATT
The DNA here is from genome assembly GCF_044741965.1 of Streptosporangium sp. NPDC087985. Classification (NCBI taxonomy): domain Bacteria; kingdom Bacillati; phylum Actinomycetota; class Actinomycetes; order Streptosporangiales; family Streptosporangiaceae; genus Streptosporangium; species Streptosporangium sp. NPDC087985. The sequence continues at coordinate 184,657 of NZ_JBIUTQ010000004.1, forward strand.
CAGGCCCGCATGGGGTCCACCCGCCTGCCGGGAAAGGTTCTGCGGACGCTGGGCGGGCGCACCGTTCTGGAACGGGTCGTACGCGCCGCCTCGTACGGCGACGCCCTCGACGACCTCGTGGTGGCCACCACCACCGAGCCCGCCGACGACGCCGTCGTCACGGAGTGCGAGCGGCTCGGGGTCTCCTGGCACCGGGGTCCGGTGGACGACGTGCTGACCAGGTTCCTCGGCGCTCTCGACCGGCTGGACTGCGACGCGGTCATGCGCCTCACCGCCGACTGCCCGCTGCTCGACCCGGAGATCATCGCGATGACGGCCGCCATGTGGCGGGCCACCCCCGCGCTCGACTACCTGAGCACCAGCCCGCAGCCCAGGACCCTGCCCAGGGGGATGGACGTCGAGATCGTCTCCGCACAGGCGCTCCGCGGCCTCGACGCGGTGGCCACGGACCACCACCGCACCCACGTGACGTCCTACCTCTACACGCACGCCGGACGCTTCCGGATCATCGGCCTCGTGTTCCCTCCGGGCGACGCCGATCTGCGCGTCACGCTCGACACCCCGGAGGACTGGGAGCTGATCAGCGCCGTCGTCGGCCACTTCGGGGATGAGCCGGTGCCGCTGCGGACCCTGACCGGGTGGCTGCGGGAGCGGCCCGAGGTCGTGGCGCTCAACGCCGCCGTACGGCAGAAGGCCCTGGAGCAGGCGTGAGCACGGCACCGGAGCCCGCACGTCCGGTCCCCACGCCCGGGGAAGTCCGCTGAAGCGCGTCGGCATCCGGTGTGACGCGGGCACCGGCATCGGCGTCGGCCACCTGATGCGCTGCCTGGCCCTCGCCGAGGAGCTGCGGGACCGGCGGCTGGAGGTCGTCGTCCTCGGCGACGTCGGAGGGCTGGAGTGGGCGGGGGACCAGCTGGCCCGGCGCGGCCTGACACCGCTGCCCGGACCGGACGACCCCGCCGCACTGGTCCGCGCCGCCCGCCGCCTCGCGCTCGACGCCGTGGTCCTCGACTCCTACACCCTCGATCCCCGCTGCGCGGGGGCGCTGCGTGAGGCGGGCGTCAGGGTGCTGGCCATCATCGACGAGGACGACCGGGGCCAGGACGCCGACCTCTACCTGGACCAGAACCTCGGCGCCGAGCGGGGACCCGCCCACCTGCCCGGCGGAGCGGTCCGGCTCGCCGGGGTGCGCTACGCCCTGCTCCGCGACGACGTACGGCGACTGCGCCGGCCGGGGCCGGTGGAACCCGTCCTGCGGGAACCGGTGAAGGCCGGCCCGCGGGAGCAGGTGGAGACCGGGCAGCCGCCCCGCGTGCTCTGTTTCTTCGGGGGCACCGACGCGGCCGGGGCGGTGCCCGTCCTGACGGGAGAACTCGTCGCGACGGGCGCGCCGTTCCTGGCGACGGTCGTCACCCCGCGCGAGGGGGCGCTCGACCATCTCGGACCGGCGGACGGCCAGACGATCCGCCGGATCCTCCCCACCGACGACCTCCCCCGCCTGGTCGCGGCGGCGGACCTCGTCGTCACGGCGGCGGGCAGCAGTATGTGGGAGCTTCTCTACCTGGGGAAGGCCGCCGCGCTCGTCTGGGTGGCGGAGAACCAGCGACCGGCCTACCAGGAGGTGGTCGCGCGCGGGCTGGCGACCGGACTCGGCCACCTCGACACCGTGACCCGCGTGGGCGGCCCGGCCCGCGCACGCCTGCGGGAACTGCTCACCCGCCCGTCCGCCCGCGCGGAACTCGGCGCACGCGGGCCCGCGCTGGTCGACGGAGAGGGCAGGGTACGGGTCGCCGACGCCCTGCTCTCCCCGTGACCGCGATCACCTGAACCTCCCGAGGATGCCCCGGTCTTCAGGCCGGGGAGGAATCGGGAGCGGGAGGGCCGCCCAGGCCCGAGCGTCCCTGACCGGTCAGGTATTTCGATCGGCTTCTTTCTGAGTCGTGTAGCCGTAGCCGTCCGCGCGCTGAAGATGACGGACATGCCGGTGGTTGATCCCGGCGACGCGACCGTGCCGGGTGGTGATGTCGAACGAACCGGAGGAGCGGACCAGGACTCGCCCGAGGTGAACCCCGGCCTTCTTGCCTGCCGGGACGTTCGCCCGGACCAGGTCGCCGGTCTGGAAGCCGTGGTGCAGTTTGATCCGTGGCCGGACCAGACGGGGGAACCCGTAGCGGTCGGGGGTGGTGCGGGCGTAGGTGCCGCGCCCGGTCGCCGTGACCACCAGGACCGTCGACGGCCAGACGGTCACGGTCTCCAGTTCGCCGACGTGCAACGCGTCCAACGTGTGCGACTTCGGCGCTTGGGTGCGGGAGCGGTTCCACTTCGTACGACCGCCCGAGGCGGGGTGAACGGGCAGGCCGGTCGCTTCCAGGGCCCGCCACAGCGCCCACCGGGTGGCGTTGACGGCGGCGGCGTCGCGCAACGGCGCTTTGGCCTGCTTGAGGATCTTCGTGAGCAGCGCGGGCCTGCCCGTGAGGAACTCCTCGATCGGGGTGGCGCTCTTCGCCTGGTTGCAGGGGATGCAGGCCAGGGTGAGGTTGCTGATCCGGTCCGAGCCGCCCCGGGAACGCGGGTGGATGTGATCGATATTCAACGGCACGCCGGTCGCACCGCAGTACGCGCACACCCGGCCCCACTTGGCCAGCAGGTATTCGCGCACCTCGTACCCGGCGAGGGTGCCCTGCCGGTACTCCGCTCCTTCGAGCGGCCGGCCCGCCGACAGGGCGTGTGTGTCGAAGGAGACCCGCTCCACGTGCACGGCGGCCACGGGCGCCCAGCGGGTCAGCCGCGCCACCCACGACACGGTGCCGTCGACGCGGTGTTGCAGGGACGGCGCGAGCCACCCCTTCGGCTTGGTCCGGTTGAGGAACCGGGGCGCGCGGTAACGCAGGTTCGCGCTACGGCGCCGCCGTCGATACTGCGAGCGGGCGGTGAGCTTGTCTCGTATCGCTGCGCCCCGGTGGTCGAGCTGGATCGCGTACGTTCCCCTCCGGTCTGCGCCGCGCGGGGTGAACACGGCCAGGCCGGTGTGCTTGCTGCCGGGGTCGATGCCGACGTGCACGCCTTCGACGGTCGAGGTCGCCGCGTCGCGGTCCTTGAGACGGATGACGAACGGGGTGTGACGGTGAATCACGGCCCGCCCGGCTGCCAGCAGGCGGCGGGCACGGGCGGGATGGCAGGGGTCGAGCGGGGTGCCGTGCCTGTCCAGGACGAACACGACGGGGTGAACCTCACGGTTGGCTCCCTCAGACGTCGAAGCGCCCTCGGGGTGACGCCGAGCAGACCGGGTGCCGGTCGGCTCGATCTCCCCTCGCCCAGGTTGAACACCAGGTACCGCCTGGCGGCGGTGTCCGTGAGCCGTTCCGTGCCCACCCTCGGGGTTGTCTGCTCCCACGGATTCCAGAGCGGCAGGCTGAGGAAGCACCTGCCGGTGGGTCTGCGATCTTGTGTTCAACGTGGCCATCAAAATGCACCTCCTTGAGCTGACGGCCAGGGCTGGTCAACGCGGGGCTTCAAAGCGCATTACCGCGCCTCAAGCCCCCTCCCTCAGGAGGGGGTCGTTGACCTGACCAGTTCGATGACGACGACGGGCTCCTCGACCCCGGCCACCTCGCGCGTGTAGGTGCCGACCTCGGCGAACCCGTGGCGGCGGTGCAGGGTCCTGACCGCCTCGTTGCGGGCCAGGACCTCGCCGCACAGCGTCTCGATCCCCAGCTCGGCGAAGGCGTACTCGACGGCCTCACCCTCGATCCGCATCCAGGCGGCCAGCAGCTCCCCGCGCTCGGTGAGCCCGTCCACGTCGAGGTAGAAGCCCCATCCGGCCCGCCGCGCCTGGACGTCGTGGCCGGAGATGTTCACCACTCCGCTCGGCACGCCACCGTGCTCGTAGACCAGGATCCGGCACGTGGGATCCGTCATCGTCGCGGTCCACCACCCGCGGTGTTCGGTCTCGCCGATCTCGTGATCGGTGAAGCTGACCCCGCGCACCCGCGGGTGGTTGCGCCACCTCCGGACCATCTCGCTCTCGTGCTCGAAGGCTCTCCTGAGCATGGCGGTCAGCCGGTCCGGACCGTCAGGTAGGCGGGAGGATCCTGGATGTGGCCGAGATCGGACTCCAGGATCTGGAGCTCACCCCGGGTCCCTACCTCCTGGAAGCCCGCGAAGCGGTAGGTCACGAACATCACCCGGTTGCGGTCGTTGGGCAGGAACTCCGCCTGGAGCCGCACGCCGGCGTCCCGCGCCATCCGCATGATGTGGTTCAGCAGGACCGTCCCGACGCCCCGTGACATCACCCGGCAGGACATGAGCAGGAGCTTGAGCGTCCAGATCTCGGCTCCGCGCTCGACAAGACCGAGGCCGATCTTCCCGTAGGAGCCGAACCTGTCCTCAAGGCCGGCCACCAGCAGCAGGTGGTCGGGGGACCGTACGAACGCGCTCAGTTCCTCGTAGGAGTAGGTGATCCCGGTGGAGTTGAGCTGGTTGGTGCGGACGCTGAGCTCCTCGGCGCGCCGCAGGTCGGCCTCCGCCGCGGCCGAGATCACGAAGGTCATGTCGAGCGTGGCCAGGAAATCCTCGCTCGTCCCGCCGAACTCGCGCTGGGCGGCGTCCCTGAGCTCGGACCCCAGGTACATGGAGCGCCGGTTGCGGGAGTCCTCAGTGACGAACCTCGGGGTGAAGACCGGCATCTCCGGAATCCTGGCCACGTCGCGGGCGTCCAGGCAGAGCACCTCGGGATGGCTGAAGGCGACCTCCTCCCGCTCGAACGACTGGTCGTCGATCAGCGCCAGCGTGTCGATCCCGATGTTCAGGGACTCCGCGATGGCCGCCACGGACTCGGACTTCGGGTTCCAGCCGATCTGGGGGGCGAGGAAGTAGTCGCGCAGGCCGAACCGGTCCAGCTGCTCGATGGCGGCCTCGCTGTGGTTCCTGCTGGCGATCGACTGCAGGATCCCCCGCTCGTCGAGCACCCTGACGACCTCCGCGACCCCGGGCCGGAGCGTGACCTTCTCGTCCTCCAGGAGGACGCCGTCCCAGAGCGTGTTGTCCAGGTCCCAGACGACGCACTTGATCGGGCCCCGCCTCTCGACGCTCGTGGTCACGCGGACACCGCCCCCTCCTGCGAGGCGGCCGAGATCCGCCGCACCAGCGCCGCCATGGAGTGGACGCTGCGGAAGTTGTCCATCTGAAGCTCGTCATTGGGCACCGTCACCGCGAAGGTCCGCTCGACGAACATCACCACCTCCATCGCGAACATCGAGTCGACGAATCCCAGAGCGAAGATGTCGTCGTCATCGGCCCAGCTCCGGCCGGGGAAGCGAGGTTCGATGAATGCCCTGAGCTGCGCGTCGATATGATCTTGCATCGATTTCACCCTTTCAGTCACGGCAAGCATCGGGGTAGCTCGCGGTATCGTCGCGACAGCGTAGTGTAATCATCCGGTGGATGAGAGTCCCTTCGGACCGGGCCGCGGGTGCGCGCCCGGCCCGGGGACGGCGGGCCGTCCGACGGTCCGCGGCGCTCCGGCCGTGAGCCGTGCGGGGGTGGTCCGGCCTCAGGGCGCGATCTCATAGACCGCCATGGGGCCTTTCTCGTAGCGGAGTCCGGCGAACTCCCCGAGATCCGGCGCGGTCGAGGCGCGTCTCCTGTCGACCATCAGCCAGCGCACGCCGTACCGGTGCGCGAGCGAGCGGACCGCCTCCGCGGTGGGGGCGTCGAAGACGGCGTCGTTGGCCGCCAGCAGTTCCCGGTCCCAGAAGGGGAACGAGGCCGTGGAGTCCCGGTTGACGTCGGTCAGCGACGCCAGGTTCCGCGCCGTGTACCCCCAGCCTTCGACCAGGATCCGCCTCTCGGTATACGCCGCTACCCAGAACTGCCGGTTGTCGCAGGACCGGGAGGCGGTGAACCGGCAGTGGGCGTTGGTCGCCACGATGTCGTCCGCTCCTGAGTGATCCCGCAGCCAGCGCGCGCTCTCCACCCCACCCTCCGGGATCTCTCTCGCCTGGGCGGGGACCGCGGGGGTCAGAGCCGCGGCCGCGGACTGCGCCACCGTGGGCGCCGAGAACCCCGCCAGCAGCAGCTGGATCGCCGCCCGCCGCCACCGTGTCCGCCGGAACAGGAGGAACGCGGCGGCCACGACCGCGCACAGCACGATCACCGGTACGGCCAGGGCGGCGCCGAAGCCCGGGCCGCTCGATCCGGAGCCCTCCGGCCCCGGGCCGCCGGGTCCCACGAGGGCGAGGGGCGACGTCGGCCCCACCGTGGCGACCAGGACCGCCACCACCCCTCCGGCCACCGCGCAGGAGCAGATCGGCCAGGTGCGCCGCCGCCGGGGGACCTTGGCGAGGGCGGCCAGCAGGCCGGCCGCGGCGGCGATCGACAGGTACGGCCTGGCCGCGGTGAGGAAGTACAGCTGGCTCATGCCCGGATGCCCGAACACCGTCACCGCGGCGATCCCTCCCAGCCCCGTGCCCAGGAACAGCGTCAGCGCCCGGCCCGGAGCCGGGAACGCGCCCGGGGACCAGGGCCCCGGCCCAGAGGGCGGTCCACGCCAGCAGGAAGACCAGGGAGAGCACCGCGGGAGCGGCCCCGAACGTCTGCGTGGGGCTCAGCCACGCCAGGGAGACGCTCGGCGGGCCGCCCGGGAAAGATCCGTCCGTCCAGGGGTACGGGTTCAGCGGACCGGCGAGGTAGGTCAGGGCAAGCCCCAGGAGTCCGACCCGCCAGGTCTTTGTGATCATGAAGCCCGCAGCCGGGATGAGCACGACGGAGACCGCCATCATGGGCAGGACCGCGAGGCGGTACAGGATCGTCTGGGGGTCGATCCCGGTCACCCAGCTCGTGGCGGCCATGTCCGCGTAGACGAACCAGTGGTAGGACAGCGGCTCGCCCAGCACCTGGGGGACGGTCGGCGGCAGATGGTTGCGCAGCTCGCCGACGAGCGCGAGATGGAAGGGCATGTCGACGTAAGGGCTCGCGTTCCCCGGCCAGGTCAGGCCGTGGGTCCCGAAGAAGGTGAGGCCGCTGGACACGACGAGGAAGCAGAACAGCCCGGCCAGGGCGGAGGCGGCCCGGAGGGGGACCCGCACTCCCGCGGCGATCCACCGTCGCCGCAGCCGCGGTCCCTGCGCCTCTTCACCGTGCTCCGCGCCCGCGGCCACGGTCACCGTGTCCAAGGGCCCCCCATCCGTCGTGGGGCCCGGCCGATCCGGGTGGTACGCACACCCCCGGTTACAATGATCTTGCCGAGGGTAGGGGCGGTTCCCGCGATTCACCTCTCGCACACCGTGCTCTTACCGAGCTTTTGAGAACAGCCTGTCCCTGAGAGCTCACTGGCAGAAGCCTGAAGGTCGGCTGGCAGACGGCCGATCGACCCGACTTCGTGCGAAGTGTCCGGATAAGATGCCTTTTTCTGTCCCGCCCGCATCTCTCGTCACACTCGGAGCTCCCCTCATGAAGTCTCCTGCCCGAATGCTGCTGGCCATCCCCTGCGCGCTCGCCCTGGTGGCCACGCCGACCGCCGCCTGGAGCGCGGACCCGCCCAAGACCCCCGCCCCGGCCACCACCGCGGCCAAGACCACGACCACGGCTGCAGCCGCAGCCGCAGCCGCAGCCAAGACCACGACGTCGGACAAGGCCAAGTCCGCCGCCAAGGTCGCGCCCGTGAACTGCGCGAAGGTCAAGTGCATCGCGCTGACCTTCGACGACGGCCCGGGCCGATACGCCGACAAGCTGCTCGACACCTTCAAGAAGTACAACTCCAAGGCCACGTTCTTCCTTGAGGGCCAGTACGTGAAGTCCCGCCCGGCCTTCGCCAAGCGGATGGCCGTCGAGGGCCACGACCTCGGCAACCACAGCTACACCCACCCGCACCTGCGCGAGCTGGACGAAGGCAAGATCCGCGAGGAACTGACCAGGACCCAGGACATCGTCAAGCAGGTCACCGGCAAGTCGCCGACCATGATCCGCCCGCCGTACGGCGAGCTGGACGAGCGGGTCAAGGCGATCGCAGAGGAGATGGGCATGCCCATCGTGCTGTGGAACGGCGGCTCCCGCGACTGGGCGACCAAGAACGAGAAGGCCATCTACGACGAGGTGCTGAAGAACGCCAAGCGTGACGGCGTCATCCTCATGCACGACTGGGTCGAGCAGACCGTCAAGGTCATGCCCAAGCTGCTGACCGCGCTGCAGAAGCAGGGCTACCACGTCGTGGCGGTCTCCTCCCTGCGCGGTGCGAAGCAGCTCAAGGCCGCCGACATCTACCCGGTCGGCAGCGAGAAGGACAAGGAACTGCCGTCCGAAACCCCCTACGAGGGTGCCGAGAGCGCCGAGTCTCCCGCCGACGACTTCTGAGCCACCCTCCTGCCCAGCCGCTGCATCGGCAGCTCGACGTAACGGTAGGTGAGCCAGCTCAGGCCGACCACCGCGGCGACGAATCCCGCTGACAGCGGCACCTGCACCACCGGCTGCGCGGCTCGCACGTCTCCGACGAGAGCGTTGACGAGCCTCAGCAGCGGGTGGTGCAGGAGGTAGAGCGAGTAGCTGATCAGGCCGAGCCGGACGAGGAATCGAGGCAGGCGGCGGGGGCGCAGGGCCATCCCACCCGCGAACGTCGCCCCCGCGAGCGCGATCGTGGTGAACCACACACCCGGCTGGACCCACCACCAGCCCGCCTGAGGCGCCCACACCGGGGCCAGCGCCACGAGAACGACGGTGACCGCCACCGGCCAGAGGCCGCCCGCACCCTGCTCCCAGCGGCGGATCGCGGTCCCGGTGAACATCACCGCGAGGATCGCCGCCCCGAGCCACGGCACGAAACTGCCGAAGAGCAGCAACACCACGGACATGCCGCCGAGGACGTAGGCGGCGACGGTCCGGAACCGGCCGCTGATCAGGCACACCATGCCCACGAGGAAGATCGGGCCCGACACGTAGGCGGGCCAGGGCCCCCTGAGCGGCGGCGCCGACAGCAGCAGCCCGGTGACGACCGCCACGGCACCGAACCCCACGGCGAGAGTCCCGCTCCGGCAGTGCAGGCCGCGGACGAACAGCGCGGTCACCAGCAGGTAGAAGACCATCTCGTAGGAGAGCGTCCACATGGTGTCGGCCAGCCCGCCCACGTGGACCACATCCAGCAGCATCGTGGCGTGCGCGGACACGGACGACAGGTCGCGGGGCACCTGCTCGCGGACCGGCACCCAGAAGGCCATGAACAGAACGGAGGCCGCGACCAGCAGGTAGACCGGGTAGAGCCGGAACACGCGGCTGATCCAGAAGGCGCGGACGTCACCGCGCCCCTCCAGCGAGACCGGGATGATGTAGCCGCTGACCAGGAAGAACACCAGGACGCCGTACATCCCGAGGTTGAACCAGTAGGGCCGGAGCGCGGGCATGAACCAGGGCAGCAGATGTTCCAGGAGCACCGCTACGGCGGCGAGCCCGCGCAACGCGTCCAACCAGGCCAGCCGGGCGGCGGACGTGGCCGTGGGAGATCCGACACCGGTGACTGTCGAGGACACCTGCCCCAACCTACCGGGGCGGCCAGGGCCGGACAGGCCTAATGGTCACCGTGTTTCCCCGGCCTCCAGCGGAGAACGGCGCGGCCCCGCGGAGTCACTCTCCGCGGGGCCGCGCCGTCGGTCCTACTCCCACTCGATGGTGCCCGGGGGCTTGCTGGTCACGTCGAGGACCACACGGTTGACCTCGCGGACCTCGTTGGTGATCCGGGTGGAAATGCGGGCCAGCACGTCGTAGGGGACGCGGGACCAGTCGGCGGTCATGGCGTCCTCGCTGGAGACCGGGCGCAGGACGACCGGGTGGCCGTACGTGCGGCCGTCGCCCTGGACACCAACCGAGCGGACGTCGGCGAGCAGGACGACCGGGCACTGCCAGATCTCCCGGTCGAGCCCCGCGCGGGAGAGCTCCTCGCGGGCGATGGCGTCCGCCTCGCGGAGGATCTCCAGGCGGTCATGGGTGACCGCGCCGACGATGCGGATGCCCAGACCGGGGCCGGGGAACGGCTGGCGCCAGACCATCGCGGAGGGCAGCCCGAGCTCCTCGCCCGCGCGCCGGACCTCGTCCTTGAACAGCGTGCGCAACGGCTCCACCAGCGCGAACCGCAGGTCATCGGGGAGGCCGCCGACATTGTGGTGGGACTTGATGTTGGCGGTGCCGGTGCCGCCGCCGGACTCGACCACGTCGGGATAGAGGGTGCCCTGGACGAGGAAGTCGACCGGGCCGTCGGCGATGATGGCGCGCTGCTCGTCCTCGAAGACCCGGATGAACTCGCGGCCGATGATCTTGCGCTTCTGCTCGGGGTCGGTGACCCCGTCGAGTGCCTTGAGGAAGCGCTCCTGAGCGTTCACCACCCGGAGCTTGACCCCGGTGACGGCCACGAAGTCGCGCTCGACCTGCTCGGCCTCGCCCTTACGCAGCAGTCCGTGGTCGACGAACACGCAGGTCAGACGGTCGCCGATGGCGCGCTGCACCATCGCGGCGGCGACCGCGGAGTCCACCCCGCCGGACAGCCCGCAGATGGCGCGGCCCTCCGGGCCGATCTGCGCGCGGATCGCCTCGACGGCGTCCTCGACGATGTTGAGCATCGTCCAGGAGGGACGGCAGCCCGCCGCGTCGAGGAAGTGCTTCAGCACGGCCTGGCCATGCTCGGAGTGCAGGACCTCCGGGTGGAACTGCACACCGTACAGGCCCCTGCCGGGGTGCTCGAAGGCCGCGACCGGCGTCTCCACGGTCGCGGCGGTGACGAGGAAACCCTCGGGGGCGGCGGCGACGCTGTCACCGTGCGACATCCAGACCGACTGCCTGGCGGGCAGCCCGGCGAAGAGCACACCCTCCCGGGCCACATCGAGCTGGGTCCCGCCGTACTCCGCGGTGCCGGTCCTGGCCACCTGACCGCCGAGCTCCTGAGCCATGACCTGGAAGCCGTAACAGATGCCGAAGGTGGGCACCCCGGTCTCGAACAGGCCGGCGGGCGCGGCGGGTGCGCCTTCGGCGTAGACCGACGAGGGGCCGCCGGACAGGATGATGGCCTTGGGCTTCTTGGCCATCATCTCCTCCACCGGCATCGTCGAGGGGACGATCTCGGAGTAGACATGGCATTCACGCACCCGTCGCGCGATCAGCTGCGCGTACTGCGCACCGAAGTCGACGACCAGGACCGTGTCGAACTCAGACACCAAGACCCCCAAAGGAAACACACCGGTACTCTCAGTCTATCGGCGCCCAGGAGGCCCGGGTCAGAGAGCTCGGCTGAGAAGACCGAGGGGCGGCGAGCCGAGGTCGAGCATCGCGGCGTGGAAGCGCTTGAGGGTGAACCCGGCCCCCCACTCGGCCCTGGCCCGCTCACGCAGGTCGAGGATCTCCAGCTTGCCCCAGGTGTAGCGGCCGTAGGTCGGGTCGAAGGTGGCCCGTGCCGCCTCCGACATCGCCGCGGGACCGGCCAGGTGGGTGTCGGCCTCGAAACGCCGGGCACCTTCCTCGACGGTCATCGAGCCGGTGTGCACGCCGATGGCGCAGGCCAGCCGGGTCACCCGGATCAGCGCCTCCAGCCACACGCCGATCTCGAAGCGCGGGTCCTCGGGGGCGAAGCCCTCCTCGACGCAGAGCTCCTCGGCGTAGTGGGCCCAGCCCTCGGCGAACGCCATCGACATCAACGTCCGCCGCACGTCGGAGGGGGCGTGACGCAGGGCACGGCCGTGCGAGAAGTGCCCCGGAGCGACCTCGTGCACGTTGATCGCGGGCAGCGTGGTGGCGCTGAAGACCTCCAGCCACTCCTCGATGTCGCGCTCCGGCCAGGAGGGGTCTGGCGGGGTGACGTGATACCACGACGGGCCCTCGGGCTCGCCTGGCGCGGCCCAGCTCATCATCGCCATGGCCCAGCGGCGTGACTCGGGCGCCAGGCCGACCAGGCACTCCCCGTCGTGGTAGGGGACCAGATCCCTCTCCCGGGTGAAGGCGATCGCCCGCTCGGCGCCCGCCCGCGCCGCGTCGAGCACCCCGTCGATACCGGGGTGGTCACGGACCAGCTCGCGCGAGACGTCCAGCGGCGACCTGTCACCCATGCCCAGCTTCGCGCACGACTCGGTGAGCCGCGCCATCAGCCGGTCGCGCTCGGCGTCGGCCCTCGCGGCGAGCGCGCCCAGGTCCACCGGGAGCCCGTCCCCCGCGCTCATCAGCAGGGACAGACCCTCGGCGCCGAGGGACGCGTCCGGGTCTCCGGAGCGCGCGGCCTCCTCGACATGCGCCAGCAGGCGGGCGTGTGCCTTCAGCGCCGCCTCGCGCACGGACTCCTCCGCGTCCTCCGGCACCCCTGCCGCCAGACCCCGTACGGCCCCCAGCAGCGCGGTGGCGACCGGTGCGCTGAGCAGGTCGAGCGAGGCGATCGCGTTGTCCACGGCCTCGGGCCAGCGGGCGAGGTGGGCGAGCTTGGCGGCGGCCCGCTCATCCGCCGGGGCGTACTCCCGGTCGTAGGTGGCCAGGTCGAGGTTGCTGAGATGCTCCATCGGGCTGCGCCGGTGCAGCTCCAGCTCACCGAACCTGACCCGGGTGGCCACCTCGAAGATCTCCAGATGGGTGGCGTCATGGGGGTCGTCCGGCAGCGCCCCCTTCCCGAGCGCGGCCAGCCCGGCACGCACACCCTCGGGCGAGAGGTCCTGGATCACCCCGTCGTACTCGTGCCTCCCCGCCCCCTCGCGGGAACCGGCGATGTCCATGTCACATACCGCCCGCAGGCGGCCATCCAGTTCGCTCATGACCGCGACGCTATCCCACGACGATCTCCCCACGCCGGGGCCCGGCATCGCCGCGTCCCGCCGCGCATGGGACGCCGCCAACCCCGACTCCGATGTCCGCTGAAAACAGGTAGGACCAATCGTGCACCGGATGGCACAATGATCGGATGTCTGTCCGCATCACCACCCTCGCCGAACGCCCGGAGCTCGCGGAGCAGCTGTGGGCCATGAAAACCTCCTGGCCCGAGTTCATGCTCCACGACCCGATGGCGACTCTCTACTACGAGGTCTGCACCACGGTCTATCCGGAGTTCGTCCTGGTGGCCGACGACGACGCCGACCCGGGACGGCTGGTAGCCAGGGGGTTCAGCGTCCCGTTCACCTGGAGGCACGAGGAGCTGCCGGACGACGGCTGGGACGCGGCGATCCGGTGGGCGTGGAACACCCGGCGGACCGGCGCGGAGCCCACCCTGGTCTCCGCACTGGAGATCACCGTCCGACCCGACCTGCTCGGCTCCGGGCTGTCCCCTCTGATGCTGGAGGCCATGCGGGACAACGCCGCCCGCCTCGGATTCACCGAACTGCTCGCCCCGGTACGGCCCAACGCCAAGCATCTGGAACCGCGCACCCCGATGGCGGAATACGCCGCGCGGACCCGGCCCGACGGCCTGCCGGTCGATCCGTGGCTACGGGTCCACGTGCGCGCGGGCGGCACGATCGTGAAGGTGGCGCCGCGCTCGATGACGGTCGCCGGCACGCTCGCCGAATGGCGGAAGTGGACCGGCCGGCCCTTCGACGAGAGCGGCCCTGTCGAAGTGGCCAGAGCCCTGGTCCCGGTCCACTGCGACCTCGACCATGACCACGCCGTCTACGTCGAGCCCAACGTCTGGGTCCGCCACCGGCTGAGCTGACGCCCCGGCATCCTGACCTCCCTCCTTCCCTGATGGCCCGCACCGGGCCCGGTGTCCGTGCTCGTCACCCGCCGGTACGGCCGCCGCCCGCGCGGCCGGCAGCGCGGTGAGATTGGCCGGCGCCCCCGATCGCCCAGGGCCGGGCGGCCGGTGTCGAGGTGACCGGCGTCAACGAGGATCTCGTGACGCTTGCCGAGATCGCCGAGCGGACCGGACGGACCTTCGCCACGGCCGACCACTGGGCCGTCGGCCGCCGGGGGCCCGGGGGATTTCCGGATCCGGACTGGGGCCAGGTCCCCGATCTGCGGCGGCAGCTCAATGCGGATCCGGTCAGAGGTCCTGATGCTCAACGGGACGTCTCGATCCGGCACGCCGCTGGTAGCGCGAGCGGGCCAGGTGGTGGGCCGTGCGGAGCAGCTCTCGGATCGCCGACTCCGTTCGCGGCCCCGGGTTCACCACAGCCAGCCAGCCCAGAGTGCCGTAGACGGGGTGCGCCATCACGGAGTCGATCATGCTCGGGTCGACCTCACTCGTGGTCGCGTCGCGCGGCGGTTGCCCTGTCCAGCTGGTGAAGGCGTCCTTTCCGGCGAAGAGGTTCAGGCGGAAGGTGTCGGGACGGTTCAGACGTGATCGCTCGTCGCCCGGATAGTCCTTCGTCACGATCGTCGCGAAGGGCTGGGCTGTCTTCGGAACCTCGCCATCGGGTGCGTAGTAGAAGAACGTGTCGCCCCAACTGATCTCAGGTGAACCGTCGCCGCGTGCCGGCCTGAGGGCCAGAACCCCATCGAGGTCGTTGAGGAATTCGATGATCTCGTCGATGCTCATGTGTTGTAGCGTTTCATTCATGTGCTTGTGGAGACTTTTCCCCAAACACACCGAGGTGGACTGGTGAGAAGTCGCAAGTCAGCCAATATGCGGACGATCGATGTTGCGCGACATGCCGGGTGCTCCGTCCAACAGGTGCGCAATCTCGAGCGCGACGGCGTGCTACCCCCAGCGACGCGCACCAGCACGGGATACCGGATCTACGACGAGGCGCATCTGCGTTCCGCGCTGGCCTATCGAGCTCTCGCGGACGGCACAGGGCCGGTCGAGGCCAAGAGGATCATGCACGCGGCGCACGCACATCTCATTTCGGACCTGCTCGCCCTGCTCGACGCGGCACACGCTCGGCTCGACACGGAGCGGCGGGAGCTCAAGCTGGCCAGAGAGGCCGCCGCGACAGTCTCCGAGGAACCGATCGACGATGTCCGCCCATCAGACACCATGAGCATCTCTGAGCTCGCCGTCGCGCTCGGTGTGCGCCCCTCGACGTTGCGGCACTGGGACGCGGAAGGGCTCGTCGTGCCCCGTCGAGCCTCCCCGCGAGGACCGCGACGGTACTTCCCCGACGATGTCCGAGACGCGCGGATCGTCCATCAGCTACGCATGGCCGGCTACCGTATCGCCCCACTCCAAGCCTTGATGCCGGAGCTGCGACGCACCCGCCGGTGGGACGAGGTGATGACCACACTGGCCGCCCGAGACGCGCGCATCGATGCCCGATCGAGAGCTCTCCTCGACGGTGCCGCCGCACTCAGCACGTTGATCCCACCGACGAGAGCTACCTCCCGGGAGGCTGCCGTGGGCACACAGGCGTGAGTCTCAGATGCCCGAAAGAATGACCTGGGGGGATGCGCAGGTGACCGTCCTCAACCTCCTGTCCCGCAACAGCCAGAGCCTGTTCGGGGCTCGGAGCATGAGGTTGCGGATTCACCCACGCGGTACGGCCTGGCCCTGGTAGGGCACAGGCCTAGGTGATGTCGACGATGGGCAGGCGGAGGGCGCCGGGGGCGGCGGTGGGGACGGCCGGGGTTCTGGGGGCGACGGGTGACAGCCGGACGTAGGGGGAGCCCGGGGCGGGGCGGGGGTCTGCCTCTCCCCTGTTGGGCCAGAGCGACATGGCGCGTTCGGCCTGGGCGGTGATGGTCAGGGAGGGGTTGACGCCGGGGTTGGCGGAGACGGCGGAGCCGTCGACGACGTGCAGGCCCTCGTGACCGTGGACGCGGTGGTAGGCGTCGATCACCCCGCTGTCGCGGTCGGCGCCGATGGCACAGCCGCCCAGGAAGTGCGCGGTGGCGGGGATGTCGAACAGGTCGAGCCAGGAACCGGCGGCCATGCCGCCGACCTCCTCGGCGGCATTCCGGACGAACTCGTGGCCGGCCGGGAGCCAGGTGGGGTTGGGCTCGCCGTGGCCCCGCCGGGAACGGAGCTTCCAGCCGAACACGCCCCGGCGCGCGGACAGGGTGATCGAGTTGTCCTTCGCCTGCATGACCAGGGCGATGAGCCCGCGTTCGGACCATCGGTGGTGGTTGAACAGCCTGGGCACCAGGTGGGGCCGGCGCAGGACCTCTCCGAGGAACTTCAGCCAGCGCGGGGCGCCGCCGCCGTCGATCAGGAGGGAGCGGAGCATGCCCATCGCGTTGGAGCCGTCGCCGTAGCGGACGGGCTCGATGTGGGTGTGGGCGTCGGGGTGGATGGAGGAGGTGATCGCCACGCCGTGGTTGAGCTTCTCGCCCTCGACGGACAACCGCTCGAACCCGAGCAGTGCCTCGGAGTTCGTCCTGGTCAGGGTGCCGAGCCGGTCGGACAGCCGGGGCAGGGTCCCGGTGGCCTTGAGGCGGTGCAGCAGGCGCTGCGTGCCGTACGTGCCGGCCGCGAAGATCACCTGCTCGGCCGTGAGGGTACGGCGCCGCCAGGGTGCCCCCGTCCTGCTCACCTCGACCTCGTAACCGCCGTCCGCCGGACGGACCGAGGTGACCGTGGTCTCCGGATGGACCTTGGCCCCGGCCTTCTCGGCCAGGTAGAGGTAGTTCTTGATGAGCATGTTCTTGGCGCCGTGGCGGCAGCCGGTCATGCACTCGCCGCACTCGGTGCAGCCCCTGCGGCGCGGCCCGGCTCCGCCGAAGTAGGGGTCGGCGACCTCGACGCCCGGCTCGCCGAAGAAGACGCCGACCGGGGCCGGACGGAAGGTGTCGCCCACGCCCATCCGGCCGGCGACCTTCTTCATGATCTCGTCGGCACGGGTGAGGGTCGGGTTGACCACCACGCCCAGCATCCGCCTGGCCTGGTCGTAGTAGGGGCCGAGCTCGGCCTTCCAGTCGGTGATCGCCGACCACTGGGCGTCGGTGAAGAAGGGGTCGAGGGGTTCGTAGAGGGTGTTCGCGTAGACCAGCGAGCCGCCGCCGACCCCGGCGCCCGCGAGGACCATGACGCCGGTGCCCTTCTGGCCGCGCAGCACGTGGATGCGCTGGATGCCCTTCAGTCCGAGCCCCGGCGCCCACAGGAAGTCACGGGCCCGCCAGGAGGTTCTAGGCAGCGTGTTCTCGTCGAACCGCCGCCCGGCCTCCAGCACGGCGACCCGGTAGCCCTTCTCCGTCAGCCGCAGCGCCGCGACGCTCCCGCCGAACCCCGAGCCGATCACCAGCACGTCGTAGTCGAACATCCGTGGATTCCGTTCGGGCGGTGGCCGGACCGTGGCGGGCGCCGTCGCTCCGGCCGTCGCGGGCCTCACTTCAGATGGAGCTTCTTCATGGTCTTGAGCAGGCCCGCCAGGGTGTCGGCGTATCTGTCGTAGGTCATGCCGAGGATCGGTTCGAAGCCCAGCCAGGAGGCCTGGCTGGAGATGGTCTGCACCTCGGTGTACTTCAGCAGGCCCTCGGCCCCGTGGCGGCGGCCCAGGCCGGAGGACTTCATGCCGCCCATGGGCGCCTCGTAGGAGGCGTAGGCCGAGCCGTACCCCTCGTTGATGTTGACGGTTCCGGCCATGATCCGGGAGGCCAGCGCGCGGCCCCGGGACAGGTCGCGGGTCCAGACGGAGGCGTTGAGGCCGTAGGCGCTGTCGTTGGCCTTCTCGACCACCTCGTCCTCGCCGGCGAACCGGTAGATCGAGACGACCGGGCCGAAGGTCTCCTCCCGGCACAGGTCCATGCTCTCGTCCACGCCGACCAGGATCGTGGGCTCGTAGAACAGCGGGCCGACGTCGGGGCGGGCCTTCCCGCCGGCGAGGACCCGGGCCCCCTTCGCGACGGCGTCGTCGACATGGGCGCCGACCGCGTCGAGCTGGCGCCGGGAGGTGAGCGAGCCCATCTGCACGTTCCAGTCGAGCCCCGCGCCGAGCTTCATGTTGCGGGCCTGGCGGACGAACTTCTCCACGAACGCGTCGTACACCGAGTCGTGCACGTAGAGCCGCTCGATGGAGATGCACAGCTGTCCGGCATTGGTGAAGCAGGCACGCAGTGCGCCCTGGGCGGCCACGTCCAGGTCGGCGTCGTCGAGGACGACCATCGGGTTCTTGCCGCCGAGCTCCAGCGAGCAGCCGATCAGCCGCCTGGCCGCCGCCTCGGCGATCTTCCGGCCGCCCCGGGTGGAGCCGGTGAACGCCACGTAGTCGGCGCCCTCGATCAGCGGCTCGCCGACCTCGGCGGGGTCGCCGAGGACGACCTGCCAGATCTCGCGGGGCATGCCGAGGGAGGCCAGCAGGTCGATCGTCCACAGCGTGGACAGCGCGGTCTGGGTGTCGGGCTTGTGGACCACGGCGTTGCCCGCGAGCAGGGCCGGCACGACGTCGGTGACGCCGAGCGAGAGTGGGTAGTTCCATGGGGAGATCAGGGCCACGGTCCCCTTGGGCCGGCGCACCTCGACGGTCTTCGTCGCGACGGGGAAGATGCCCGCGCGGCGCCGGGGCTCCAGGAGGCCGGGTGCCCGCCGTACGTAGTGGAGCGTGCAGCCCGCGACGTCGAGGACCTCCTCGAAGGCGTGTCTGCGGGCCTTGCCGGTCTCCCACTGGACCACGTCGAGGATCTCCTCGCGCCGGTCGAGGATGGCGTCGTGCAGGCGGAGGAAGGGCTTGACCCGCTCGTGCGCGGGCAGGGCGGCCCATGTCCGCTGGGCCTCACGCGCCCTGGCGTGGGCGGTACGGACGTCTTCCGCGGCGGAGACGGGCAGGTCGGCGAGGGTCTGGCCGGTGAAGGGCGCGGTGATCGCCTGTGTCTTCCCGCTGGAGGTCACCTGCCGGACGACACGTTCGATCATGCTCGGGTCGAGTGTCCGGATTGCACCAGGAGTGGCAGCCATGCTCGGAGAATATTCTGGGGTGGCGGTTGTGGCTACTGGTCGGTATCGAGTTGAACCGGGTCTGGTTTCGATCCGTCGTAGGGGCATGAGGACATCGATACGTACGGCCGGCGCCGTCACCCTCGCCGCCGCCCTGCTCGCCACGGCGTGCAGCTCGACGGAGGCGGAACCCGGCGCGAGCCGTACGGCACCGGTCGCCCTGGGGAACATCAAGCTGGTCTCCTACACCGGCTGTGACGACATGCTGGCCGGGCTGCGGGCGGCGGCGGCGAAGGTGGTCGGCCCGTGGGGTCTGACCGGCCCGCAGATCCTGTCCATGGAGGCGCGCTCGGATGTCGCCACGGCCCAGGCCAAGGTCGCGGCGCCCGAGCACTCGACCACGAACGTGCACGAGGCCGGGGTCGACGAGCCGGACCTGGTGAAGACCGACGGCGACCGGGTGATCACCGTCAACCGCGGCGTGCTGCGGGTGGTGGACACCGCGACCAGGAAGGTCACCGGCACGCTGAGGCTGGTGGACGCCGAGCAGGCGTGGGCCCCGGCCGACCTGCTGGTCAGCGGGGACCGGGCGCTGGTGCTGTTCTCCGGCGGCGGGATCATCCCGTTCGGCGCGGTGGCCAAGCGCCCGGTGAGCCCGGGCCCGCGTTACGTCCTCGTCGACCTGTCCGGGGCGCCGAAGGTGATCGGCTCGCTCACACCGAACGGCTCCCACGTGGACGCCAGGATGGTCGGCTCGACGGTCCGGGTCGTGGTCCGCAGCCAGCCCGAGATCAACTTCCCGGACCTCGGCCCCGACCTCTCGGAGAACGAGCGGACCCGCCGGAACGCCGAGATCGTCGAGAGGGCGCCGATCGAGGCGTGGCTGCCGACGTTCGAGACGACGGACGCCAAGGGCGCGACCTCGACCGGCGCGGTCACGTGCGACCAGGTCACCCATCCCGCCGAGTACACCGGCACGTCGATGCTGACCGTGCACAGCTTCGACCTGTCCCGGGGATTCGCCGGAACCGCGCCGATCAGCGTGGCGGCCGACGGCGACACGGTCTACGGCACCGGCTCCAGCCTGTACGTGACCAGCAACCCGCGCTGGTGGTGGCCCCGGCCGATCGAACCGCCGGTGATCGACGACGTGCCGACGGCCACCGAGACCCCTGCCCCTCCGGCCACCCCGGCGGCTCCGCAGGCCGAGCCGACGGCGGCGGAGCCGACGCCGGTCGAGCCGCCGGAGGAGACCGAGGTCCACCGGTTCGACATCGGCGCGCCGGGCGCGCCCCGCTACGTGGCCTCCGGGAAGGTGCCGGGCCGGCTGCTCAACCAGTACTCCCTGTCGGAACACGAGGGGCACCTGCGGGTCGCCACCACCTCGACCGCCGGGCAGAACAGTTCCAGTGCCGTCTACGTGCTCGATGCCGACACCCTGGGCAAGGTCGGCGAGATCGGCGGGCTGGGGCAGGGTGAGCGGATCTACTCGGTCCGGTTCATCGGCCCGGTCGGCTACGTGGTGACGTTCAGGCAGGTGGACCCGCTCTACACCCTCGACCTGAGCGACCCGGCGGCGCCGAGGAGGACCGGCGAACTGAAGATCACCGGCTACTCCGCCTACCTGCACCCGGCGGGCGACGGGCGGCTGATCGGCATCGGTCAGGAGGCGAGCGAGAAGGGCCGCACGCTCGGCACCCAGGTCTCGCTGTTCGACGTCAGCGACCCGGCTGCCCCGCGCCGCCTGTCGCAGATGTTCCAGAAGGACTCCGGCTCCGAGGCCGAGTGGGACCCGCACGCCTTCCTCTACTGGGCGAAGACAGGTACGGCCGTCCTCCCGCTGACCGTCTGGAACGGCGGCGAGCAGGTCAACGGCGCCGCCCTGGTCCTCAGGATCGACGACTCCGCCGTCACCAGGGCCGGCACCGTCGTCCATCCCCGGCCGAAGCCGGCCGGCGACACCCGCTTCGCCCCTTACGACCCGGGCATCCGCCGTTCGGTGGTGATCGGCGACAGCCTCTGGACGGTCTCCGACCTGGGCCTCAAGGTCAGCGATCTGAACGGCCTCGCCGACCAGGCCTGGATCCCGTTCGACTGACCCGGCGAGCACGTCCGGCGCCTCCGGCCCCGCCGCCGGGGGCGTCCGCGTGTCCCGGCAGATCATGGTGACCGTCGAAAACGGACAGATCACTACCTCCGTCTAGCGGTACCACTAATGCCTTATTACACCGACATACCCTTCTTTACAAGATCTTGTCATAAAACTTGAATCAGTGTTACCTCTTGCGCAACACGCGGAACCACGCGTGGCCCGGCCAACCACGGCCGTCTCTGTGCAGGAGGATCGGTGTCGACCAAACATTGGTTACGCATCGCCGTCATCGCAGCCGCCACCACGGCGCTCGCCATTCCCCTTCCGGGTATCGCCCAGAGCAAACCTGGAGGACCACCCTCCAAGGCTCATGACTTCCAGGCCGAGGAGCACGGCAGGCCCGATGTGGACAACCGGCGCGGCCGCGTCGCACCCCCGGCCCTGCTGTCCAAGGCCGCGAAGGCCTCGACGGTCCGATGGAACATTCTCGGCACCCCGGCCATCGTCACCGACTCCGCACCGCTCGCCGAAGGACTGAGTGCCGACCCCGAACAGGCGGCACGGGCCTATCTCAAGGCCAACGAGAACCTCTTCGGCCTCTCGGGCGAGGCCGTGGACGCGCTGGAGAAGCTCGCGGTCAACCCCATCGGGGACGGCCACGCCGTACTGCTCAGGCAGAAGTTCGGCGACCTGCCCGCGGGCGTGGACGGGCAGGTGGCGATCGGTGTGACGGGCGGCAAGGTCGTCTACGTCACCTCGACGCTGTCCCGCTCCACCGAGGCGCCCCCGGCCGCCGCGATCACCGAGCAGCAGGCGCTGGAGATCGCGGCCGGGGACAGCGGGATCGACCTGGCCACGGCGAGCACCAAGAGGGTCACCTCGGTGGCGGTGCCCGCGCCCGACGGGACGCACAACGCCTTCCAGGTCGTCCTGATCGGCGAGGACGAGAGCGACGTCGCCGGGTACACCACCCATGTGGACGCGGTCAGCGGCGAGATCCTGACCCGCGAGAACCTGGTGGACCACCACTTCGAACCGGACAACCCACGCTGGGCCGTCTTCCCGGCCAACCCGCCCGACGACTACTCCTCCACCGACACCCGCGTGACCTGGTGCTTCCAGGCCGGCCCCGGCTGTGACCAGGCCATCGGCCACGACCCGGCGACGGGCAGGGCCTGGGACGTGGACCACGTGACGGGCACGCCGAGCGGCACCAGCCTCGGCAACGCCGCCAGGACCTTCGAGAACCGCGCCAGCAGCAACTCGAACAGCGTGGGCAGGCGCAGCAACGTGGCCACGCCGGACCGGAACTACACCTATCCGTGGACCAACAGCTGGCACACGTCCAAGTGCGACCCGGCCGTGCTGGACCAGCCTGGTGAGGCCGACCTCGAAGCCGCGATGGCGAACCTGCACGCCATGCACAACCGGATGCACGACTGGTCCTACCGGCTCGGCTTCACCGAGACCGCGTGGAACATGCAGAAGGACAACGGCGGTCGCGGCGGCCTCGGCAA
This sequence comes from Streptosporangium sp. NPDC087985, assembly GCF_044741965.1. NCBI lineage: Bacteria > Bacillati > Actinomycetota > Actinomycetes > Streptosporangiales > Streptosporangiaceae > Streptosporangium > Streptosporangium sp. NPDC087985. Next base: position 207,014 of record NZ_JBIUTQ010000004.1, read on the forward strand.
CGACCCCGAGCAGGGCAACGCCCAGGCGGGCGCCCGGGTGTTCAGCGTGCGCAACAACGCCAACCAGGTCACCGGCCCCGACGGGGTCGCGCCGATCACCAACATGTACCTCTGGCAGCCGACCGCCGGCTCCTTCTACTCGCCGTGCGCGGACGGCGACTACGACATGTCGGTCATCGGCCACGAGTACACCCACGCGATCTCCGGCCGCATGATCGCCGGTCCGAACGCCGGGTGGAGCGGCGCCCAGGCCGGGGCCATGAACGAGAGCACCTCCGACCTGTTCGCCATGGAGTACCTCTTCGAGAACGGCTTCCGCCCCTCGGGCGACACGCCGTACGTGACCGGCGCCTACGTCACCGGCGACAAGAAGGCGGGCATCCGCAACTACGACATGTCCAACTCCCCGCTGAACTACAGCAACATCGGCTACGACCTCGTCGGCCCGCAGGTGCACGCGGACGGCGAGATCTGGTCGGCCACCCAGTACGACGTGCGCAAGGCCTTCATCAAGCGGTACGGCGAGGGCACCCCGGCCGAGCAGAAGGCGTGCGCCGAGGGACAGACCACGCTGGAGCAGTGCCCCGGTAACCGCCGCTGGACGCAGGTCTCCTTCGACGCACTACTGCTGATGGCCTCCGGAGCGGTCAGCTACGTCGACCACCGCGACGCGCTGCTCGCGGCCGACACCATCCGGTTCGGCGGCAAGAACCAGGACATCATGTGGCAGGCCTTCGCCCAGCACGGCCTCGGCGAGGGCGCGGCCAGCAAGGGTTCGAACGACGCCCACCCGACCCCGAGCTTCGTCGACCCGGCCGGCAAGAACGGCAGGCTGCAGCTCAAGCCGCTGAGCGACGCCAAGGGCGCGGTGCTCAGGCTCTACGTCGGCGACTACGAGGGCCGCGCCGTACCGGTGGCCGACACCGACCCGGCGACCGAGCTGAGTGACACCGTCGAGATGACCCCGGGCCAGTACGACTTCGTCGTCGTCGGCGACGGGTTCGGGCACACCCGGGTGAAGTTCACGGTGCGGCCCGGCGTGACGCTGCCCATGCCTCTGCCGCTGGCCAAGAACCACGCCTCCGCGGCGCTGGGCGCGACGGCGACGGGCGACGGGATCAACCACGGCAGGCTGATCGACGAGACCGAGGCGACGAACTGGGCCTCGCTCACCGGCGCGGTGAAGGGCAAGTCAGTCACCGTCGACCTGGCCGGGACCAAACCGGTGCTGGTCAGCAGGGTCCAGGTCAGCGCCATGCTGCGTCCCAACATCAACGACCCGGCCGACCCCGGTGCCCAGAACCGCTTCAGCGCCCTGCGCGCCTTCGAGGTCCTGGCCTGTAACGCCGCGAAGAAGGACTGTTCCTCCCCCGCGTCGTACTCGGTGATCTACACCAGCCCTGACGACGCCTTCCAGACCCGCCTGCCGCGTCCGCGCGGCGCCGACCTGATCATCAAGTCCTTCAAGGTCTCGCCCACCCAGGCGACCCACCTGACCCTGCGGGCCGTCTCCACCCAGTGCACCGGCAACCCGCTCTACGCCGGTGAGCAGGACAACGACCCCAACTCCGCGACCGACTGCGCGACCGCCAGCCCGGCCAGGGACCAGCTGCGCGCGGCCGAGTTCCAGGCGTTCTCCCGCTAGTCCGATCCCACCGGTCCGATCCCATACGGCTCCCGCCCTCGCGGCGGGAGCCGTACTCGCGTCGGGAGCCTTACTCGCGCGATCCCGGGGCCGGCGGCGGCTCAGGCGATCTCGGGGGTCGCGACGGGAACGACGTCGGGTGCGCCGAGGCGGATCGCGTCGGCCTCCTGGTCGGTGTCCTGCTCCTGGGAGAGGCGCTCGGCCTCGACCTGCTTCGTGTAGTACTCCACCTCGCGCTTGACCTGCTCGGCGTCCCACTCCAGCGGCCCGGCGAGCAGCTCGGCAGCCTCCTGTGCCACAGCCAGCCCGCGGTGGAAGGTCTCGATCGAGATGTGCGTGCGCCGGGCCAGCACGTCGTTCAGGTGACGGGCGCCCTCGTGGGTGGCCGCATAGACGATCTCGGCGCGCAGGTAGTCGTCCGCCCCGGTCAGCGGGAGGGCCAGCGACGGATCCCGCTCGATCAGCGCGAGAACCTCGTCGATCATCGACCCGTACCGCTGCAGCAGGTGCTCGATCCGCGCCACGTGCAGCCCGGACGAGTGGGCCAGCCGCTGCCGGGAGTTCCACAGCGCCTGGTAGCCCTCCGCCCCGGCCAGCGGGATCCGGTCCGTGCACGACGGCGGGACCCGCTGGTCCAGCCCGTGCGCCACCGCGTCCACCGCGTCCTGCGCCATGACCCGGTACGTCGTGTACTTCCCCCCGGCCACCATGACCAGCCCCGGCACCGGGTGCGCCACCATGTGCTCGCGGGAGAGCTTGGACGTCTCCTCCGACTCCCCCGACAGCAACGGCCGCAGCCCGGCGTACACACCCTCGACGTCGTCGCGGGTGAGCGGCACCGAGAGCACCTCGTTCACGTGCTCGAGCACGTAGTCGATGTCCGAGCGGGACGCCGCGGGGTGGGCCCGGTCCAGGTCCCAGCGGGTGTCGGTGGTCCCGATGATCCAGTGACGCCCCCACGGGATCACGAACAGCACCGATTTCTCGGTACGCAGGATGATCCCGGTGAGGGAGTGGATCCGGTCGCGCGGGACGACCAGGTGGATGCCCTTGGACGCGCGGACGTGGATCTGCCCCCGGCCGCCGACCAGTTCCTGGATCTCGTCGGTCCACACCCCCGTGGCGTTGACCACCTGCTGGGCACGGACGTTCATCTCGGTTCCGGCCTCCAGGTCGCGCACCCGGACCCCGGTGACCCGCTCGCCCTCCCGCAGGAAGCCCACCACCTGGGCCCGCGACGCCACGTGCGCCCCGTAGGAGGCGGCGGTCCGCAGCATGGTCATCACGTAGCGGGCGTCGTCGACCTGGGCGTCCCAGTACTGCACCGCACCGGAGAACGCCGCCCGCCGCAACGAGGGCGCGAGCCGCAGAGCCCTCTTCCGCGACAGGTGCCGGTGTCCGGGCACGCCCCGGGTGGAGCCGAAGGAGAAGCCCAGCGAGTCGTACAGCACCAGGCCCGCCCCGACGTACGGCCGCTCCCAGCCGAGGCGCGTGAGCGGGAGCAGGAACGGCACGGGCCGCACGAGGTGCGGGGCGATCCGCTGCAGCAGCAGCGCCCGCTCCCGGAGCGCCTCCCTGACCAGGTCGAAGTTGAGCTGCTCCAGATAACGGAGCCCGCCGTGGATCAACTTGGACGATCGGGACGAGGTGCCGGAGGCGAAGTCGCGCGCCTCCAGCAGCCCGACGCTCAGCCCGCGGGTCGCCGCGTCCAGCGCGACCCCGGCACCGACGACCCCGCCGCCGATCACCACCACATCGAGCTCCTGAGCGCCCATCTGCGTCAGTGCGGCGACCCGTTCGGCAGGGCCGAGCCGTGCCGTTCCCATTCGCGCCGTCATGGTGCATCCCCCCGGGGGTACGGGTTGTCATATGGCGTCGGATATCTACCCATCCACCCTAGGCATCACTACCGATCGGTAGGGGGCCGCGGGACGAGATTCCCACCACATCCTCCGGGGCGGCGCGGCAAGGTCGGTGTTCCTTCCCCCGTGAGCGCCGTCGACCGGCCCTCCGGGAACCGGGGAGGATGGTTCCATGAGCATCACACTCACCGACGCCCGTGTCGTGACCCCCGAAGGTGTCCACGGAGGCTGGCTCACCATCGAGGACGGCCGCATCACCCACGTGGGCCAGGGTTCCGCCCCCGGTCCGGGCCACAACCTGGCGGGCCGATACGTCGTGCCGGGGTTCGTCGACATCCACAACCACGGCGGGGCGGGGGGTTCCTTCCCCACGGGCGATCCGGACGAGGCGGTCAGGATCGCCGCCCTGCACGCCCGGCACGGCACCACCACGCTCATGGCCAGCCTGGTCACCGCGACGCTGGACGATCTGGCCAGGGCGACCGCGGCCCTCGCCGACCTGTGCGAGGACGGCCTGCTGGCCGGGATCCACTTCGAGGGCCCCTACATCTCCAGGGCCCGCTGCGGCGCGCACAACCCGGCACTGCTCCGTGACCCCTCCCCGAGAGAGTTCACCGATCTGCTCAGAGCCGGGCGCGGCCACGTGCGGATGCTCACCGTCGCCGCCGAACTGCCCGGCGCGCTGGACACCATCCGGGAGGCGGTCGCCAACAACGTGATCGCCGCGCTCGGGCACAGCGACGCCACCTACGAGCAGACCATCACGGGCATCGACGCCGGCGGCAGCGTCGCGACCCACCTCTACAACGCGATGCCGCCGCTGCACCACCGCGATCCGGGGCCGATCGCCGCGCTGCTGGAGGACGAGCGCGTCACGGTCGAGCTGATCAACGACGGTGTTCACCTGCATCCGGCGATGATGCGCCTGGCCTACGACGTCGCGGGTCCCGGCAGGACCGCGCTGATCACCGACGCGATGGCGGCCGCCGGCATGGGCGACGGTGTCTACGGACTCGGCCCGATGAAGGTGAACGTCACCGGCGGCGTCGCCCGGCTGGCCGAGGGCGGCTCCATCGCGGGCAGCACCCTGACCATGGACGTCGCGTTCCGGCGCAGCGTCCAGGAGGTCGGCCTTTCCCTGCCCGAGGCGGCCGAGATCGCCTCGCTCACCCCTGCCCGGGTGCTCGGTGTCGCCGACCGCCTCGGTTCCGTCTCCGTCGGCAGGCAGGCCGACCTGGTGGTGCTCACCGGCGACCTGGAGGTCTGCGGGGTCATGAAGCGCGGAAACTGGATCGTCGAGCCCTCCTGACCCTCACGACCACTTCCAGCGGATGCCGATCAGGCCTGGCTGGAGCGAGCCTGTCACCAGGTGAACCGCGTGATGGGCGTTGAGGGTGAGCTCGGCCTGGTCGTGCTCGCTCGCGGCGGAGTCGTGGCGGGCGAAGCGGTGGACGCCGACCGGCAGGGCACCGGGGTCGAAGCTCACCCGGAGCATGTACTGACCCGCCGGGAAGCGGAAACCCCGCTCGTACTCGGTGCTCTCCACACCGCTCGGATCGGCGAGCTCGTAGCGGATCACCTGGGTGTCCCCGGCCCGGAGCACCCGATCGAACAGCAGTTCGGCCACGACCAGAGCGGCCGGCCCGTCGCGGCGGATCCGGCCGATCCTGCAGTCCTCCAGTGCCCGGATCCGCACGCGCTCCACGTCACACCCGATGTCGCCCCGGTAGAACATGATGTAGCGATCGGACCCGTCCTCGTACGCCTGCACCACCTGGAGGGTCTCGCGCCGGGTGGTGCTGCGGTCCGCCCCGATCCGCAGTGACTCGTACATCCCGGCGATGTGCAGCCGCCGGTCGTCGGCCACGCTGTCCAGCTCGTGCAGCAGGGTCGACAGGGCGTCCGTGGAGCCCAGGATCGAGGAGTAGGACGCCTCGGTCGGCTGCGGCCCGGCGCTCTGACCCCGGCCCCGGGGCCGGGGCGGGCCGAGCAGTCCCATCAGCGAGCGCGGCGGCAGGCTGAGGATCTCCTCCAGCGCACGTACGGCGCGCAGCGATTCGGGCCGTTCTGGACGGCGCAGGCCCTGCTGCCAGTAGCTCAGGCTCGTCATCCCGACCCGCAGACCGCGCTCCTCCAGGCGCCGGCGGAGCCTGTCCAGGGTCAGGCCACGCGCCTCCACCGCGGCGCGGAGCGCGACGTGGAACGGCCCCTCGCTGAGAGCGATCCGGAGCTCGGGATCATCCGACACATGGGCATGTTCACAGATTTTCCCCCATACGTCACTTTCGTGATCCCAGACATTCCAGTGAACGCCGTGGCCCCGGTGTATGCCGCCACAACGGCGGACGCCCGGCCCCACGGGCCGGGCGTCCGCACGGATGTCAGCGAACGTCAGCCGGTGTGCGGCGCGACGACGACCTCGACCCGCTGGAACTCCTTCAGGTCGGAGTATCCGGCGGTGGCCATCGTCCGCTTGAGCGCACCCATCAGGTTCATCGAGCCGTCGGCCACCGAGGACGGGCCGTGCAGGATCTGCTCCAGCGTGCCGACCGTGCCGAACTCGACCCGCTTGCCCCGGGGAAGCTCGGGGTGCTGCGCCTCCGAGCCCCAGTGGAAGCCGTGACCTGGGGCCTCGACGGCCCTGGCCAGCGGCGAGCCGACCATGACCGCGTCGGCGCCGCAGGCGATCGCCTTGGCGATGTCGCCGGAGGTGCCCATGCCGCCGTCGGCGATGACGTGGACGTAGCGACCGCCGGACTCGTCCATGTAGTCGCGGCGTGCCGCAGCCACGTCGGAGATCGCGGTGGCCATCGGCACCACCACTCCCAGCACCGTGCGGGTGGTGTGCGAGGCGCCGCCGCCGAAGCCGACGAGCACGCCGGCCGCGCCGGTCCGCATCAGGTGCAGTGCCGCGGTGTAGGTGGCACAGCCACCGACGATCACCGGAACGTCGAGCTCGTAGATGAACTGCTTGAGGTTCAGCGGCTCGGCCCGGCCGGACACGTGCTCGGCGGAGACCGTGGTGCCGCGGATCACGAAGATGTCCACGCCCGCGTCGATGACGGCCTTGTGGTGCTGGACCGTGCGCTGCGGGGACAGGCGGACGGCCGTGGTCACCCCGGCCGCGCGGATCTCCTCGATGCGCCGGCCGATCAGCTCGTCCTTGATCGGCGCGTCGTAGATGCCCTGGAGCCGCTTCGTGGCGGCCTCACCCTTGAGTTCGGCCACCTCCGCCAGCAGGGGCGTCGGGTCCTCGTAGCGGGTCCACAGTCCTTCGAGGTCCAGCACGGCGAGACCGCCGAGCCGGCCGACCTCGATCGCGGTCTTCGGCGAGACCACACTGTCCATCGGGCTCACCACGACGGGCAGATCGAACCGGTAGGCGTCGATCTGCCAGGCGATCGAGACCTCTTCCGGGTCGCGAGTGCGACGGGACGGGACGATGCCGATCTCGTCGAGCGCGTAGGCGCGACGGCCGTTCTTGCCGCGCCCGATCTCCACCTGAGTCATATGTCTGTCTTTCCCATTCCATGCGGGTACGGCTCACGCCAAGCGGCGCAAGCCGTACCGTGCCGTTGTGGCCCGCCTGCTCGCCGAGCCCGGCGCGGATTCCTTGTTCTCCGTGCCGCGGCGTCCGCGACAGGCCCCTAACGACGGTGGTAGTTCGGAGCCTCGACCGTCATCTGGATGTCATGCGGGTGGCTCTCCTTGAGGCCCGCCGCGGTGATCGGCATGAGCTCGCACCTGGTGTGCATCTCCGCGATCGTGCGGCACCCGGAGTACCACATCCCCTGGTGCAGGCCGCCGACGAGCTGGTGGGCGACCGCGGCGACCGGGCCGCGGTAGGGCACCTGGCCCTCGATGCCCTCGGGGATGTACTTGTCCTCGCCGCTGACGTCGGCCTGACCGTAGCGGTCCTTGCTGAAGGAGACGCCGCCGCGCTCGCGATTGCGGACCGCGCCGAGCGACCCCATCCCCCGGTAGGACTTGAACTGCTTGCCGTTGATGAACATCAGCTCACCCGGGGACTCCTCACAGCCCGCCAGGAGCGACCCCAGCATGACCGTGTCGGCACCGGCGGCGATGGCCTTGACGATGTCCCCGGAGTACTGGAGGCCACCGTCACCGATCACCGGCACACCTGCCGGACCGGCGGCCAGCGAGGCCTCGTGGATGGCCGTCACCTGGGGAGCACCGACGCCGGCGACCACGCGGGTGGTGCAGATGGAGCCCGGCCCGACGCCTACCTTGACCGCGTCGGCTCCGGCGTCGACCAGCATCTGGGCGCCTGCCCGGGTGGCGATGTTGCCGCCGATCACCTCGACCCGGCTGTTGGCCTTGATCTTGGAGATCATGTCGGCGAGCCCCTTGGAGTGACCGTGCGCGACATCCACGATGATCACGTCGACACCGGCCTCGATCAGAGCCGCCGCCCGCTTATCGGCGTCACCCCCGACGCCGATGGCCGCCCCCACGACGAGCCGGCCATCGGCGTCCTTGGTGGCGAGCGGGTACTGCTCGCTCTTGGTGAAGTCCTTGACCGTGATGAGCCCGCGGAGCCGCCCCCCGGCGTCGACCAGCGGGAGCTTCTCGATCTTGTTCTCCCTGAGCAGCTCGAACGCGCCGTCCCTGGAGACCCCGACCGGCGCGGTGATGAGCGGCATCGGGGTCATGACCTCGCGCACGGGACGGCGCTGGTCGGTCTCGAAGCGCATGTCACGGTTGGTGACGATGCCGACGAGCACGCCGCCCGGGTCGGTCACCGGGACACCGGAGATCCGGTAGGTGGCGCAGAGGCGTTCGACATCGGCGAGGGTGGCGTCCGGCGAGCAGGTGACCGGGTTGGTGACCATCCCGGCCTCGGACCGCTTGACAAGATCGACCTGCTGGGCCTGGTCCTCGATGGAGAGGTTGCGGTGCAGGATGCCGATGCCGCCCTGACGGGCCATCGCCACCGCCATCCGGGCCTCGGTGACCGTGTCCATCGCCGCCGAGATCAGCGGGATGCGCAGGGTGATCCCCCGCGACAGCCGCGTTCCGGTGTCAGCCTCACCGGGCTGCAGGTCGGAGTACGCGGGAACCAGGAGCACGTCGTCGAACGTGAGTCCCGGTTCGGTGAACTTGGCCATCTGCAACCCTCCTGCCACGGCGCTCTCATGAGTGGGGAAAGGCGCCGGCCCCCTGGTCGTAGTTTAGAGTCTGGCTCCAAACCTGGGGGACACCGGGGAAAGAAGCCAGGTCCTGAGTGACTGGTGCAGTTCGCAGCCTGTCGGCCACATCAAGGCCATAAGGTGGGATAGTGCTCGACGATGTCCCTCGCGACCCGTTCGCGGATGACCCCGACGACCCGGCGGCGGCGCTGGGAGAGCCAGACGACCCCGAGCCGCTGACCTCAGCCGAACGCGACGAGGCCATGACCGACCTGGCCGACGTGGAGGTCTTCCACTCGCTGCTGGGCCCCCAGGGGGTGCTCGGCCTGGTCCTCGACTGCCCCGAATGCGGCGAGCAGCACTACTTCGACTGGGAGCTGCTCCGCGGCAACCTCCGCCAGATGATCGAGAACGGCAAGCCGCAGGTGCACGAGCCCGCCTGCCGGCCCAACCCCACGGACTACGTCACCTGGGACTACGCCCGGGGCTACGTGGACGGTGTGCTCGACACCGGGGAACATCCCTGATCAACGTCGTCGATCAGGGCGGACAGCAGCCTGACGGCGGCATCGGAGGCGGGGACGTTCTCTCTGCGGGAGAGCGCCTCCAGGAGGGCGTCGGTCTCGGCCACCGCCGGATCCTCCGCCGGCCCGTATCTCCGGACCGGACGTCGTGGATGGACCGTCGTCATGGCAGCGCCCGCTCAGGGCGCTCGCCGGCTCCGCGAGCCCCGCTCCGCGCTCCGCGCCCGTGCTGCCCGAGCAGGCCCGGCTGCTCCATGGTCAAGCCGTCGACTCCAGCTCCGCCATCGCCCGCAACCGTGCCAGCGCCCGATGCTGGGCAACCCGGACCGCCCCTGGTGACATGCCCAGTACATTACCCGTCTCCTCCGCGGACAGGCCCGAGACCACCCTGAGCATCAGCAGCTGGCGCTGATTGTCCGGGAGCCTGGAGAGCAACCTGCGGGCATGCTCGGCCTCGATGTAGCGGACCACGGTCTCCTCCGGCCCCGGGCCCTCGTCGGGCCCGTCCGGGAGGTCCTGGGTGGGTACGGCGGAGCGCACGGAGCTGCGCAGCGCGTCGGCCACCTTATGGGAGGCGATACCGAAGACGAAGGACGCGAACGGGCGCCCCATGTCACGGTAGCGGGGCAGAGCGGACAGCACCGCGATGCACACCTCCTGGGCCACGTCGTCCGCGATGTGATACTGACCGGAAACCCGGCCGAGACGAGCACGGCAATAACGGACGACCATTGGCCGTAACTGCGCGATCAGGGTTTCGATCGCGGTGCGATCCCCTTGAACGGCGAGGCTCGTCAGATCCTTGAGATCATCCCTGTGGGCGACCCCTTCAGATCTCGTCGCAAGCCTTACCCCACTTTTGGCGTCGGCGACGCATCCCTCGGTCACGTTAGGCATGATGCCCGCCCCGATCCGGCCTGTCGTCATAGCAAACGGCTACGGATTGGTCACATTGAGGCGGAGATAACGGGGCGTAATCGAATGACGACAGCGACGACCTTAGTGCGCCTGGATATTTCATTGGATAGCCGAATATGTCGACTATTTGTTAGATAGATCTTTGCTCTTCCAAGAGGAGCATAGTGACGCTTTGGAGCCCCTTGTGGTTTACCGGAAAACAGTACGGCTCGCGCCCCCTGGGGGACGCGAGCCGTACCGGATCCGATGGAGATCAGTGGCCGTGGCCGTGCCCGTGGCCGTGACCACCGGCGGCCGGGGCCTCCTCCTCGGGCTTGTCCACCACGAGGGCCTCGGTCGTCAGCAGCATGCCGGCGATGGAGGCGGCGTTCTGAACGGCCGAGCGGGTGACCTTGACCGGGTCGATGACGCCCTGGGCGATCAGGTCGCCGTACTCGCCCGTGGCGGCGTTGAGCCCCTGACCGGCGGGGAGCTCGGCCACCTTGGTCGTCACGACGTAGCCTTCGAGACCGGCGTTCTCGGCGATCCAGCGAGCCGGCTCGATGAGCGCCTTGCGGACCACGGCGACACCGGTCGCCTCGTCGCCGGAGAGGCCGAGGTCGTCCAGGACCTTGGCGACGTGGATGAGCGCGGAGCCACCGCCGGAGACGATGCCCTCCTCGATCGCCGCACGCGTCGCGGAGATGGCGTCCTCAAGGCGGTGCTTCTTCTCCTTGAGCTCCACCTCGGTGGCCGCGCCGACCCGCAGCACGGAGACACCGCCGGCGAGCTTGGCGAGGCGCTCCTGCAGCTTCTCCCGGTCCCAGTCGGAGTCGGACTGCTCGATGGCGTGCCTGATCTCCTTGACCCGGTCGGCGATCGCCTGCTCGTCACCGGCCCCGTCCACGACGGTGGTGGCGTCCTTGGTGATCACGACGCGGCGGGCGGTGCCGAGCACCTCAAGGCCGACGTTCTCCAGCTTGAGGCCGACCTCCTCGCTGACCACCTGGCCACCGGTGAGGATCGCGATGTCCTGCAGCATGGCCTTGCGACGGTCACCGAAGCCCGGCGCCTTGACGGCGACGGAGGTGAAGATGCCACGGATCTTGTTCGTGACCAGGACGGCAAGGGCCTCACCCTCGACGTCCTCGGCGATGACGAGCAGCGCCTTCTTGGTCTGCGCGATCTTCTCCAGCAGCGGCAGGAAGTCCGCGACGGAGGAGACCTTGCCCTGGGTGATCAGGATGTAGGGGTCCTCCAGGACCGCTTCCATGCGCTCCTGGTCGGTGACCATGTAGGGCGACAGGTAGCCCTTGTCGAACTGGAGACCCTCGGTGAACTCCAGGTCCAGACCCATGGTGTTGGACTCTTCGACGGTGATGACACCGTCCTTGCCCACCTTGTCGAACGCCTCGGCGATCAGCTCGCCGATCTTGGAGTCCTGCGCGGAGATCGTCGCTACGTTCGCGATCTCCTTCTTGTCCTCGACCGGACGGGCGGACTCGATCAGCTTGTCGCTGACGGCCCGGGCCGCGAGGTCGATACCCCGCTTGAGCGACAGGGGCTGGGCACCGGCGGCGACGTTGCGCAGACCTTCGCGGACCATCGCCTGGGCGAGGACGGTCGCGGTGGTCGTGCCGTCACCGGCGACGTCGTTGGTCTTGGTGGCGACTTCCTTGGCGAGCTGGGCGCCGAGGTTCTCGTACGGCGTCTCCAGCTCGACCTCGCGAGCGATGGTGACACCGTCGTTGGTGATGGTCGGCGCACCGAACTTCTTGTCGATGACGACGTTGCGGCCCCGCGGGCCGAGAGTCACCTTCACGGCGTCTGCGAGGGCGTTCACACCACGCTCAAGAGCGCGGCGTGCGTCCTCCTCGAACGACAGGATCTTCGGCATGTCAATCCTCTCTAAAAGTACGTCGGCGTATCAAAGCCCCGGGCGCTCACGCGACCCGGGGCTCGATACGTCATCTTTGTGAAGCGTGAACTACTTCTCGATGATGGCGAGCACGTCGCGAGCGGAGAGCACCAGGTACTCCTCGCCGCTGTACTTCACCTCGGTGCCGCCGTACTTGCTGTAGAGGACGATGTCGCCCTCCTTGACGTCGAGCGGAATCCGCTTGTCGCCGTCCTCGTCCCAGTTGCCGGGGCCCACCGCGAGGACCTTGCCCTCCTGCGGCTTCTCCTTGGCGGTGTCCGGGATCACAAGGCCGGAAGCGGTGGTCTGCTCGGCCTCCAGCGGCTGGACCACAATGCGGTCGCCGAGCGGCTTAACGGGAACCTTGGTGGCGGTCGTCACGTCGGACCTCCCCTTCAGATTTGAATGATCTAGAAGAGGCGACCAGCGGTCTGCCGTCGCGGGTGTCAGACCTGCCTCGTCGCATATGATTTGGCACTCTCGATGGGAGAGTGCCAATACGGAACAGTATGCAAGGAGGCCTTGACAGTCAACACGAACCGCCCGTGTGTGCTTCCGGCGAACATCGCCCCTCCCCCTTCAGGGGACAGAACCCCTCCGATTCGGGGAACATACGGGAGGATGAGGGTGAGATCTGACGGGATGTATGTCGATGACCACACAGAGTGACGGTGACGACGCTACGGTGGACGACGTGACCAGCACGGTAAGCGAGGAGACGGGCACGGCGCGCGCGACGGGCGATCCGCTCGCCAACTGGCCCTACCCCCCGGAGGGGGGGTGGACGGCCGACGACCTCGACGACCTTCCCCAGGAGGGCCCCAACGGCGAGCTGGACTTCTTCAAGCACGTCGAACTCGTCGATGGAGCCCTCATCTTCATGTCCCCCCAGAAGCGTTTCCACGATGTCGTGATCCGCAGGCTCGCAAGCGCCTTTGAGTCCCAGGCACCCGGAAGTCTCGCGGTGGCCACCCAGATGGACATCACCCTTGGTGCCAGGCAGCGCCCCTGTCCCGATGTGCTTCTCATCGATGCCGCCCTGGATCATGAGCACGACCGCACGTCGTATACCCCTGATGAGGTCCATCTGGTCGTGGAGGTGGTCTCGCCCGAGTCCAAGCTGCGTGACCGCGAAGTCAAGCCTCTCCGTTACGCCGGAGCTGGAATAACCCACTTCTGGCGCATCGAGGAAGAGGGCGGCAAACCAATCGTTTACGTCTACGAACTCGACCCCGCCACCCACGCCTACGTCCCTACCGGCATCCATCACGGCAGGCTCTCCGTACAGGTGCCGTTCCCCATCGAGATAGACCTCGCCGACCTGCTGAGCTGAGGCGGTAACGTCGGACGACGTGGACCTTGACGCATTCCGGGAACTGCTGACGCCGCGTGGCCAGGAGGCACTGGGGGCGGCGGCCGAGATCGCCGGTGACGACCCGGTGGCGGCGGTGACGCGGCTCAGGAAGACCTACGACGCCGGCCTGACCTCGGCCGCGCTCACGCAGGCCACGCTCAGACGACGCGCCAGGGAGAAGTTCGGCGCCGACGCCGATCTCATGTACTTCACCTCCGGCGGCCTGGAGCAGGCCACCCGGCGCGAGGTAGCCGACCACCGGACCCGCCGCATCGCCCCGGGCTCCCGGGTCGCCGACGTGTGCTGCGGCATCGGCGGTGACCTCCTCGCGCTGGCCAGGGCCGGATGTGAGGTGGAGGCCGTCGACGCCGACCCGCTCACCGCCGCGATCGCCCAGGCCAACGCCGACGCCCTCGGCTTCGGGGATCGGGTCTCGGTCCGTGCGGCCGACGCCGCCACGCTGGATCCGGCCGCCTTCGACGTCCTGTTCGCCGATCCCGCCCGCCGCACCGCGCGGGGCAGGACCTTCGACCCGATGGCCTACTCTCCGCCGTGGCCCGACGTGCTGGAGATGGTGGCAGCGGCGGAGGCCGCCTGCCTGAAGGTCGCCCCGGGCATCCCCTACGCGTTCATCCCCGCCGGCGCCGAGGCCGAGTGGGTCTCCTACAAGGGCGAGGTCAAGGAAGCCGTGATCTGGTGCGGCGCCCTGGCGGGCGACGCGGAACGCAGGGCGACGATCCTCCCCGCGGGCGCGACGGTGACGCCCGACCCGGCGCTCGGGCCGGTCGGCCACGGCCCCGTCGGCCGGTACGTGTACGAGCCGGACGGCGCGGCGATCCGGGCCCATCTGGTCGCGGAGGTCGCCGCGATGGTCGACGGCCGTCTGCTCGACCCGCACATCGCCTACATCACCGGGGACGTCGCGGCGCGGACGCAGTGGGCGTCCCGATACGAGGTCCACGAAGTGCTGCCGTTCTCGCTCAAACGGCTACGGGCGGCGCTCCGCGAGCGCGGGGTCGGCAACGCGACGATCAAAAAACGCGGTTCGGCGGTCGACGTCGACCGCCTGCGTAAAGATCTGCGACTCTCCGGCGACAACTCAGCCGTGGTTATTCTTACCCGAATTATCGAAAAACCATTTGCCCTTATCTGCACCCCTTCCTGACCTGCCGAAACGGTAAATTCAGATAATTTAGCGGCAATCACGATCTTTTAAAGTCCGCCCTGAAAATCTTGATCCAAAGGCTAGGGTTGTCGCGCGGGCCTTCTTCCCCGCGTGCGGTTCAACCGCGTTCATTAGCAGACCGGACCAATCCCACCGCGCGGCTGAACGTCGGCGAGTGAAGGAGTTTTCGGTGGATCACTCCGACCGCATCCCGCTCCAGACGGGCAGCCAGGCCGCCATCTCCGACCGGATGCGCGAGCTCCTTGCCCGCGCCGCCCAGGATCACGTGTACGAGCAGCGCACTCAGGGGGCCGTGCTGGACGAGATCCGCCAGCGCCTGGAGAGCATGGAGTGGTTGCTGCGGGAGGTGAGGGAGCGCGAGCTCGGCGGGCTGAGCGGCACGCTGGAATCCGTCCACGGCCGGCTGGACGACATCTCCGTCCGCCCACCGGTCTGGGCCGAAGGTCTCGCCCAGCATGTCGAGGCGGTCCGCGACCGGGTGGACGCCATAGGCGAGCGCGTGGGCTCCGTCAGCCAGCGCGTCGACTCCGTCCGTGACCGGGTCATCCCTCTCGGGGAGCTACCGAGCCTGTGGGCCGATGTCGGCGCCGTCGGCGAGAACGTGGACGAGGCCCTCATCCGCCTCCAGGCGATCGCCGAGGACACCCGGGGCGTCGGTGACCGCGTGGGCGAGTTCGCCGAGCGCCTCGGTCAGATACAGACCGGCATGGAGGCGGCGGCCACCCGGTTCACCCGCCTGGACAGGTCGCTGACCGACCTCGCCCAGCGGGCCGAGCGCCTTGAGTCCGGGATGCTCGACCTCTCGGCAAACGTGCGGAAGACCGTCAGCGACGCGGCCGACCGCCTGCTCGCCGCCGTCGAGCAGGTCAACGGCAGGGTCAACCTGCTCGTGACCCGGACGGACAGCAGGGCCGACGGCGTCGAGGGCCGGCTCGACGCGCTGGACGAGCGCCTCGACGAGGTCGAGAGCCGCATCACCGGCCGCGTTGAGGCCGTCGACTCCCGCCTGGCCACGCTGGACGGCCACACGGAGAAGATCGGGCTCCGGCTGGAGGACGTCGGCGATCAGGTCGAGGCCGTCGACCAGCGTATCGGCCGGCTACCCGCCACCCTGAACCTCGGCGAGATCATCGGTAACCAGGCAGGCGATCACGCCAGGCGTCTCGACTCCCTTGACGAGCGCGTCGCCCAGGCCCAGGCCGCTCTCGTCCCCCTGGCCGACATGCTCCGCGCCCAGCCCGACCGCGAGCAGCTCGTCGAGACGCTCAGCGAGACGATGGCGCCCGCCCGCATCGAGCTCACCCGCAGCCTGAGCGCCCTGGAGGAGACCATGCTGGCCCTGGCCGAGGCACTGCTCCGCCCCATCAGGGACAAGGACTGACGATCTCCGTCCTGCCGCATCGTTGCAGGTCAGCAGCTATATCTGATCCAGTACTGCGGGTAATCACCCCAGTTCAATCGGGGTCACGTGCGAAATACAGGGTTAAGGAGCTCGGGGCCGGCTCCCCGGCTGTGAACCCCACCGGCGCCGTCAACCGGGCCGTGCGGCGTCGAGGGCGTGGTCCGCGGCCGGCCCCGCACCCGCCTCGCGGCACAGGTTGCCCCTGACCACGCCGAGCAGGGACGTCAGCTCCTCCGTCTGCTCCTCCGTCAGCCCCCGGGTCATCCGGCGGTGCATCTCGGTGAGGATCCGGTCCACCTCGGGGCGGAGCGCGTGCCCCCTGGGCGTGATCTCGACGATGCTGATCCGCCGATTAGCCAGGTCGGGCCTGCGGCTGACGAAGCCGCTGCGCTCCAGGCGCTGCAGGGTCTTGGTCATGGTGGACACGTCGATGCCGACGATCTTCGCCAGCGCGTTCTGCGACTGGGGGCCGTTGTCCCACAGGGCGCCCAGCACGCGCTCCTGGCCCGGGTAGAGGTCGATCTCCCCGAGGAGGCCGGCGAGCAGGACGCGGTGACCTCGGGAGGCATAGGCCATCAGGCAGTTGAGGTCAGCGTCGTACTCGCCGCACCCCTTGGTCGCTTCGCACTCCTCGTCGAACAACGGCTCCGCCATGTTCAGGTCCTTCCGTCCCCTCCGAGACTACCGCTTGCATGTTGGCCGACCAAGTTGTAGAACTACTTCTTGGCTAGCCAAGTTGGCCAGCCAAGAAAGGACTCGTCATGCCGTTCTCACCGTTCGCGCTGGCCGGCCTCCAGCTGCCCAACCGCCTGATCATGGCCCCCATGACCCGCTCGCGGTCCTACGTCGACGGGATTCCCTCGTCGCTGACCGCCCTCTACTACGCCCAGCGAGCCTCCGCGGGCCTGATCATCACCGAGGGGGTGCAGCCCAGCCAGGCAGGAAAGGGTTACATGAACACCCCGGGCCTGCACACCGACGAGCAGGTGGCCGGGTGGCGGGAGGTCACCGACGCCGTCCACGCGGCGGGCGGCAGGATCTTCGCCCAGATCATGCACGCCGGCCGGATCGGCCACCCCGACAACACCGGCGCGCTGCCCCTCGGTCCGTCCGCCGTGCGACCGGCGGGGCAGATCTTCACGCCCACCGGCCTACAGGACTACCTCACCCCCCGGGAGCTGACCACCGCCGAGGTGGAGTCGACCATCCAGGACTTCGCTGACGCCTCCGCCCGCGCCGTGGACGCGGGCTTCGACGGGGTCGAACTGCACGGCGCCAACGGCTACCTCATCCACCAGTTCCTGTCACGGAACGCCAACCTGCGCGAGGACCACTTCGGCGGGTCGGTGGGCAACCGGATCCGCTTCGGTGTGGAGACCGCGCGGGCGGTCGCCGACCGGATCGGCTCGTCCAAGGTCGGCATTCGGCTCTCGCCCGGCACCGGTGCGGGAGACCTGGTCGAGGACGACACCCACGAGGTCTACCCGGCGCTGGTCTCCGAGCTCACCGGGCTCGACCTGGCCTACCTGCACCTGTTGGCGGGCCCCTCGGACGACCTCAACTCGGAGATCCGCAAGACCTGGCCGGGCACCCTCATCGTCAACGACTCCTCGATCGGCGACCCGGCCACCAGGGTCCCGCACCTGCTGAAGCACGGCGCCGACCTGGTCTCGCTGGGCGCCTCGTTCATGGCCAACCCCGACCTGCCGCTCCGCCTCCGCCTCGGCGCCGAGCTCAACCAGGCCGACTTCGGCTCGGCCTTCGGCGGCGACCACCGCGGCTACACCGACTACCCGGTGCTGGCCCTGCACTCCGCGTAGGAGCGGCGCGAGAGCACCTCGAAGAGCCCGTACAGCCGCCGCCCACCGGGGGCGCGGCGGCCGGCGGGACCGGAGCCCCGCGACGGCCGTGAGCCCGTCACACGTGGACCGTGGTGATGGGCAGCGAGGAGTCGGCGGGGATGTCCAGCGGGGACGGGGTGACACCGGCCGCCACCAGGTCGGAGCCGAGCGTGGCCACCATGGCCCCGTTGTCCGTGCACAGCCCGGGCCGGGGGACGCGGAGCCGTACACCGGCCGCGTCGCAACGCTCCTGGGCGAGGGCCCGCAGCCGGGAGTTGGCCGCCACGCCACCGCCGATCAGCAGGTCCTGGACGCCATGGTCGCGGCACGCCCGCAGGGCCTTGCGGGTCAGCACGTCGACCACGGCCTCCTGGAACGACGCCGCCACGTCGGGCACGTGGATCGGCTCGCCGGACCTCTCCCGGGCCTCCACCCAGCGGGCCACGGCGGTCTTCAGCCCCGAGAAGGAGAAGTCGAGCGTCCCGTCGTCGTATTTGCCGCGGGGGAAGGCGATGGCCGTACCGGAACCGTCCTGGGCCGCCCGGTCGATATAGGGGCCGCCGGGGAAGGGCAGGCCGAGCACGCGGGCCACCTTGTCGAACGCCTCACCGGCGGCGTCGTCGACCGTGGACCCCAGGGAGATGATGTCCCTGGCGACGTCGGGCACCAGCAGCAGGGAGGAGTGGCCGCCCGAGACCAGCATGGCGATGCACGGCTTGGGCAGGGCCCCGTGTTCGAGCTGGTCCACGGCCACGTGGGCGGCCAGGTGGTTCACGCCGTACAGCGGCACGCCCAGGCCTAGCGAGTAGGCCTTGGCGGCGGCGACGCCAACGAGCAACGCCCCGGCCAGGCCCGGACCGGCGGTCACCGCGATCGCGTCGATGTCGGTGAAGCGCAGGCCCGCCTGTTCCAGTGCCCGCTCGATGGTCGGCGTCATCGCCTCCAGGTGCGCCCGGGAGGCGACCTCCGGCACCACGCCGCCGAACCGGGCGTGCTCCTCGACGCTGGACGCGATCGTGTTGGCCAGCAGGGTGTGCCCCCGGACGATGCCCACTCCGGTCTCGTCACAGGAGGTCTCGATGCCCAGGACTAGGGGTTCGTCACGCATTGAGGTCCTTCTTCATCGTGATCGCGTCGGTGCCGTCCTCGTAGTAGCGGCGGCGCAGGCCGAGCCGCCCGAATCCGAACCGCTCGTACATCGCCTGCGCGTCCGGGTTGTCGGCGCGTACTTCGAGGAAGATCGACTGCGCGCCCCGCCGTACGGCCTCCGTCAGCAGTTCGGTCAGCAGGGCCGCGCCGATCCCGGCCCGTCGCCGGTCGGCCAGGACGGCGATGGTCTGCACGTCCGCCTGGTCTCCCGCCGCGAAGAGTCCGGCGTAGCCGACGATCTCCTCATCCACCAGGGCCACCACGTAGTGCCGTGTCCTGGGCTGCTCGTCGAGCTCACTGCGGAGCATCCCCTCGCTCCACGCGTCGTGGGGGAAGGTCTCCCGCTCGATCTTCATCACGGCGGGCAGGTCATCGGTGGTCATCTGGCGCAGCACCGCGGTCATGTGGAGACCTTCTTCGGCGCCGAGGGCACCCGGGCGTCAGGACGGCGCAGGTAGATCGGACGGGGCAGGCTCAGCACGGGGTGCGTGCCGCTCTCCACGACCTCTTGGACATCCGGCCTGCCGAGCTGCTCGGCGGCCAGCGCCGCCAGCGCCCCCGCGAGGGGATACTCCGGCGCGTCCACCAGGCGGGAGGCCCCGACGACCTCGGCGTACAGCCGCGCGCCGGCCCCGACGAGCGGAAGCTTGCCGGGCAGGTCCTGCGGCTTGTCCACCGAGGGTCCGGACAGCCGGACCCTCATGTCCTCGTAGTGGCCCCAGAACACCTCCTTGCGCCGCGCGTCGGTGGCCACCAGGAACGGCTCGGTCAGGCCACTGCCGTAGGCGACGGCGTCGAGCGTGCACACGCCGTAGGCCGGGACACCCAGCGACGTCGCCAGAGCCTGGGCGGTCATCAGGCCGACCCGCAGTCCGGTGTAGGGACCCGGGCCGGAGCCCGCGACGACGGTGGTGACGTCGCCGAGCGAGGCTCCCGCCTCCCGCAGGACCGTCTCGATCGTGGGCACGAGCAGTTCACCGTGGCGACGCGCGTCAACGGTCGTCGCCTCGGCGAGGACCCTCTCACCGTCGTGCAGCGCTGCGGTGACGGCGGGGGTCGCGGTATCAAAAGCCAGGACCAGCACGGACAGCTAGCCTAGTCCGTCCGGCGGCGCCCAGTCCCCTCGCCTGTCCGGACGGAGACCGGGCGTCCGGCTGGGGACGGACCAGGTCAGCCCGGAAGAGGCCTTGCCAGGGACCTGTTCCACGACGGCGATCACACATCGTGACCAACGATGGCGCATGAGGGGCGGGGTATATACAGAGCGTAAGACTATGGGCTTGGCGCGAGGATCGCGGCTGAAGTGTTTCCGCCTCCCTCATGAGCGGAGTTCCAACGCTCCCGGCAGTGGTGCTCGGCGTTCCGCGGGTCGTGATCGTTTTTGCGAGGGGATCAGATGTCGGCGGAGGTTCACATCGCACCTGGGACGTGTGGCACGGCTGTCCGCGCACATGGCCAGACCCCGGGGACAGTGTGATGGGCGGTTGGCTGCAGGCCGCGTTCATCATCGTGGTCGTGGTCGCTCTCCACATACCGCTGGGCGACTACATGGCACGCGTTTACACCGACTCGCGGCACTGGCGCGCCGAGAAGATGATCTACCGGCTCTGCGGGGTCGATCCCAGGTCCGACCAGCGCTGGCCCCACTATCTGGCGTCGCTGCTGGCCTTCTCGGGCACCGGCGTCCTGCTGTTGTACGCGGTGCTCCGGCTCCAGCCCGAACTGCCCCTGTCCGTCGGCCACAGCGGTCTGCCTCCCGCCACGGCGTTCAACACGGCGGTCAGCTTCACCACCAACACGAGCTGGCAGAGTTATTCGGGCGAGTCCGCGATGGGCCACTTCGCGTTGGCCGCGGGACTGGGGGTGGAGGCGTTCGCGAGCGCCGCCGTGGGGATGGCCGCCGGCCTTGCCCTGACCCGCGGGCTGATCCGGCACCGTACGGACCGGATCGGGAACTTCTGGGTCGACCTCGTCCGGAGCGTCACCCGTATTCTGCTGCCGTTGTCCCTGCTGTCCGCCCTCATGTTCGTGGCTCTCGGCGTCATCCAGAACTTCGAAGACACCGAGGTGACGGTCACCACCCTGACCGGCGGCCGGCAGCGGATCCTGGGTGGTCCGGTCGGCTCGTGGGAGCCGATCAAGCTGATGTCCGGTGATGGCGGCGGGTTCTTCAACGCGAACAGTGCCCACCCGTTCGAGAATCCGACGGCCGTCACCAACGTGATCGAGATCGTGCTGATGCTGCTGATCCCGGTCGGGTTCATCCGCATGTTCGGCCGGCTGGTCGGCGATCGGCGTCAAGGTTGGACGCTGCTGGCCGTGGTCGGCGTACTGTCCGTGCTCGCGGTCGTCGGCGCCGCAGCGGCGGAGAACGCCCACCGCGGCACCGTCGCCACCGCGGTGGGCGCCGCGACGGAGGGCAAGGAGACCCGGTTCGGCGTGACGGGAAGCGCGATCTTCGGCGTCGCCGCGACCACCACCGCCGATGGGGCGGCCAACTCCAGCTACGACAGCTTCACCAGTCTCGGCGGCGGCGTCCTGATGGCCGGCATGATGCTCGGCGAGGTGAGCCCGGGCGGCTGCGGCAGCGGCCTGTACGGCCTGCTGATGATCTCGCTGGTCACGGTCTTCCTGGCCGGGCTCATGATCGGGCGTACCCCCGAGTACCTCAGGAAGCGGATCGGCGCCCGGGAGGTCAAGCTGGTGGTGCTCTACCAGCTCACCACTCCGGCCGTGGTCCTCATCGGGTCTGCCGTCGCCATCGGTTCATCGAACGGACGTGCGGCGATGGGCAACCCCGGCGCGCATGGCCTGTCCGAGGTCGTGTACGCCTTCACCAGCACCGCCAACGGCAACGGAAGCGCGTTCGGCGGTTTGAACGGCGACACGACCTTCTTCAACGTCGCCCTCGCGATCGCCATGCTCGTCGGCCGCTACCTCCCGATCATCTTCGTCGTCGCTCTGGCGGGAAGCCTGGCGAGGCAGCAGCCCGGCATCACGACCGTCGGCACGCTGCGCAGCCATGGGCCCGCGTTCACCGTCATGACCATCGGTGTGGTGCTGATCGTCGGCGGCCTCACCTACCTGCCCTCCCTGTCACTGGGCCCTCTGGCCGACGGCCTGCACCACATGCCCGGGTAGACCCGCGAACGACCGCGGGGCGGCTGCCGGCGATCCGCTTGTCTCTGTCCTGTCCGCGGTGATTTTCCGCTGTCTCCCGGTCAGGTCGTGGAGCCGGCCGGCTTGACCAGGGTGGCGTAGACGATCACATTGTCGCGGTACTCGTGCTTGTCCCAGTCGAAGCTCCCGCCACAGGTGATCAGCCGGAGGCCGTCCTCCAGGTAGACCTTGTCCGCCGGGAACCTGTCCTTGCTCACCCGCTCCACGGAGTCCACGCGGTACTGGGCGACCTTGCCGTCACTCCGTACGACCTTGACGACCTGCCCCTCCCGCATCTCCTTCAGCTTGTAGAAGACCGCCGGGGCGGTCTTGGTGTCCACGTGGCCGAGAATCACCGCGGGCCCCTGGTCGCCGGGGACGGCGCTGTCCTTGACCCAGCCCGCCGTGTCCGGTTTCTCGTACGGCGGAAGCTCGATCCGGCCGTCCGTGACGCCGAGCTTCATCAGGGGCGCCTTGATGCCCAGCGACGGGATGTCGATGCGGCTGGGGACGATCGAACTCCGGGCGGGCGACGTGTCCACGCCGTCGCCGCCCCTGCTGAACGCGACCATGACGACGCCCGTGATGACTCCGGCCACGATGATCCGTGACCAGCGGGAGGATTCGGCCATCGGGGACTACGGACGGCGGCGACGTACGACCGCGAAGCCGACGCCGCCGGCGAGAGCCGCCGCCAGCAGGGCTCCGGTCACGCCGTACGGCATGCCCGAGTCCTGGGGACCGCCGGCCGCGGTGCCTCCGCCACCCGTACCGGGTGCGTGAGTGCTGATGACGGTCCGGGTCGGCTTGGCGGTGGGCGTGTCCTTCGGTGCCGGCGTGGCGTCCGCCACGACCCTGAGACTGGCCTTGCCGGTGTCGTTGGTCCCCTCGCACCTGGCGTTGACGTCGTAGACGCCGGCCGCGCTACCGGTGGCGACCATGGCCTGGCCGCGCACCCACGGCTTCGCCACGGGGGTGGCGCTGGCCGAGGGCGCCGGGCTGGGCGTCGTGAGGATCGGATCGAGGGTGACCGGTGTGCGGAAGATCTGGGACGACGCGGTACCGCGATGCTCGGGGCCTCCCTCGGGGATCGGACAGTTCGCCAGCACCCACACCTTCTGTCCCGCCTTGACGCGGGCCGGCTGCAGCTGGACCTCGATGTCCTGCCGGCTGACCCCCGTCTCCGGTCCGGTAGTCGAGGTCGCCCCCGCCGGACTGCCCGACTCCGCCTCAGCCGCGCATCCGACCATCCCCGCCATCCCGAAAAGGGCGATGGCCCCTAGAACCGCGACACGCTTGACCCTTGGCACCGTCGCACTCCACTTCGCAGTCCGGCCGACGACCCTCGCCCAGCACAACTTCCCACCACTTACCCATTAAACATGGGCAAAAGCGCCAGAGTCGATCATCAATCCTGATGATCTATATCAAGTGGGGCGTAGTGCCAGCGTGCCAGGATTTCCCCGCCTACGGGGGCGTATCAGATGATGCTCTCCCATCGGGCACCGATCCCGCGGAGCCGTACCGTCCGTTCCTCACCGGAGTCGCTCCGGTCGATGGAGATCTCCAGCCGGTCGTCGGCGAGCCCCTCGACGAGGCCCTCGCCCCACTCCACGACCGTCACCGACTCCTCCAGCGAGGCGTCCAGGTCGAGGTCGTCGACCTCCAGGTCGCCGCCCAGCCGGTAGGCGTCCGCGTGCACCAGCGCGGGACCGCCCGACAGCGAGGGGTGCACCCGCGCGACGACGAAGGTCGGCGAGGTGATCGGCCCCCGCACCTTGAGCCCGTCGGCGATCCCCTGGACCAGGGTCGTCTTGCCCGCGCCGAGCGGCCCGGACAGCACCACCAGGTCTCCCGGACGCAGCAGCCCGGCCAGTTCCATGCCCAGCTCCCGCATCTCCTGCGCGGTCGCCACGATTCTCACTGCTCACTCACTCCCGTCGGTGGTCGTGCGGGCTCCGCCCGCCGCTCCGGACCCCGCCTCATCACTCCGGGTCGCCCGGGACACTGTCGGAGACCGCCCGCTTGAGCAGGTCGCGTAACGCGTCGTTGACGACCGTCGGCCGCTCCAGCTGGACCAGGTGCGAGCTGCCGGGGACCTCGGTGAACTGGGCGCGGGGCAGCGCCGCCGCCATCGCCCTGCTGTGGTCCACGGGCGTCAGCCAGTCCTTGTCACCGACCACGATCGAGATGGGCACGCCGTCCAGGACGGGCAGCGCGGCCAGCTTATCGTGCGACATCAGCGCCGGGTAGAAGTCAGCGATCACCTCGAACGGGGTGGAGCGGATCATCGACTCGACGAAGTCGACCACCGTGGGACTGACGTTCTTGGGATCGCCGAAGCCCAGGAAGCGCAGGGCCAGGAAGGCCACGTCGTTGCCCGCCTCACGGCCCCTGTCGACCAGCGCGCCGCGGCGGCCCAGCATCGACACCGTGCCCGGCGTGACCTTGTGCACCGCCTTGGCCAGCAGCGCCGGCAGGCCCAGGGAGACCTCGGCCAGCCTGCCCGCGGAGGTGGAGATCAACGTGACACCCTTGATCCTGTCGCCGAACAGCTCGGGGTGCCGGTCGGCCAGCGCCATGATCGTCATGCCGCCCATGGAGTGCCCCACCAGCACACACGGCCCGGGCACCAGCTCGGCGATCACCTCGGCCAGGTCGTCTCCGAGCCGGTCGATGATGGCGTCCTCGGCCGTGGTGCGCGGCGAGCGCCCGTGGGAGCGCTGGTCCCACAGGACCAGGCGGTAGGAGTCGCGCAGGTCACGCCGCTGGTAGTGCCAGGAGTCCAGGTTGAGGGTGTAGCCGTGACAGAACACCACGGTCAGCGGGGCGTCCTCGGGACCGTCCACCTCGGCGTGGAGGGACACGCCGTCGGAGGTGGTGACCGTGGTGGGCTGGCCGCGCAGCTCGCCCAGCGGCTCGTTCGCCTCGAGGTCGGGCCGGATCCTGATACGGCCGATGGCATACCGCTTGGCGTAGGCGGCGGCGGCCACTCCAGCTGACGCCATACCGACGGCCGCACCCGCGATTCCGACCTTGCGCCGTGTGGTGATGCTCATGCGACCCCCTGAGATGCCTTTCACCGGTAAACGCGTGGAACCCGCAGACCGATTCTGGTCACAATCTCATGCGTGATCGTGCCAAGGGAATCCGCCCAGTCCTGCGCGGTCGGTTCGCCCCGCGAGCCGTCGCCGAACAGGATCACCTCGTCCCCCTCGGCCAGCGGGTCGTCTCCCATGTCGATCACGAACTGGTCCATGCAGACCCGCCCGGCGATCCGCCGCCGCCGGCCACCTGCCAGCACCTCCGCCTGGTTGGTGGCGTTCCGCGGGATCCCGTCCGCATAACCGAGGGGGACAAGGCCCAGCGTGGTCTCGCGATCTGTCACGTAAAGGTGCCCGTAGGACACTCCCGAACCCGCCGGGACCCGCTTGGCCAGCGCGATCCGCGCCACCAGGGTCATCGCGGGACGGAGGCCGAAGTCTCCGAGCTCGGGCACGGGGCTCAGGCCGTAGCTCGCGATGCCCGGACGGACCATGTCGTAGTGTGCCTGCGGCAGCGTCACCGTCGCCGCCGAGTTGGCGATGTGCCGGATCACGTGGGAGCCCCCCGCGCCCGCCTTCTCCGCGACGGCCAGCGCCTCGTCGAAGGCGGTGAGCTGGGCCGCGATGGACGGGTGTCCCGGGATGTCGGCGCAGGCGAAGTGCGACCAGAGCCCGACGACCTCGATCGTCCCGTCGGCCTGCCTGTCCATGGCACGGTCCACCAGCGCGGACCAGTCGGCGGGCGCCGCGCCGCCGCGCGTGAGGCCGGTGTCCGCCTTCAGGTGCACCCTGGCGGCCCTGCCCGTACGGCCGGCCGCCTCGGCGATCTCGTCCACCAGCGCGGGAGCGGCGGCCGACAGCTCCACTCCCTGGTCGATCGCCTGGTCCAGCGGCTCGCCGGGCGGGATGATCCACGACAGGACCGGCGCGGTGATCCCCGCGGCCCGCAGTGCCAGGGCCTCACGGATGTAGGCGGTGCCGAGCCGGGCGGCCCCGCCCTCCAGGGCCGCGCGGCCGCAGGCGACCAGCCCGTGCCCGTAGCCGTCGGCCTTGACCACGACCATGGTCTCGGCACCGGGGGCGTACTCCCTGAGCAGGGCGACGTTGTCGCGGATCGCCGTCAGGTCCACCCGGGCCTCCGCCGGGGTCATCGGGAAACTCATCCTTCCATTCTGGCAGGTCAGCCGCTCTGCCCGAGCCGATCGGCGAGCGACCCGATGACCCCGGGGAGGGCTTCGAGGACGTCCCAGGCGGCGAGCGGGCCGTGCTGCCCGGCGATTCCGTGCAGGTGAGCGGCGCAGGAGGCCGCGTCGTATCCGCTGAGTCCGCCGGCCAGCAGCGCGCCCGCGATCCCGGCCAACACGTCTCCGGTACCGCCGGTGGCCAGCCAGGGGCTGCCGGTGAGGTTGACCCTGACCGGCCGGCCCTCCTGCGCGACCAGCGTGGTCGAGCCCTTCAGCAGGACGGTCACGCCCAGTTCCGACGCGGCCCACCGTACGTGCTCCAGCCGCCGGGCCTCGATCCGCGCCCGCGGCACGTCCAGCAGGCGGGACAGCTCGCCCGCGTGCGGGG
Organism: Streptosporangium sp. NPDC087985; assembly: GCF_044741965.1. NCBI lineage: Bacteria > Bacillati > Actinomycetota > Actinomycetes > Streptosporangiales > Streptosporangiaceae > Streptosporangium > Streptosporangium sp. NPDC087985. The sequence continues at coordinate 233,717 of NZ_JBIUTQ010000004.1, forward strand.
TGATCAGCACCGGCGCCGCCCGCCGGAGGATCGACCTGTCCTGGGCGGCCAGCGTGAGACCGTCGGCGTCCACGAGGACCGGGACGTCGCTCGCCAGCACCGACCGGGCGATGGCGAGCGACTCGGGCCCGGCGCCGAGGCCTGGGCCGAGGACCCACGCCTGCACCCGGCCCACCCCGTCGATCCCCTCACCCGGTCGCAGCGGAGTGATCACGGCCTCGGACCAGCGGGCCCGCACCTGGGCCACCGGCTCGGCGGCCCCGGCGTAGCGGACCATGCCCGCCCCCGTCCGGATGGCCCCGCCGACGGCCAGCACCGCGGCCCCGGTGTACTCGTGGCTGCCGGCCGCGACGCCCACGACACCCCTGCTGTACTTGTCGGAGCCCGCATCCGGCCTGGGCAGCATCAGCGCCACGTCGGCGCCGGTCAGCGCCGTCACCTCCGGGTCCGGGAGGTACGGTCCCAGCCCGATGTCGACGAGCTCCACCCGGCCCGCCCTGCCCGCGCCCGGGTCGACGAGCAGGCCGATCTTGTAGGCCCCGAACGTCACGGTGACGTCGGCCCGGACCGCGGCGCCGTCGACCAGCCCGCTGCCGGCGTCCACCCCGCTCGGCACGTCCACCGCGACCACCGCGCCGGGCGCCTCACCGGCCAGCCCCGCGAGGGTCGCGTACGGCTCACGCAGGGCTCCCGCCCCGCCGATCCCGACCAGCCCGTCCACGACCAGGTCCGCCGCCCGGATGAGCTCGCCGGCCGCCGCGCCCGGCGACGGCCCTGCCCCTCCGGACACGCTCCCCGGGGACGCCGCCGGGCCGCCCTCGGACGCGGTCGCGCCGCGGAGATCCGTCACGCGGCCTCCGGCCCGCCGCAGGGCTGCCAGCCCGGCTCCGTGGACCCGTGCCCCGGCGAGGATCGCGTCCACCCTGGCTCCCCTGGAGGCGAGCCGCGCCCCGGCGTGGAGGGTGTCCCCGCCGTTGTCGCCGCCGCCGACCAGCAGCACGACGCGGGAGCCGTACACCTGACCGAGCGTTCTGGCGCAGACCACGGCGAGCCCGGTGGCCGCCCGGTCCATGAGCGTGCCCTCGGGCACCCTGGCCATCAGCGCCGACTCGGCCGTCCTGATCTGATCGGTGGTGTAAGCGGTCAGCATGATCCAGACGCTATCCCGCTTCGGCGATCACGTAGGCGACGGCCACGCCCCCGTCGTGCGTCAGTGACACGTGCCACCGTGTCACGCCGAGTTCCGCCGCGACCTCGGCGACCCGGCCGCTCACGTGCAGTTCAGGCCGGCCGTACGCGCCGGTCCGTATCTCGGCCTCCTGGTGGCCCAGGCCCGGCGGGGCGCCGAGCGCCTTGGCCACCGCCTCCTTGGCCGCGAACCGCGCGGCCAGGGAATGCACGGCCAGGACCCGCTCGCCCTCGGTGAACAGCCGGCTCCGCAGCCCCGGGCTCCGCTCCAGCGTCCTCTCGAACCGAGCCATGTCCACGACGTCCACGCCGATGCCCACGATCACCGCTCCAGGTTAGCGAAGCGCCCACACCGTGACCGTGTCCCGGGGATCGCCAGACGATGTCCGGCCGACTGGGCGACCTTGACCTCTTCCCCCTTTTACTCCCCGGTAATCCAGAGGAGTTGTCCACAGCCTGTGGACAACGTGACGACAGGGGACCCCCGTGGCGGAGAAACACCTACTCCACGGTGACGGACTTGGCCAGGTTGCGGGGCTGGTCGACGTCGTGGCCCTTGGCCGCGGCCAGCTCGCAGGCGAAGACCTGCAGCGGCACCGTGGCGACCAGAGGCTGGAGCAGCGTCGGCACGGCGGGGATGCCGATCAGCGTGTCGGCGTAGGGCTCGACCGCGGTGTCCCCCTCCTCCGCGATGACGATGGTCTTGGCACCCCTGGCCCGGATCTCCTGAATGTTCGACACGATCTTGTCGTGGAGCACGCGCTGACCGGACGGGGACGGGACGATGACCACCACCGGCAGGCCTTCCTCGATCAGTGCGATCGGGCCGTGCTTGAGCTCCCCCGCCGCGAAGCCCTCGGCATGCATGTAGGCCAGCTCCTTGAGTTTCAGCGCCCCCTCCAGCGCGACGGGGAAGCCCACGTGACGGCCGAGGAAGAGCACGCAGCGCTCGCCCGCCAGCGAGCGGGCCAGCGCGCGGACCGGTTCCACGGTCCGGAGCACCTCCTCCACCTTGGACGGCATCTGGGCCAGCCATTCGATGACCTGGGAGATCTCGTCACCGAACTTGGTGCCCCGGATCTGGGCCAGGTAGAGCGCCACGAGATAGCAGGCCACGAGCTGGGTGAGGAAGGCCTTGGTGGAGGCGACGGCGACCTCCGGGCCCGCGTGGGTGTAGAGGACGGCGTCGGACTCGCGCGGGATCGTCGAACCGTTCACATTACAGATGGACAGCACCCGGGACCGTTGCTCGCGGGCGTGCCGTACGGCCATCAGCGTGTCCATCGTCTCTCCGGACTGGGTGATCACGATGACCAGCGTGTCCCGGTTGAGGATCGGGTCGCGGTAGCGGAACTCACTGGCCAGCTCGACCTCGCACGGCACCCCGGCCCAGTGCTCGATGGCGTACTTCGCGATGAGCCCCGCGTGGTACGAGGTCCCGCACGCGACCACGATGATCTTGTTGACGTCCCGCAGCTCCTGGTCCGACAGCCGCATCTCGTCCAGCACCAGCTGCCCGTCGGGCCCGACCCGGCCGAGCAGCGTGTCGGCGACCGCCCTCGGCTGCTCGGCGATCTCCTTGAGCATGAAGTGGTCGTGGCCGTCCTTCTCCGCGGCCGACGCGTCCCAGTCCACGTGGTAGTCCCGTGTCCGCGCGGGAGCGCCGTGGAAGTCGGTGACCGTGATCCCCGACGTCCGCAGTTCGACCACCTGGTCCTGACCGAGTTCGACCGCCTCCCGTGTGAAGGCGATGAACGCCGCCACATCCGAACCGAGGAAGCTCTCCCCATCCCCCCGTCCGACCACCAGCGGCGAGTTGCGCCGCGCGCCGACGACCACGTCCGGTTCGTCCACCGAGACCGCCAGCAGCGTGAACGCCCCCTCAAGCCGCCGGCACGTCCGACGCATCGCCTCGGCCAGACCGCCCCCGGCGAACCGCTCCAGCAGATGCGCCACCACCTCGGTGTCGGTCTCGGAGGCGAGCTTGTGCCCGTCGTTCTCCAGCTCGGTCCTGAGCGCGGCGAAATTCTCGATGATGCCGTTGTGGATGACCGCGATCCGCGACTCACAGTCGGTGTGCGGGTGGGCGTTGCGGTCGGTCGGCGCGCCGTGGGTGGCCCACCGGGTGTGCCCGATCCCCACCGTCGCCGGCGGGGCCGGCCGCGCGGCCAGCACGGAGCGCAGATTGACCAGTTTCCCGGCCCGCTTCTCCACAGTCAGCGCGCCGTCGACCCCGACCAGTGCTATCCCGGAAGAGTCGTACCCGCGGTACTCAAGGCGCCCCAGCCCTTCGATCGCGACCTCGACCGCCTGGCGGCGGCCGACGTATCCCACGATTCCACACATGGCAACCTCCTCTGTCATGGGAAGAATGGACCGTTGAGCCTATGGAGAACCCCCCCGGGGATCCAAGAATCCTGCCCGGCATCGGGCAGAGCCGTCCCCCCCTGAGACTGCTTCCAGCCGATCAGTAGGCTTCGAAGTTATGACCAACGGGTGGGACGCGACGCCGTACGTCGAGCTGAGCCGGGCGCAGTGGAGCGAACTCCGCAAGAACACGCCTCTGACGCTCACCGAGGACGAGCTTGAGGAGCTGCGCGGGATCGACGACCCGATCGACCTCACCGAGGTCACCGACATCTACCTGCCGCTCACGCGGCTACTCAACCTGCACTTCACCGGGGCCAAGCAGCGCAGCGCGGCGCTCAACACCTTCCTGGGAACCAGCCAGCGGCCCACGCCGTACATCCTGGGTATCGCCGGCAGCGTCGCGGTCGGCAAGTCCACCACCGCCCGGCTGCTCCACACCCTGCTGGCCCGCTGGCCCGAGCACCCCCGGGTGGACCTGGTCACCACCGACAGCTTCCTCTACCCGAACAAGATCCTCGCCGAGCGAGACATCACGCACCGGAAGGGCTTCCCGGAGAGCTACGACCGGCGGGCCCTGGTCCGGTTCGTCGCCGACGTCAAGGCCGGCCTGCCCAAGGTGAGCGCCCCCGTCTACAGCCACCTGGAGTACGACATCGTGCCCGGTGTGACCCAGACCGTGTGCCGGCCCGACATCCTCATCGTCGAGGGCCTCAACGTCCTGCAGCCCGCCCCGCCCACCGCGCTCGCGGTCAACGACTACTTCGACTTCTCCATCTACGTGGACGCCAAGATCGAGCACATCCGCGACTGGTACCTGGACCGCTTCCACAAACTCCGCCGCACCGCCTTCGAGGATCCCAAGTCCTACTTCAAATATCTCGCCGACCTGTCGGACGACGAGGCGACCGCGTTCGCCAGGAACGTGTGGCGCGACGTCAACGAGCGCAACCTCGTGGAGAACATCGCCCCCACCCGGGGCCGGGCCGGCCTGGTGCTGCACAAGGGCGCCGACCATTCCGTCCGGCGCGTACGGCTCCGCCGCGCCTGACCCCCGGACAGGGGCGCGGGTAGGAGCCGTGGCCGCCCTCACGGAGGAGGGACGGCTCCTACGTGAGGCGGAGGAATTCACGCCACACGGTAGGTAGTGTCCGAGCATGACTATCCTCGCCACCGAGGGACTGACCAGACGTTTCCCCCGGGTGACGGCGCTCGACCAGCTCACCGTCACCGTCGGTTCCGGCGTGACCGGTCTGGTCGGCGCCAACGGCGCGGGCAAGTCCACGCTGATAAAGATCCTGCTGGGCCTGCTCCCCCCCTCCGCCGGCAGCGCCCAGGTGCTCGGCATGGACGTGACGGTCCAGGGCGCCGAGATCCGCCGGGTCGTGGGTTACATGCCCGAGCACGACTGTCTGCCGCCGGACCTGTCCGCCACCGAGTTCACCGTGCACATGGCGCGGATGTCGGGCCTGCCGCGCACCGCGGCCCGGGAACGCGCCGCCGACGTGCTGCGCCACGTGGGCCTCTACGAGGAGCGCTACCGCGCGATGGGCGGCTACTCCACCGGTATGAAACAGCGGGTCAAGCTGGCCCAGGCCCTGGTGCACGACCCGCGGCTGGTGCTGCTGGACGAGCCCACCAACGGCCTCGACCCGCAGGGCCGCGACGAGATGCTCGCCCTGATCCGCCGGATCGGCACCGAGTTCGGCATCAGCGTGCTGGTCACCTCCCACCTGCTGGGCGAGCTGGAGCGGGTGTGCGACCACGTCATCGTGATCGACGGCGGCAAGCTGCTGCGTTCTTCGCCCATCGGCGAGTTCACCCAGACCACCCAGACCGTCACGGTGGAGGTCGAGGAGGGCCAGGACGCGCTGGCGGCCCGCCTCACCGAGCTGGGCGAGACCGTCACCGCCCACGGGCGGATGCTCCTGGTCCACGTCCGGGCACCGGAGACCTTCGACACCCTCCGCGACGCCGTCTGCGAGCTCGACCTCTGCCTGGTCCGCATGGAGCAGGGCCGCCAGCGCATCGAGGACGTCTTCAGGGAGCCGGTCAATGTCTGAGCCCACGGGTGTCATCCACGACATCGGATACCGCCACTACGACGGCGTACGGCTCGGCCGCGCCCACGCCACCGTGGCACTGGCCGTGCACAGCCTGCGCGGGGTGTTCGGGCTGGGCCGTACGGCCCGCGCGAAGATCATTCCTTTCCTGCTCGCGGGCGTCATGCTGCTCCCCGCGGTCGTCTCCATCGCGATCATGGCGCTGGTCAAGCGGGAGGCGATGGGCTACACCACGTACGCGGTCACCATGCAGGCCGTACTGGCGATCTTCCTGGCCTCGCAGGCCCCCTACACTGTGGCACCCGACCTGCGGTTCCGTGTGCTGCCGCTCTATCTGTCGCGCCCGGTGACGCTGACCGACTACGTGGGGGCGAAGCTCGCGGCGATGGCCGCGGCGATGTTCCTGCTGCTGGCGGTCCCGCTCACCGTGCTGTTCCTCGGCGAGGTGGTCATCGACCTGCCCGGTCCGACGCACACCACCGACTACCTCACCAGCCTGGCCGGGGCCGTCGCCTACGCGGTACTGCTGGCCTGCCTCGGTGTGGCGATCGCCTCCTTCACCCCCAGGCGCGGCCTCGGTGTGGCCTCGGTCATCGCCTTCTACCTGCTCACCTCGGCCGTCTCGACCGTCGTCGCGGCGACGATGGAGTCGGTGAACGACTACACCGCCGCCGCATGGGCCTGGATGATCAATCCGTTCTTCCTCGTCGACGCCGCGGTGCAGGTGGGGATCTTCGGTGCGAAACCCGCGGCACCCACCGTCTACCCGCCGGGGTCGGGTGTCGCGGTGGCGATCCTGCTGATGCTCGCGCTGATCGCCCTGTCGGTGACCGCACTGGTCCTCCGCTACCGGAAGGCTGCCGCACGATGAGAATCGACCTGGCCCAGGTCTCGCGCTGGTACGGCAACGTGGTCGCCGTCAACGACGTCACCATGACCATCGGCCCCGGCGTCACCGGCCTGCTCGGCCCTAACGGCGCGGGCAAGTCCACCCTGCTGCACATGATGGCCGGCTTCCTGGCCCCCTCCGGCGGCACCGCGACCCTGGACGGCACGGAGATCTGGCGCAACCACGACATCTACCGCTCGATCGGCCTGGTCCCCGAGCGCGAGGCCGTCTACGGCTTCCTCACCGGCTGGCAGTACGTGCTGTCCAGCGCCAGACTCCACCGCCTACCCAACCCCGACGACGCCGCACGCAAGGCGCTCGCCATGGTGGAGATGGAGCCGGCCAAGGACCGCAGGGTGGAGACCTACTCCAAGGGCATGCGCCAGCGCGTCAAGGTCGCCGCGGCGCTCGTGCACGACCCGGAGGTCCTCCTGCTCGACGAGCCGTTCAACGGCATGGACCCGCGCCAGCGCCTGCACCTGATGGACCTGATCCGCACCATGGGCGCCGCGGGCAAGACCATCCTGTTCAGCTCGCACATCCTGGAGGAGGTGGAGCGCGTCGCCCAGCACATCGAGGTCCTGGTCGCCGGCCGCCACGCCGCCTCCGGCGACTTCCGTGAGATCCGCCGCAGGATGACCGACCGGCCCCACGTGTTCCAGGTCCGCTCCAGCGACGACCGCCGCCTGGCCTCGGCGCTGATCGCCGACGCCTCCTCGGGCTCGGTCTCCCTCACCGAGGCCGACTTGGAGGTGCGGGCCGTCGACTTCCGGCGCTTCACCTGGCTGCTGCCCAGGGTCGCCCGGGACGCCGACGTGCGGATCTGGCAGATCTCCCCGGCCGACGAAGACCTGGAGAGCGTCTTCTCCTATCTGATCAACAGGAGCGGTTGACCATGAACGGTGTCATCGCCGGAATCTCCTACCGGGCCCTGCTCGGCCGTCGGCGGATCTGGCTGCTGATCATCCTGCCGCTGGTGCTGATCGGGCTGGCCGTGCTGCTGCAGGTCATCGGCAGCGGAGGCGAGAAGGTCACGGTCACGTTCATGCAGACCTTCGCCATCGGCACCATGCTGCCGCTGCTGGGGATGATCGCGGGGACCGGTGTGATCGCCCCCGAAATCGACGACGGCACGATCATCCACCTGCTGGCCAAGCCGATCTCCCGCCCGGTCATCGCGCAGACCAAGTTCCTGGTCGCCGCCTCGATACTCGCGCTGTTCGCCGCCGTGCCGACCTTCGTCGCGGCCTACCTGCTGGTCGGTCTCCAGTCCGGGATCGCTTACGGCTTCGCCCTCGGCGCCCTCGTCGGCGGTGTCGCCTACGCGGCGGTGTTCATGCTGCTGGGCATCCTGACCCGGCACGCGGTCACCGTCGGCATCGTCTACGCGCTCGTCTGGGAGGGAGTCGTCGGGAACTTCGTCCCCGGGGCGCGCAGATTCTCCATCCAGCAGTGGGCCCAGTCGGTCGGGGACCAGGTGTCGTCCTCGCCGTTCTTCTCCGCCGAGATCGCCCCTGGCTTCGCCGTACCCGCCCTGATCGTCATCACCGTCGGCGCGGTCGTCTGGGCCGGCCAGCGCCTGCGGAGCTTCTCCCTCACCGGCGACGAATGAGCATCGGAGTACGACCTGCGCCGGGGGGCCGGCCGTACTCCGATGCTCTGAGCCGTTATGAGGACGATCGCCGCAGGCCGGCACGGGGCCTGAACCGGCGGATGGCCAGCATGCCGGCCAGTGCCAGGGCCAGCAGGCCGACCCCGGCCCCCGCGGACCACAGGCGGCCGGTGGCGGGCTCGGCGGCCTCGCGAGCGGCCTTCTCCGCGGCCGCCCCAGCCGGCAGCTGGTCGGAGTGGGTGGCGCAGACGAGCGGCTTGTCGTCCGCCTGGGTGCTCGCGCAGGCGACGGTGGCCAGGCGCAGCAGGTCTTCCGGCGTGGCCTGCACCTCGGCGGTGGTGTGGAAGGTGGCGTCCTTGCCCGCCGGCACGTCGACGGTCCAGCGGACCTGGCCCTTGTCGGCCGTGCCGTGGCCGTCGGCCGAGACGAAGTGGAGGCCGGTCGGCAGGCTCTGGGTGAGGTTGAGTCCGCGCACCTTGCTCGTGCCGATGTTGTGGACGGTGACGGTGTAGGTGAGCCGGTCCCCCTCCTTGACGGCGGTCCGGCCGTTGTCGACGCTGATGCTCAACCTGGGAGCGGCTGCGACGGCCGTCTTCCTGCTGTTGTCCTCCGGGTGCGGCTTGAGCGCGGGCGCTGCCGACGAGGGTGGCGCGAGGGCGACGACTAGGAACACGCCGAGTCCGCAGAGAGCGGCGGCGCGCCGTTGAGCGGTGGAGGGACGTACCTCTGCCATGGCTTTCTCCTTCACGTTGTTCATGCATCGGTTGAGACGTCGTTCATGAGCCCCGCCGAGATCCCGCCGGAGGCGGCGGCGCGTCACCTGGCCGTCGCGATGTAGGTGAGCGTCGCCGAATAGTTGCCGACCGGGACGAAGGGGATGTCGGCTTCGAAGTCGTTGCCGATGGCGTCTCCATTGGGTGAGGACGGACCGGGCTGGTCGTGAACGATCACCGGGGTGGTGGCCGATATGGCCTGGAAGGCCGATGTGCCGCTCTCACGCACGCGCAGGTTCCCGATCGGGATGGTGGCGTCGTTGCCGGGCTGACCCGAGGTGAGCTCTGAAGACGCCGCCTCCACGGTGACGGTGTAGCCGTTGAAACTGTTTGTGGTAACCGTCATGGTCACGGCTCCGTTGTTCCGGACGGTCGAGTCCGGATGACCGCTCAGTGTGAAGCTGCTGGTCAGATCGGTGAGGTTGATAACCGTGTCTGCCACGGTGATCAGGACCGAGCAACCGGGGTTGGTGCCGCCTACGGGGCAGGTGCTGCCCGTGGTCGCCGAGGTGACCTGGTTGTTGAGAGCCCCGTCCCCGACCCCTTCGTCGGCGACGGTGACGCTGAAGGTGACAACCGCACTCGCCACTATCGGCAGAGCTCCGGTCCAGGTCAGCAGGTTCCCGGCCTGGTTGACGGTGCCGGTGGTGGCGGTCGCGTCGCCGTTGTAGGTCGCGTCATCCAGCACCTCGTCCAGCAGGTCGGTGAACGTGGCCGCGGCGTACGGGGCCTCGCCGGTGTTCGTGGCCACGATCGTGTAGCGGACGGTGTCGTCCGCGACCACGTCGCCGCTGTTGTCGGCGGTCTTGGTGATGGTGAGGCCGGGAACGAGGACGGTGACGATCGTGGTGCAGAGCGGATCGGTCCCCCCGGCGGGACAGGTCGTGCCGGGAGTGGTGGACACGACGGTGCCGGTCAGGACCTTGTCGCCCGGAGCCGGGTAGGTGGCGGTGACCGAGTAGGTGACCGTCGCGGTGGCGCCGATGGCGAGATCACCGGTCCAGCCCAGGGTTCCGTCGGTGTAGGTGACGGCGCCGGTGGAGGCGGTCGCGTCGTTGTCGTAGGTGGCGTCGTCGATCACCCCGGCCAGCGACTCGGTGAACGCGGCACCCGTGTAATCGGTCTCACCGGTGTTGGCCAGCGTCACCGTGTAGTGGACGGCGCTCCCGGCGACGACGGTGCTGGAGTCGGCGGTCTGCGTGATCGTCAACTGCGGCACCAGGACGCGTACGAACGTCGCGCACGCCGGGTCGGTGCCGCCTGCAGGGCAGGTGCTGCCCGGTGTGATCGAGGTGACGTTGCTGGTCAGCGCCTTGTCCCCGGGGTCGGGGTTCTTCACCGTGATGGAGTAGGTGACCGTGGCGCTCGCGCCGATGGCGAGGGCGCCGGTCCAGGTCAGCGCCGGCGCCGTGTAACCGAGGGTGCCGGTGGAGGCGGTCGCGTCGCCGTTGTAGACCGAGTCCGGGAACACCCCGTCGAGCGCGGCGACCACGGAGGCGGCGGCGTAGTCCGTCTGCCCGGTGTTGGTGAGCGCGATCGTGTAGACGATCGTTCCCCCAGGTGTGGTGGTCGCCATGTTGGCCGACATGGCGATGCTCAGGGCGGGGATCAGCACGGTGACGCTCGCGGTGCAGGCGGAGTTGGTGCTGCCCGCCGGACAGGTGCTGCCCGGCACGGACGAGGCGACGACACTGGTCACGGTCTTGTCCCCAAGGTCGGGGGCGTTGACCGTCACCGTGTAGGTGACGGTCGTGGTCGCGCCGGCCGCCAGATCGCCGGTCCAGATCAGAACGGAGTCGGCGAGCACGACGGTGCCGGAGGCGGCGACCGCGTCGCCGTTGTAGGCCGCGTCGTCCAGCACCCCGGCCAGCGCGTCCGTGACGGTCGCCCCGGCGTACGGCGCCTGACCGGAGTTGGCGATCGTGATCGTGAACCGTACGGTGGCACCGGGTGTCGTGGTCGCCGTATCCGCTGTGGTGGAGACGGCGAGGCCGGGGATCAGGACGGTGACGGTCGCGGTGCAGGCGGGATTGGTGCTGCCCGCCGGACAGGTGCTGCCCGGCACGGACGAGGCGACGACACCGGTCATGGCCTTGTCCCCGGGGTCGGGGTTGCGCACGGTGACCGAGTAAGTGATCGTCGTGCTCGCGCCGACCGCCAGATCACCGGTCCAGGTCAGAACGGAGTCGGCGAACACGACACCGCCGGTGGTGGTGGTCGCGTCGGCGTTGTAGGTCGCGTCGTCCAGCACCCCGGCCAGCGCGTCCGTGACGGTCGCCCCGGCGTACGGGGTCTGGCCGGAGTTCGTGACCGTGACCGTGTAGCCGACGGTGGAGCCGGGTGTGGTGGTGACGGTGTCCGCGACGTTGGTGACGGACAGGGCGGGGACGAGCACCGTGACGAGCGTCGTGCACGCCGGGGAGCTCCCGGTGGACGGGCAGGTGCTGCCCAGCATGTCGGAGGAGACCTCGTTGATGATCTGTTTGTCGCCGGGGTCGGGGTTGAGCACGGTGACCGAATAGGTGATCGTCGCGCTCGCGCCGACCGCCAGATCACCGGTCCAGGTCAGATGGGGACTGGTGAAGACGGCCGCGCCGCTCGTGGCGGACACGTCGCCGTTGTAGACGGCGTCGGAAAGGACCGCCGTGAGATCGTCGCTGACGGTCGCCCCGGTGTACGGGCTCTGGCCGGAGTTGGTAGCGGTGATCGTGTAGGTGATGATGCCGCCAGGGGTGACCGTGGTCCTGTCCACGCTCTTGGAGACGGTCAGGGCGGGGGTCAGCACGGTCACGGATGAGGTGCAGGCCGGGTCGGTGCTCCCGACGGGACAGTTGTTCCCCGGGGTCGCCGAGGTCATGACGGCGGTCAGGACCTTGTTCCCGGGGTCGGGGTTGCGCACCGTAACCGAGAAGGTGACAGTGACGGTCACCCCGACCGCGAGAGGACCGCTCCACTCCACCTCGCCGCTCCCGGGGACGGCGACGAGGTTGCCCGCCGTTGCCGCCCCGTCGCCGTTGTAGACCGCATCGTCGACGACACCGGCGAGCAGGCTGTCCACCACGACGCTGCTGTACGGCGTCTGCCCGCTGTTCGTGACCGTGATCGTGTAGTTCACCACCTGGGTCGGGATGGCCGTGGTGACGTTCGCCACGTTCGTGATCGTGATCCTGGAGACCAGGACCTCGTTGGAGCAGTCGGGGTTGGTCCCGCCGGACGGGCAGGTGGTGCCCGAGGTGGTGGAGGTGACGGCGCTGGTCAGTCTCTGGTTACCCGTGCCCGGGCTGTTGACTGTGACGCTGTAGGTGATGGTGGCCGCCTGCCCCGGGTTGAGGCTCCCGGTCCAGTTGACGGCCTGGCTGCCGAAAGTGGCGGTGCCGGTCGTGGCGGACACGTCGCCGTTGTAGGCGGCGTCGTTCAGCACCCCGGCCAGTGAGTCGGTGAAGTTCGCCGCGGCGAAGGGGACCTGCCCGGTGTTGGTGACGACGACCGTGTAGCCGACCGTCCCGCCTGGCGTGGTCGACGTGGTACCGGCCGTCTTCACGACCGTCAGGACCGGGCTGAGGATGACGACACTCGCGCTACACGCCGTGTTCCCGCTGGCGGGCGGGCAGGTGCTGCCCGCCGCGGTGGACGCGACCGAGTCGGCCAGGAGCTTGCCGCTCGTGCTGGCGCCGCCGACGGTGACCGAGTAGGTGAGGGTCGTGGTCGCGCCGACCGCCAGGTCGCCGGTCCAGGTCAGAGTGCTGTTGGCGAAGCCGACCGTACCGGTCGTCGCGGTCGCGTCCCCGTTGTAGACCGCCTGGCCCAGCACCCCGGACAGGGAGTCGGTGACGGTGGCACCGGTGTACGGAGCCTGCCCGGTGTTGGCGATCGCGACCGTGTAGGTCACCGCGCCCCCGGGAACCACCACGGACCTGTCGGCCGTCTTGGTGATCGTCAGGACGGGGACCAGCACGGAGACGGTGAGGGTGCAGCCGGGAGCGGTCGCCACGAGGCACGGGCTGCCCTGCGCCGAGGAGACCGAGGTGAGGGGGATCACCTTGTCGCCCAGGTCGGGGTTGTTCACCGTGATGCTGCCGGTCAGCGTGACGCTGCCCCCCACGGGGATGCTCCCGGTCCAGGTGAGCCCGTCGAGGCCCAGCGTCAGCGATCCGGAGGTGGCGCTCTGGTCACCGTCGGGGACGGCGTCGTCGAGACCGCCGATCCCGTTGAACAGGACGCTGATCCCGGTGTACGGCGTCTGCCCCGTGTTGGTCATCACCGTGGTGTAGTGCACCACACTGCCCGGCAGATAGGTCGCCGCGTCGGACGTGTTCAGGATGGCGAGCCTGGCCAGTGTCACCGTCACCGAGCAGCGGGGGTCGGTGCTCGCGACCCCGCAGTTGCTGTCCGGCGACGACGACACCAGGGTGTTGGTGAGGATCCCGTTACCGGAGTCCGGAGTGTCCGCGGTCACCGAGTAGGTGACCGTGGTCGACCCGTTCGCCGGGACGGTCCCGGTCCAGGTCAGGACCTGGCTGACAACGGCGACGACACCCGTGCCGGCCGCGGCGTCGCCGTTGTAGGTCGCGTCGTCCAGCACCCCGGCCAGTGATTCGGTGAACGTGGCGTCGACGTAGGGGGTCAGCCCGCTGTTGCTGACCGTGATGGTGTAGGTGACCGTCCCGCCCTGCGCGACCGAGGGGGCGCTCGCGGCCTTGTCGAAGGTCAGCGTGGTGATCTGGGCGACCGGGACGCTGGTGCCACAGCGGGGGTCGGTCCCGCCGGCCGGGCAGTTGTTACCCGGGGTGGTGGAGGTGATCGCACTCACCAGGTTCGCGTTCCCGATCAGCGGGTTGGCGACGGTGACCGTGTAGGTGATGGTCGCGCTCGCGCCGGGCGCGAGGTTCCCGGTCCAGGTCAGGTTGGGGCTGGTGTACGACACGCTGCCCGCCGTCGCCGTCGCGTCGGTGTTGTAGGCCGCGTCGTCCAGCACCCCGGCCAGCGAGTCGGTGAACGTCGCCCCCGTATAGGGGAGTTGCCCGGTGTTGGTGGCGGTGACCGTGTAGGTGACCGTGCTTCCCGGCACCGCCGTCGTGGGGGCGGCGGTCTGGGTGATCGTCAGCGCGGGGATGAGCACGATCACGGTGCTGTTGCACTGCGGGTTGCCGCTCGCCGGGGCGCAGTTGCTGCCGGTGGTGGGTGAGGAGACCGTGCTGGCCAGCGTCCGGTCACCAAGGGCGGTGTTGTTCACGGTGACCGAGTAGGTGACCGTGGCGGTCGCGCCGACCGCCAGATCCCCGGTCCAGGTCAGATTGGGGCTGGTGTACGACACACTGCCGGCCGTCGCCGTCGCGTCGCCGTTGTAGACCGCGTCGTCCAGCACCCCGGCCAGCGAGTCGGTGAACGTCGCCCCCGTGTACGGGGTCTGTCCGGAGTTGGTGACGGTGACCGTGTATCCGACGGTACCTCCCTGGACGGTGGCGCCGGTGTCGGCGGTCTTGGTGATCGTCAGGCCGGGGACGAGCACGTTCATCAGAGACGTGCAACGGGGGTCGGAGCCGCCGGACGGGCAGTTGCTGCCGGGAGCGGCCGAGACCAGGGTGCCAGTGATGATCTTGTCGCCCGGGTCGGGATTCTTCACGGTCAGGGTGCCGGTGACCGTGACGACGCCCCCCACGGGGATACTGCCGGTCCAGGTAATGGCGGTGGCAGTGAGGATCAGCGTTCCCGAGCTCGCGACCTGGTCCCCGTTGGGGATGGCGTCGTCGACGACACCGGCGGTGGGACTGGCGATGCTGATCCCCGTGTAGGGGACCTGCCCGGTGTTGGTGAATGTGGCGTTGAGGCGGATCGTCGAACCGGGTGTCGTGCTGCTCCCGACGAAGCTCTGGGAAATGACCAGCCGCGCCACCGGCACCGAGACGGCACATCGGGCGTCGGTGCTCCCCGTCTGGCAGTTGCTCCCCGGCGCGGCCGAGACGGTGGTGTTCACGAGCAGGGCGTCGCCCGGGTCGGGATTCCGCACGGTGACCGAGTAGGTGACCGTGGCGCGCGCACCGACCGCCAGATCCCCGGTCCAGGTCAGGTTGGGGCTGGTGTACGACACGCTGCCGGCCGTCGCCGTCGCGTCGGCGTTGTAGACCGCGTCGTCCAGCACCCCGGCCAGCGAGTCGGTGACGGTGGCGCCGGTGTAGGGCGTCTGCCCGGAGTTGGTGACGGTGAGCGTGTAGCCGACGGTGGCCCCGGGTGTCGTCGTCGCGGCATTCGCGGTCTTGACGACGGTCAGCGCCGGCACGAGGACGGTCACCGAGGAGGCGCACCGGATGTCGGTGCCGCCGGACGGGCAGTTGCTGCCCGGGGTCGGTGACACAGCGACGACGTACATACGCCGGTCACCGGGGTCCGGGTTGAGCACCGTGACCGAATAGGTGATCGTCGCACTCGCACCGACCGCCAGGTCACCCGTCCAGGTCAGGTTGGATCCCGTGACGGCGGCCGTACCGGCCGTGGCGGACACGTCACCGTTGTAGACCGCGTCGCTGAGCACCTGGGTCAGCGACTCGGTCACCTGGGCGCCGGTGTAGGGGGTCTGGCCCGTGTTGACGGCCGTGACCGTGTAGGTGACCGTGCCGCCCGGCGTGGTCGTCTGGGTGTCGGCGGTGTTCGTGATCGTCAGTGCCGGGACCAGAACGGTGACGGTCACGGAGCAGCCGGGAGCTCCCGGGTTGGCGGAGGGACAGGTGCTACCGGAGGCATCGGAGACGATGGAGGCGCTCAGGATCCGGTCGCCGGTGTCGGGGCTGTTCACGGTGACCGATCCGGTGATGGTGACCGTCTGGCCGACCGCGATGTCCCCGGTCCACCCGAGTGCGCCACTGGTCGGGCTGAGTTGGAGGCTGCCCGAGCTGGCCGTGATGTCGCCGTTGTAGGTCGCGTCGTCGAACACGCCCGCGCTGATGAAACTGGCGCTGGCACCGGTGTAGGGGGTCTGCCCGGTGTTGGCCAGCGTGAGCGTGTAGACCACCACGCCACCCGGGACCGTGGTGGCCCCATTGGCCCCGGCGGTGATCGTCAACTGCGGGATGAGGACCGTCACGCTGTCGGCGCACCGGGTGTCACTGCCACCGACAGGGCAGTTGCTGCCCGTGGTGGGTGAGGAGAGCGTGTTGGTCAGTGTCTTGTCCCCGTTGTCAGGGTTGTTGACGGTGACCGAGTAGGTGACCGTGGCCACCGCGCCGACCGCCAGATTGCCGGTCCAGGTCAGCATGGAGCCGGCGAAGCCGACCGAGCCGCTGGTCGTGGTGGCGTCCGCGTTGTAGGCCGCGTCGTCCAGCACCCCGGCCAGCGCGTCGGCGAACGTCGCCCCCGTGTAGGGCGTCTGCCCCGAGTTGACGACCGCGACCGTGTAGTGCACGACCGATCCGGGGGTCGTGGTCGACGCGTCGGACGTCTTGGTGATCGTCAGACCGGGGATCAGCACCGTGACCGTGGTGAGGCACCCGGGGGCCGGGTTGCCCGCCGGGCAGGTGTTACCCGGCGCGGCGGACGTGACGGAGGTCCTCAGCACCCGGTTGCCGTTGTCGGGGTTCTTGACCGTGACCGAGCCGGTGATGGTGACGGTCGCGCCGATGGCCAGGTCACCGGTCCATGTGGCGGTGCCGTTCGGGTTGCGGACGACGGTACCCGATGTCGCCACGAGGTCGAGGTTGCCCGTCGCGTCGTCCAGCACGTCCACCAGGGAGGCGGTGAAACTCGTCCCGACGTACGGGGTCTGCCCGGTGTTGGAGGCCGTGAACGTATAGTGCACGATCGAACCGGGCGTCGTGGTGGCCACGTCCGCGCTGCTGCTGATCACCAGGGCGGGGATCAGGACCGTGACGGTGGCGGTGCACCCCGTGCCGGGGTTTCCGGGCGGGCAGGTGCTGCCGGGAGTGGTCGAGGAGATCGTGTTGGAGACGGTCCGATCCCCGGTGTCGGGGTTCTTCGCCGTGGCCGAGTAGGTGATGGTCGCGCTCGCGCCGACCGCGAGGTTCCCGGTCCAGGTCAGGTTGGGGGCGGTGTACGACACGCTGCCCGCCGTCGCGGTAGCGTCGGCGTTGTAGACGGCGTCGTCGAGCAGGCCGGCCAGCGAGTCGGTGAACGTCGCGGCCGTGTAGGGGGTCTGGCCGTTGTTCGTCACCGTGACGGTGTAGCCGATCGTCCCGCCGGGGGTCGTCGTCGAGACGCCGGCGGTCTTGACGATGGACAGCCCGGAGACGGTCACCGTGGCGGAGCACCGGGGATCGCTGCCGCCGGCCGGGCAGGTGCTGCCGACTGTTGGTGAGGTCACCGCGTTGGCCAGCACCTTGTTGCCGGTGTCGGGGCTGTTCACCGTGACCGAGTAGCCGATGGTCACGGTCGCGCCGGCCGCCACGTTGCCGGTCCAGGTCAGCGTCTGGGCGGCGAAGGAGACCGATCCGCTGGACGCGGTCGCGTCCGCGTTGTACGTCGCGTCGTCCAGGACGTCCGTCAGCGGGTCGTTCACCGTCACGCCGGTGAAGGCGCTCGACCCGGTGTTGCTCACGGTGATCGTGTAGCCGACGGTGCCGCCCGGGGCCGCCGAGGAGACGTTGGCCGTCTTGACGACGACCAGGGGGCCGGCCGTGATGACCAGCGTCGCCGCCCTGGTGTCGGCCAGGCCCGCCGCGTCGGCCACCCGGAAGGTGACCGGGTAGCTGCCCGTCGTGGCCGGGGTGCCCGACAGCACACCGGTGGCGGCGTTCAGGGTGAGACCGGGCGGCAGGCTGCCCGCGCTGACCGACCACGTGTAGGGGGTGACCCCGCCGCTGACGGTCAGCGGGACGCTGTAGGCGACCCCGACCTGCCCGGCCGGCGGCGGGTTGAAAGTGAAGACCGGCAGCGCCGCGACCGTCAGGCTCACCGTTCTAGTGGTGCTCTGGTTCTGGGCGTCGAGCACCTTGACGGAGAAGGAGAAGGCGCCGCCCGATGTCGGGGTGCCCGACAGCAGGCCGGTGGACGTGTTGAGGGTGAGACCGGGCGGCAGGCTGCCCGCGGTGATCGACCAGACGTACGGCGCGGTGCCGCCCGTCACGGTCAGCGGGATGCTGTAGGGGATGCTCACCTCGCCGTTGGGCGGCGCCGCGAACGTCAGGGCGGGCGCCGCCGCGATGACCAGGGTGACCGCCTGGGTGGCACTCACACTGCTGGCGTCTGTCACCTGCACGGTGAAGGAGTAGCTGCCCCCCAGGGTGGGGGTGCCCGACAGCACACCGGTGGCGGCGTTCAGGGTGAGACCGGGCGGCAGGCTGCCCGCGCTGACCGACCACACGTACGGGGTCGTACCACCGGTGACCGTCAGCGGAACGCTGTAGGCGACGTTCACCTCACCGGCCGGCGGCGCGGCGAAGGTGAAGGCGGGCGAGGTGTTGGGGACGACCGCGCTGGAGGGCAGGGACGCCTGGCCCGGACCCGCCGCGTTCACCGCGGCGACGGTGAACGTGTACGAGGTTCCCGGGGTCAGGCCGGTGACGCTCCGGGTGGTCGCGGTGCCGTTGAACGTCTGGGTCGGCTGCGCGACACCGCCGATGAAGGGCGTGACGACGTAGCCGGTGATGGTGCTGCCGTTGCTCGCCGGCGCCGTCCAGGTGAGGACCGCCGAGGTGGTTCCGGCGGTGGCCGCGGTGATGCCGGGCCGGCCGGGGACGTTGTAGGGGACGACCGCGGTGGAGGCGGGGCTGGCCGCGCCGGTGCCGATCGCGTTCACCGCGGCGACGGTGAAGGTGTAGGACGAGCCCGCGGTCAGCCCGGTCAGCGTCCTGCTGGTGGCCGAGGCGTCGAAGGCCACCGGGGTCTGGGCCACGCCGCCGATGGAGGGCGTGACGACGTAGCCGGTGATGGTGCTGCCGTTGCTGGCCGGCGCCGTCCAACTCACCGTCGCGCTGGTCGTTCCGGCCACCGCCGTGGGCACGGTGGGCGTCCCGGGCGCGGAGGTGTAGGTGTAGGTGGCGGCAGCGGAGAGCCCCTGGGTGACGACCGTGACGTTGACCGCTGCGACCGTGGCCCTGGCGGGCATGGAGGGGATGGTCAGGGTGCCGTTGGCGTTGGCGGTGAAGCACCCGGTGGTGGCTCCGGAGGCGCAGGGCAGCAGGATAACGGAGGTGCCGGCCGCCTGCTCGGCGGTGGTGCCGATCTGGATGGTGGTCGCGGTGGAGATGTTCGACCCGCTCACGACCACCGAGGAGCCACCGGCGATCGAGCCCGTGGTCGAGCTCAGACTGATGCCGCTGGGCGCCGCCGGCAGCGTTCCCGGTGTCGTCGACGACGAGAAGGCGGGGTTGGCGTCCACCGACGACGCCGTGACCACGGTCGCGGTCTGGACCAACGCCGGCGTGACGCTGCTCCCGGTGACGACGCCCGTCACGGTGATCGGTGGTAACGACGCCCCCGTCGCGAACGGGGTGTTGCTGTTGGTGCAGGTGATGGTCTGCCCGGACGGCGCCGCGCAGACCCATCCCGTGCCGTACGCGCCCACCGGCACCACCCCGGCCGGCATGGTCTGGGTCATTGAGATCGGGGAGGTCTCCCCGAGACCGCCCGAGGCGACGCCGGAGACGACGCTGTAGGTCACCGAAGCGCCCGGTGCCAGCGTCGTGGCGGTGTAGCTGGTCTGCGCGACGGTCAGCTGGGGGACCTCGCTGACCGTGGTCACTGTGACGTTGTCGATCTCGTGGAAGTCGGTCACGCTGCCGGTCGAGCCCACCCAGCCGAACGCGAGCTGGCGGGGGATCCCCGCGGAGGTCAGCCAGCTCGCCGGGTACAGGCCCGTGGGGACCGTGGGAAGCGTGCCCGTCAGCGTCTTGGTCGAGCCATCCACCAGGGTGACCACCACCCGGTAGCTGTTGGCCGGGATCACCAGGCCGGTGGCAGTGTGCAGAGCCGAGCTGCCGGGGTTGATACCGACCTCGACGGGGACGGCCGTGCGGGCGGTCGACCTCAGGGCGAGGGGGGTGGCACTCGTCGAGGCGGCTGTGGTGTTGATCGCGCAGTAGCCGACGGTGCCATTGCCCGGCCCTCGGACGACGACCTGGCCGGGCACCCGGACGCCCGTCCCGGACAGGTTCGTGCAGCCGCTCCCCTGATAGGTGCTGCTGCTGTAGTTTCCGTAAACGTCGAGGCCGATGCCGAGATAACCGGATGCCAGGCCGGCCAGGTTACTGGTCCCGGTATAGCCCAGCGAACCGCCCGACTGGCCGATGTTGGCCGGCGACTGGGGATTGGTCGGGGCGACCGCCGCCAGCACGAAGGTGATGCCGTCGGCCCCGCCTCCGCCGTACTGGTAGGTGTTGAACGTCACGTCGAGACCCTGCGAGGTGGGCACGCTGACGGCGCCGAAAACACCGCCCGTCTTACCCGTCGTCGCGTCCGTCAGGCGCAGTTTGCCGGAGCCCTGACTGTCCAGGTTGCCGGTGCAGCTGTGCAGGACGCCGGTGTTGGGATTGCCGGCGGCGGTGAGGCAGGCGACGTTCGTCCCTGACTGGCCGCTGGGCAGCGCGGGCAGCACCACGGCGCCGGTCCCGTCGGCCGTGTTGTCGTGGAAGGGCTGGTTGAACACGACCGTGCCGGTCGCGGACGCGGTCGTCGGGGCCAGCACGGTCGACGTACCAGTCAGGGCCAGCACGAGGATCCGGGCGATCGACCTTCTGCACCGGGGTGCCCACGCCACCGCACCGGCCGCGTTCCGGCCATGCCGTCTGGGTCGCGCACCCGCGCGGACGTCCCCGTTCATCGCCGCCACCCCCGTGAGCCCGGCGTCACCGTGCGGCGCGGGCCGGGAAATGCGTATCGCCGGCGGCACCTCTGAAAGGAAGATCCGCTACAGCAACTCAGAGTTTCCGATCAATGACAGAAAGTGTCAACGACGGAGAATTGCTGGCGTGGCGTCAGATGAGATGCTTCTCCGGGCACGCGTTATCCGAGGATCGCGGCCCTGTCACCGGCACACCCTCGGGGACAATGCGATCACAACCCGCCCGAATGACACGGTGGCACGATGGCCCGCCATGACGGGCACGACCTTACGGACCGGGGAACGGCGGCGTGGCTCCGACCGGCGGCCGGCTCGGCGGTCTCAGATATTGACCGGTCGATGAACGACAGCCGCCCTGTCCTTGCCCGGCGTGCGGAGCACAGCGGACAAGGACAGGGCGGCTACGTTCAGACGCAGACCGTACGGACGACGTCCGCCAGGCGGCCCGCCATCAGCTCGGCCTGCTCGGCGGAGGCCGCCTCGACCATGACGCGGATCATCGGCTCGGTGCCACTCGGCCGGATCAGCACCCGGCCGGTCTCCCCCAGCTCCGCCTCCGCCGCCGCGACCGCGGTGGACAGTTCCGGGACCGTGGCCTTCGCCCGATCCACGCCCTTGACGTTGATCAGGACCTGCGGCAGCCGGGTCATCACCGATGCCAGCTCCGCCAGCGAACGGCCCTCACGGGCCATTACCGCCAGCAGCTGGAGCGAGGTCAGCAGCCCGTCCCCGGTGGTGGCGTGGTCGAGCATGAGGACATGGCCGGACTGCTCGCCACCGAGGTTGTAGCCACCGGCCTTCATGGCCTCCAGCACGTAGCGGTCGCCCACGGCGGTCTCGACCACGTCGATGCCCGCGTCCTTCATGGCGATCTTGAAGCCCAGGTTGGACATGACGGTGGCGACCACGGTGTCACCCGCCAGCTTCCCCTCGGCGTGCATCGCCATGGCGAGCACGGCCATGATCTGGTCGCCGTCGACCACCTCGCCCGTGTGCGAGACCGCCAGGCAGCGGTCGGCGTCGCCGTCGTAGGCGATCCCGACGTCCGCGTTGCGGGAGACGACGATCTGCTGGAGCTTGTCCAGGTGGGTGGAGCCCACCTCGGCGTTGATGTTGAGACCGTCGGGGCGGGCCCCGATGGTCTCAACCGTCGCGCCGGCCCTCTGCAACGCCTCGGGGGCCACCACGTGGGCGGCGCCGTGGGCGCAGTCGAGGACGACGTTCAGGCCGTCCAGACGATGGGACACGGTGGACAGCACGTGGGACACGTAACGGTCGGCTTCGCCGTACGCTTCGCGCACGCGACCGACCGAAGCGCCGACAGGGCGCTCCCACTTCTCGCCGAGCCGCTGCTCGATCTCGCTCTCCACCGCGTCGGGCAGCTTGTAGCCGCCGCGGGTGAGGAACTTGATCCCGTTGTCCGGGGCCGGGTTGTGGGAGGCGGAGATCATCACGCCCATGTCGGCTCCGAGAGCCGTGGTGAGGTATGCGACCGCCGGGGTGGGCAGCACGCCGAGCCGGAGGACATCCACGCCAGACGACGCAAGGCCGGCGACCACAGCGGCCTCCAGGAATTCTCCTGAAGCCCGGGGGTCCCGGCCTACGACGGCGATCGGGCGGCCTCGCCGCCCGACGCTGGCATTGAACGCCCCGGCATCGCCGAGGACATGAGCCGCGGCCACGGACAGGTCCATGGCGAGCTCGGCCGTGAGGTCGCGACCAGCGACCCCACGTACCCCGTCGGTGCCAAAAAGGCGCCCCAATTTAACGCTTGCTGTACTGCGGAGCCTTGCGGGCCTTCTTGAGACCGTACTTCTTACGCTCGGTGGCGCGGGCGTCACGGGTCAGGAAGCCGGCCTTCTTCAGCGGCGGGCGGTTGACCTCGACGTCCAGGATGGCCAGCGCGCGGGCAAGGCCCATACGCAGGGCACCGGCCTGGCCGGTCACGCCACCACCGCTGATGCGGGCGATGACATCGAACTGGTCCTCGGCACCGAGAACCACGAAGGGCTCGTTGACGATCTGCTGGTGGACCTTGTTCGGGAAGTAGCCGTCAAGCGGGCGACCGTTGATCGTCCACTTGCCGGTGCCCGGCACGATGCGCACGCGGGCGACGGACTCCTTGCGGCGGCCCGTGCCGTACGAGTTGCCCGTGGTGATGGGCTTACGGACGGCGGCCTCGCCGCTGACAGTGGACTCAGAGGTGTACTCGGAGGGGAACTCCTCCGGGGAGTACTCCTGCTCGCCCTCGACGGGCGTCTCGACACCGGTGGACTCAGCCACGGTTCTCCTCTAACTTTCCTACTCGGCGTCGGCCATCGGCCAACGCTGCTGGCGATAAGCAGCTAGCGACTACTGGGCGATCTGGGTCAGCTCGAAGGGCACAGGCTGCTGCGCCTGGTGGGGGTGCTCGGAGCCGGCGTAGACCTTGAGCTTCTTGATCATCTTCCGGCCGAGAGCGTTCTTGGGCAGCATGCCCTTGACGGCCTTCTCGACCGCGCGGTCAGGGCGCTTCTCCATGAGCTCGCCATAGGTCACCGCACGCAGACCACCGGGGTAGCCCGAGTGACGGTACGCCTTCTTCTGCTCGAGCTTGTTGCCGGTCAGCGCGACCTTGTCGGCGTTGATGACGATCACGAAGTCACCGGTGTCGACGTGGTTGGCGAAGGTCGGCTTGTGCTTACCGCGAAGCAGGATCGCGACGTGGCTGGCCAGCCGGCCAAGCACGATGTCGGTGGCGTCGATGATGTGCCACTGACGCTCGACTTCGGCAGGCTTGGGTGTGTACGTGCGCACGGTCGTATGCCTTCTTTGCTCGCGTCTTCAGCGCTGTCGGAAATGACAGCAACATGGTCGGTAGGTGCGGGCACACGACAGCCCGGACCTTCCGTCTCCCTGAATTCAGGAGATGACGCCGGACGCGCCGCGCATCGGTCTACAGAGGAGACCAATTCGCACACAACGAACTAGCAGGATACCGGCGCAGATGAGCAGGGGTCAAAACGACGCGACACTTCGCCGGTGTCCGCGAGCAGTCTACCGGCGACGGGAGAGTGCACGGGAATCGGCGCACTCAACTTCCACAGAACGGTTCCGACACGTTCTCGACATTCTCTTCTTCCTCATTGCAAACATCTCTATCTTTGACAGCGGTATGTGGCAGCTTCCTCACCCCCGGCATACCCAGCGGACCAGCCTGCGCCGCATGGGACTGTTCGCGTGCATGATGACGGTGCTGCTGCTCGGGTTCCTCATCGGCAGGGAGAGCCGCGGCGAGGAGACCCCTGACCAGATCTACCTGAACAACGCCGGACCTGTGAAGCCCACCCCCACCGGGCAGCGCGCGCCGCTCGCCAGGGTCGTCCGTCCCTCCCCCGCTCCCGTGACGACGCGGCAGCAGTTCCCGCCGCGCGTCCCCCGGGACTCCCGGACCCCGGCCGGCGAATTCACCGACGACGACGAAGCCCACTACATCCTCAACGGAGAGAGAGGGGGAGGGGAGGGCGGCACCTCCGTCTTCTCCCCCCTGACCTCGATGGAGAGGAGGATCATCCAGCTGACCAACGTCCAGCGCAGAAAATACGGCTGCGCCCCCCTCCGCATCGACAGGCGGCTGATCAGGTCGGCCAGGGCCCACTCGGAGGAGATGGGCCAGAGCGGCACCTTCTCCCACAGCTCCCCCGACGGCGCGTCGCCCTGGGACCGGATGGAGGCCGCCGGCTACCGCGACGGCGGTGCGGAGAACATCAGCCGCGGCTACGCCTCGGCCGCCGAGACGGTGCGGAGATGGATGGCGACCAGCAGCCACCGGGGCAACATCCTCAACTGCAGGCTGACCGCCACCGGCGTCGGGATCATGGAGGGCCCGGGCGGCCCCTGGTGGACGCAGGACTTCGGCTACTCCTGAGCCAACCGGCGCCGAGACCGGGCTACCCTCGGCGCATGGGTTTTCCCGGGGAGCCACCGCGCCGCCAGCCGTACGTCCAGCCTGACACGCCGCCACCCGCACAGGGCGAGCGCTGGTTCGAGCCCGCACCGCACAACCAGAGTCCTCGCGGATCCGAGTCGGTTCCGTACGGTCACGCCCCCCGCGGTGCCGAGGCGGCACCCTACGGTCAGGCCCCCCGTGATGTGGACCCCGCGGACACCGCGAGGCCCGCGCAGCCGGAACAGCCGGAGCCGCCGGAGCAGCCGCGGAAGGCGATGTGGAGCCCCTACGACGAGGGCCCACGCTCCCGGCGGCCGATCTTCATCGCTCTGGGCGCTCTGGGCGCGCTGATCGCCGGAGGCGTCGGCCTGGCCGTGCTCGCCAACTCCGATCCCCCTCCGGACCCTCATACGGCAGCCCCTCCCGCCCAGGCCTCCAGCGTGCCGCTTCCCAGCAGCCCGAAGGGCAAGTTCGGGTTCGCCGGCTCCCGGGCCACCGACCGCTACGCGCTCACGCTGAACGAGCTGTTCGGGCACAGGAAGGTGGCGCTGGGCCGTCAGAGGTACGAGATGACCACCCGCAGGACGGACAAGAAGTGCAATGACGCCGTGGTGGGCAGCAATATCCAGAAGGCACTCACCGCGGGCAGATGCACCCAGCTCCTGCGGGCGAGCTTCCGCGACACCGCAGGCGCGATCATCGGCACTGTAGGGGTCGCCAACCTCAGCACGTCGGCGGCTGCCTCCAAGGTCATCTCGGCCGGAGCCGGCAAGTCCCGGGAGGAATACCTCAAGGCGCTCCCCGGCAAGGACGACGTCACCAAATTTCTCGGGAAGGGCGAGGCGTTCGCGGGCGGATGGAGCCACGGGCACTACGCCGTCATGGTCTGGTTCCAGTACAAGGACGGCCACCTGCCGAAGGATGACGAGGTCAAGAAGCTCAACCAGGCGGCCTTCGGAGCGGTCGACGCGACCGTCACCCCCGCTCTGGAGGCCCGCTCGCTGACCGGAAAACGACCTTGAGCGTGAGCCCGTCGAGTCGATTTCCACCACAGAACCGGTGGGCGATACGGCTGGGAACGCCCATACCCGCATGACGATCTCCGGCTATCGCTACGCTTCGACGTATGCGTGGCCAGGAATCCGGGTCCGAACACGAACGCGAAGCCGAAGGTTCGGCCACACCGGCGACGCCTCCGCCGAGTTTCGGCCAGCCTTCGCCGCACGTGCCCCGGACCGCTCTCACAGGTGACGATCAGCCCTACGACCCCTCGGCGTGGCCGGAGCCGTCGCCGGGGACAGCCCAGCCGTGGACTGTCCCCGGCGACGGTGACGTTCCCTACGACTGGTTCGCCGACCCCGACGACGGCCTCCCCACCCCTCCGGGCCCCTCCGCCTCGCCGTGGGCCGTACCCCCACTCCCGACAGGAGCAGCAGCTTCTTCAGGAGCGGCAGGTCCTTCAGGAACGTCGATCGTGCCCGGAGCACCGCCGTGGCAGCCGCCGCCGGCCTTCACCGCCGCCACCGCCGATACGCAGCCGGGGTGGCCCTCCTCCGCCCCGGATGCCCACGGCGCTCCTCAACGGCCTCCGGCCACGGGAGAGCCCGCATGGCCCGGCCTTGAAGGGACCACGGTCCCTCACGGCGACGTCGCCGTCTGGCCGCCCTCCGCGGCCTTCCCCGGCAACCCGGACGAGAACACCGTCAAGGTCCACACCGCCAAACCCGCCGTGCCGGGTCACGAGGAGCCCCCGGGCTCCACGCCACCACCCGGACCGGGCTCCCCACCCTCCGTGCCTGCGTCCGCCGCGCAGAGCCCGGCGTCCCCACCGGAGCTGATGCCACAGGTGTCCCCGTCGTCCTCTGAACCCCTCATCGGTGTCGCCGTGCCGTCCCCGGCTCCGGCGACACAGCTTCCCGAACCGGTCCAGGATCCCGACTCCGGCAGGCCGGGGCTGTCTCCACCCGCCGAGGACCAGACCACCCCGCTGAGCGGCTCACCGATGACCGCGCCGCTGTTCCCGCTCGTTCCGGCGCCGCCCGCCCAGCAGCCGGCCCAACAGCCGGCGCCGTCGGCCGGGACGGTCGAACTGCGCGGCCCGTTCACCCCACCCTCAGCGGTCGTGCCCGAGGTTGCGGTCTCCTCTCCCGCCCCTCCCCCCCGCGGCAAGGCGGGCACTCTGCTGGTCGCGGCCGTGGTGGTGGTCGTGGTCGGTGGCATCGGCACCGGCGCCTTCTTCGCCTACCAGTCGTTCAACGCCAAGAAGGAGGCCAGTGCGGCTGTTCCGATCCCCATCCCCGAGGTCATCGACCCCACCGAGGATCCCGAGCCGTCCGCGCCGGAACCGGCCAACACCGCGGTGATCGACTCGGAGAAGACCGACCCGGGCAACCTGACCCTGGCCCGCACCTTCACCAAGAAGGTGACCATCGCGGGAGAGACCTTCGTCAGGGTCAAGACCGACGTCACCCAGCAGTGCCAGACGGCGGCGGCCGGAAAGTTCGCCGGCGCGCTGCGGAGTAAGGACTGCCGCCGGGTGTTGCGGGCCACCTACGTGGACAGCAAACGGAAGTACGCCGTGACGACGGGGATCGCGGTGCTTCCCACCCGGGAGTCCGCCATCGAGGTTGACAAGGCCAAGGACCTGAACAGCAACCTGTGGTTCCGCGGCCTGCCCGGCACTCCGGGCACCGGCGCCGAGCGGGTGCACATCGCGGGCGGCTACGCGGCAGGGCTGGTGTGGGGCCGCTACATCGTGTTCAGCTACGCCACATTCAGCGACGGCCACACCCCGACGGCGAGGGAGAAGGGTCTCGGCAAGGTCAGCGGTGCGTTCCGCGACCAGACCGCCCAGGTTGTCGAGCGCCGTGTGAGGAGCTGAGGGGGGAGACCTCCGTCACGCGCTGAGCGTGCGTACCCGGCGGGTCTCCCCGGCCCGCCGGGCCAGCTCCGCGGGCTCGGGATAGCGGACCTCCTCAAGGCAGAGACCGTGTGCCGGTGCGACGTGCACCCCGGAGTCCCGTACGGCCCGCGTCAGCACCTGCCCGGGCCAGTCCACTGGGAGGCGCCCCTCCCCGACGGGCAGCAGCGATCCGACGAGTGCCCGGACCATCGAGTGACAGAACGCGTCGGCCACCACCGTCGCGACGAGGATGCCGTCCTCCCTGATCCAGTCGAGCCGCTGCAGCTCGCGGATCGTGGTCGCGCCCTCGCGCTTCTTGCAGAAGGCGGCGAAGTCGTGCTCGCCCAGCAGGGCGGCCGCGGCCGCGTTCAGCCTGTCGAGGTCGAGCGGCCGGGTGTACCAGACGACCTCGCGGCGGCGGAGTGGGTCCACGCCGCCCGGGGCGTCCGAGATCCGGTAGGCGTACCGCCGGGACATCGCAGAGAATCGGGCGTCAAAGCCCTCAGGAGCCACCGTAACGCGATAAATCCTGACATCGGAGGGAAGAACTCCGGCCAGCCTTCTGCGGAGGCTGGAGAGACGCTCATCGAGATCGTCCGGCAGTCCGGGTCCGGCCTCGGCCGAAAGGACCGCACCGGCCCCGAGGGGGACGGAGGGCCCGGCGCCTGCGAGGGTGTCGCCACCGGCGGAGGCGCCGACGACGGACGCTCGTCGGCCGTGCCGGCTCTCCAGCGCGCCGAACGCCTCGGTTTCGAGATCCACATGGGCCACCTGACCCCGGGCGTGCACCCCGGCGTCGGTCCGCCCTGCCACGGTCAGTCCCGGCGGCTCGGGAAGCCTGAGGATCTTGCCGAGTGCCTCCTCGATCTCCCCCTGAACCGTCCGCCGCTCTGGCTGCTTCGCCCAACCGGAGAAATCGGTGCCGTCATATGCGAGGTCCAGGCGTAGCCGTACCACGATGTTCCTCCCGGAGAACGGGGTCGGGCCCGGCACCCCTGAAGGGGATGCCGGGCCCGATCACATGACCTGAAAGATCAGGCGTTGTCCTTCTTGGCCTCGGTCTCCTCAGCGGGAGCCTCGGCGACCTCAGCGGCCTTCGGCTCCTCGGTGACCTCGGTGGTCTCCTCGGCCTTGGGAGCCTCAGCCTTGGGGGCCTCGGCAGCGGCCGGAGCCTTGGTGGTGCGGACCGTGTTCAGCGGCTCGGACACCAGCTCGATGACGGCCATGGGGGCGGCGTCGCCCTTACGGAGGCCGATCTTCGTGATGCGGGTGTAGCCGCCGGGACGCTCGGCGAAGGTCGGCGCGATCTCCGTGAACAGGTGGTGGACGACACCCTTGTCACGGATGACGGTCAGCACCTGGCGACGGTTGTGCATGTCGCCCTTCTTCGCCTTGGTGATCAGCCGCTCCGCCACCGGGCGCAGGCGCTTGGCCTTGGCCACCGTGGTCTTGATCCGGCCGTGCTGGAACAGCTGGGTGGCGAGGTTGGCCAGGATCAGCCGCTCGTGAGCCGGGCTTCCGCCGAGACGGGCACCCTTTGCGGGCTGAGGCATTTCGTTCTCCTTGAGAGTGAACCCGCCCCGGCCGTACGAGGTACCGGGGTCAGGCCGGGGGTCCTATGACCCCCGATGTGCAAACTCAGTACTGCTCGGTCTCGACGTACGCGCTGTCGTCGTCGTCGTAGCCGCCGCCGGCCACCGCGCTGGGGTCGAATCCAGGCGGGGAGTCCTTCAGCGCGAGCGTCATCTCGTGCAGCTTCTGCTTGACCTCTTCGATGGACTTCGCACCGAAGTTACGGATGTCCAGCAGGTCCTGCTCGCTGCGGGCGACGAGCTCACCCACGGTGTGGATGCCCTCGCGCTTGAGGCAGTTGTAGGAACGGACCGTGAGGTTCAGCTCCTCGATCGGCAGCGCCAGGTCGGCGGCCAGAGCCGCGTCCGTCGGCGACGGGCCGATGTCGATGCCCTCGGCCTCGACGTTCAGCTCGCGGGCGAGACCGAACAGCTCGACGAGGGTCTTACCGGCCGAGGCCACCGCGTCACGGGGCTTCATGGACGGCTTGGTCTCGACGTCCAGGATCAGACGGTCGAAGTCGGTGCGCTGCTCGACACGGGTCGCCTCGACCTTGTAGGTGACCTTGAGCACCGGGGAGTAGATGGAGTCGATCGGGATACGGCCGATCTCCTGGCCCGGCTGCTTGTTCTGCGCCGCGGAGACGTAGCCGCGACCGCGCTCGACGGTCAGCTCCATCTCCAGCTTCGCCTTGCCGTTCAGCGTGGCGATGCGCAGCTCGGGGTTGTGCACCTCGACACCGGCCGGAGGCGCGATGTCGGCGGCGGTGACGTCGCCGGGGCCCTGCTTGCGCAGGTACATGACCACGGGCTCGTCATGCTCGGAGGAGACGACCAGTTCCTTGAGGTTCAGGATGATGTCGGTGACATCCTCCTTGACACCCGGAACGGTCGAGAACTCGTGGAGCACGCCCTCGATGCGGATGCTGGTCACAGCCGCGCCCGGAATGGACGACAGCAGCGTGCGACGCAGCGAGTTGCCGATGGTGTAGCCGAAACCCGGCTCCAGCGGCTCGATGATGAACTTCGACCGGGTCTCCTCGAGGGTCTCCTCGAGAAGGGTCGGACGCTGAGCGATCAGCATGTGGGTTCTCCCCTGCCTGGCGACGCCCGCTATTTGACGTCGCTCGAACAACAGCATAGGTGCCGTACGGCGAACCGCACGGCACCCCCCGTGAGCTACTACTTGGAGTAGAGCTCGACGATCAGCTGCTCCTGGACCTGGGTGTCAATCTGCTGACGGACCGGGAGCTGGTGGACCAGGACGCGCATGGCCTCCGGAGCGACGCCCAGCCAGGCCGGGAACGTCTTGTCACCGGAGGTGGCGCGCGCCACCTCGTAGGGCAGAAGGTTGCGCGAACGCTCGCGGACCTCGACGATGTCGTGCTCGCGGACGCGGTACGACGGGATGTCGACCTTCTTGCCGTTCACCAGGATGTGTCCGTGACGGACCTGCTGGCGGGCGGCGTCACGGGACTCGGCGAAGCCGGCGCGGTAGACCACGTTGTCGAGACGGCTCTCCAGGATCTGGAGGAGGTTCTCGCCGGTCTTGCCACCCTTGCGGTTGGCTTCCTCGTAGTAGTTGCGGAACTGCTTCTCGAGGATGCCGTAGATGCGGCGGGTCTTCTGCTTCTCGCGGAGCTGGAGCTGGTACTCAGACTCCTTCGGCCGGCCGCGGCCGTGCTCACCCGGCGGGTAAGGACGGATCTCGATGGGGCACTTCGCGGACTCGCACTTCTTGCCCTTGAGGAAGAGCTTGGTCTTCTCACGACGGCAGAGCTTGCAGTCCGCTCCGGTGTAACGAGCCATTTCTCTCTATCTCCTGGGGCTCAGACGCGCCGACGCTTGGGCGGACGGCAGCCGTTGTGCGGCACGGGGGTGACGTCCTGGATGGACCCAACCTCGAGGCCGGTCGCCTGCAGCGAGCGGATCGCGGTCTCACGGCCGGAACCGGGGCCCTTGACGAAGACGTCGACCTTGCGCATGCCGTGCTCCATGGCGCGGCGAGCGGCGTTCTCGGCGGCCATCTGCGCGGCGAACGGGGTGGACTTACGCGAGCCCTTGAACCCGACGTGGCCGGCACTGGCCCAGGAGATCACGTTCCCGTTCGGGTCGGTGATCGAAACGATCGTGTTGTTGAACGTGCTCTTGATGTGGGCGTGCCCGTGAGCGACGTTCTTCTTTTCCTTGCGGCGCACCTTCTTAGGGGCACCCTGACGGCTCTTAGGAGGCATTCTTTGCCTTCACTCCTGAGGTCTTCGGTCCTGCGGCTGCGCGGACTACTTCTTACCGGGCTTCTTCTTACCGGCCACGGTCTTCTTCTTGCCCTTACGGGTGCGCGCGTTGGTCTGCGTACGCTGACCGTGCACGGGAAGGCCACGGCGGTGCCGGATGCCCTGGTAGCACTGAATCTCGATCTTGCGACGGATGTCGGCCTGAACTTCGCGACGGAGGTCACCCTCGATCTTGTAGTTCGCCTCGATGTAGTCACGCAGCGGCACGAGCTCTTCGTCCGTGAGCTGGTGAACCCGGAGGTCACCGCTGATGCCGGTGGCCTTGAGGGTCTCGAGCGCACGCGTGCGGCCGATTCCGAAAATGTAGGTGAGAGCGATCTCCAGCCGCTTGTCGCGGGGGAGATCGACGCCAACCAGGCGAGCCATGGTCGGGCATTCTCCTTCGTTATGGCGGAGGTCCTACGCCTCACTTCCCCTCCCCATGCCCGGGGTGAGGGCCCCGGCCTCCGACCGGGGGTCTCCTGCGGGGTACGGCCAACGGCCGCCTGCGCAGGTGTGAAACGTGATTACTTTGCGGCCTCACATGAGTCGAGTCCGCCACCAGTGAGCGGACTCTCGCAAGGCCTGTTCTCTACGACTAGCCCTGACGCTGCTTGTGGCGCAGGTTGTCGCAGATCACCATGACGCGACCGTGCCGGCGGATCACCTTGCACTTGTCGCAGATCTTCTTGACGCTCGGCTTGACCTTCATAGTCCTTATTCGTCCCTCAGACGCTTACTTGTATCGGTAGACGATCCGCCCACGACTGAGGTCGTAGGGGCTCAGTTCGACGACAACCCTGTCGTCAGGAAGGATCCGGATGTAGTGCATCCGCATCCGCCCGCTGATGTGGGCCAGGACCTTATGGCCGTTGTCGAGCTGCACCCGGAACATCGCGTTCGGGAGCGACTCAACCACAGTGCCCTCGATCTCGATGGCGCCGTCTTTCTTGGCCATGTCCCTCGCGTTTCACTGATCGGTCGTCTGAGGCTTCGGAACACTAAGCAGCCGCGACCCAGCGCTTCGATGAGAGCGGCGGTTGCGACACCGCCGACGCGCAATGGTCATAGTGAACCGAAGAAGGAGTGTACGGCACCGGGCGAGGAAATGCGAAACACACGGCCGGCACCTTGACACAACCGCTACTCAGGATACCCCAGATCCGAGAGGAGACACCCGGAACGGTACATCGCATGAGCGATTACATGGTCATCAGGGGAACGTCCGGCCTGGTCGGAGCCGCCATCGCAGGTCACCGGCCTCAGCCGCCGCCTGCCTGCCGGACCGTTCACCCGGACAGCCGGGAACAGGCCCCTGAATCCGTGCCCGCCCGGAACGCGGCCCCGCCGATGAGCAGCATGAAACAGTTCCGGACGGGCACGGAGCTCTAGCGATCGCTCCGCCTCCGGTATCCGTGCACCAGCATGGAGCTCGCCCCCAGGGCTGTCACGATCACGACCAGCGATCCGAAAAGCCAGGAGGTACGCGCGGAATGATCGGCGACGGCCATCGCGAGACTCTCGTCACCGGCGCTCGGGCCGGTGTCCGGAGGGATGTCGCCCACGACGAAGGTGCCGTCATAGGGACCGCCCTCAACACAGCGGACGGTGACGGCATAGGTACCGGGTGCGGCGTGGGGGCTGATCCGCACGGCCCCCTGCGTCACGTGGTCGTGCCGGCGGAGCCGGGCCATGGTGGCACTGAACGCCGCCGAATAGGCGGTCGCCGGAGTGCCGCACGGACCGGCGGAGATGCTGACGGTCTGTCCCGGCCGGGCGGTCGACGGCGTGACCTCCACGCCACCGATCCCGGTCATGCCGCCCGCGAACACCAGGGCCACCGCACTGCCCACCACGGCTCTGGCCGTCACCACGGGGTCTCGCCCAAGGCCCATTCACCCACCCCCACCTCATGGCCTGCTCGACAACGATCATCTACCCGGCCCCATCAAGGTCAACTACCGAGGGTGGTAAAGCTCTGACACAACGCGAAAAACCCTCCGATGACCATGGTCATCGGAGGGTTCCGTGTGATCGGTACGCCGAGAAGGAAGCACACGCCCGGGGTCGAGCGTGGACTGTTACCGGTCCGGCCGGTTGCCGAGGCCGGTGGTGATGGTGGTGACCAGCAACACCGCTCCCCACGGACCCATCACCCACAGCGGCCAGGGATAGGGGAAGTGGAAACCACCCGTCGCTCCGATGATGAACCAGATCACCCAGTTGACGCTGCTCGCCACCGCCCAGGCGCTCCATGCCGCCGTCAGCCCCTTGCTCTGCGCCCGGTGGACGTCACGCCGCTCACGCCGCTCACGCCGCTCCGGACGGCCGGCGGCGGCTCCCTGCAGCTCGCGCAGGTCGACGTCGGGAAGGTCGGAGGTGAGCGTGACGAGCTCGCCGTAGGTCTTGCTCGTGTAGAGCTGCTCCAGGCGCTGGTCGAACTCCTCGACGGTGAGACGGCCCTGCGCGTAGTGCTCTCGTAGGACCGAGGCGACCTTGTCCCGGTCTCCATCCGACGCCCGCATCTCCGGACCAGTCGCCATCATCGATCACATCCGCTCGCCGGCGGGCGGTGTTCAACCTAGCCCGCGTCTCCCAACAGGTCGGCAAGCCGCTCTTTCCCCCCGTCAAGCGCGGTCAGTACCCAGGGTCCATTATGTGTCACCGCGACGCTGTGTTCGAAGTGAGCCGAGGCCTTGCCGTCGACGGTGACGACGGTCCAGTCGTCGGACAGCACCTTGGTCCGGTCGGTGCCGAGGTTCACCATCGGCTCGACCGCGAAGCACATGCCCGGCTCGAAGCGCGGTCCCCGACCGGGCTTGCCGTGGTTGGCGACCCAGGGGTCCATGTGCATCTCGGTGCCGATGCCATGCCCGCCGTACTCCCGGGGGATGCCGTAGCGGCCCTGGGAGCGGACGTACTTCTCCACCTCGTGGCCGATGTCGGACAGGTGGCGCCCCGTGGTGAGCGCGGCGATGCCCCGCCACATGGCCTCCTCGGTCACCCGCATCAGCTCGGTCAGCTTGGGGTCGACCTCGCCGACGGGGACCGTGATGGCCGAGTCGCCAT
Organism: Streptosporangium sp. NPDC087985; assembly: GCF_044741965.1. Taxonomy (NCBI): domain Bacteria; kingdom Bacillati; phylum Actinomycetota; class Actinomycetes; order Streptosporangiales; family Streptosporangiaceae; genus Streptosporangium; species Streptosporangium sp. NPDC087985. Next base: position 268,140 of record NZ_JBIUTQ010000004.1, read on the forward strand.
GCCAGCCGTCCAGGATGGCGCCACAGTCGATGGAGATGACGTCGCCCTCCCGCAGCGGGCGCTGGTTGCTCGGAATGCCGTGGACGACCTCGTCGTTCACCGACGCGCAGATCGTCGCGGGGAAGCCCTGGTAACCCTTGAAGGAGGGGATCGCTCCCTCGTCCCGGATCGCCTTCTCCGCGATCACATCAAGGTCCAACGGTGTCAGTCCCGGCCGCACGCTCTCGCGGAGCAGCTGCAGGGTCCGTCCAACCACCAGACCCGCCGCCCGCATCTTCTCCAGCTGCTCGGGCGTCTTCATCTGAATTCCGTGCTTGTTCTTCTTGAACACGTGCGCACCCCCTGGGGTGGTTCAACGGGCAATCCGGGAGTCCAATTCCCCCGATTGTGCCCTAAACGACAGCACGCCACCCATGGGGACTCATGGGTGGCGTGCTGACTGGATGTTCTCTGGTCCTCAGTCCTTGAAAGGACTCAGGGCCTCCATCGCGCGCTGGGTGATCTCTTCCACCGGACCGGTCGCGTCCACCCCGACGAGGATGCCCTCGTCGGCGTAGAAGGAGACGAGCGGAGCGGTCTGCTCCTGGTAGACCTCCAGCCGGTGCCGGACGGTCTCCTCCTTGTCGTCGTCCCGCTGGTAGAGCCGCCCGCCGCAGGCGTCGCAGACGTCGTCCTTCTTGTCATCGAAGTCGACGTGCCAGATGCGACCGCACTGGCTGCAGGTCCGGCGGCCGGCCAGCCGGCGCACGACCTCCTCGTCATCGACCACGAGCTCCAGGACGATGTCCAGAGCGACGCCGAACTCCTCGAGCATCTTCTTCAGAATCTCGGCCTGAGGAACGTTTCTGGGGAAACCGTCGAGCAGGAAGCCGTCCTGCGCGTCGCTCTCCAGAAGACGGTCACGGACCATCGCGATGGTGACCTCGTCGGGTACGAGATCACCGCGGTCCATGTATTCCTTGGCAAGCTTGCCGAGTTCCGTGCCGCCCGAAACGTTGGCACGGAAGATGTCACCTGTCGAGATCTTCGGGATGGACAGGTTCGATGCGATGAACTGGGCCTGAGTCCCCTTACCCGCTCCGGGGGGCCCTACCAGAACGAGACGCACTACTTCAGGAAACCTTCGTAGTTGCGCTGCTGGAGCTGGCTTTCGATCTGCTTCACGGTGTCAAGGCCGACACCAACCATGATCAGAATGCTCGTCCCTCCGAACGGGAAGTTCTGACTCGCGCTGACTATCGCCAGTGCGATGATCGGGACCATGGCGATCAGGCCCAGGTAGAGCGCACCGGGAGCGGTGAGTCGCGTGAGCACGTAGTTCAGGTACTCGGCCGTCGGCCGACCCGGGCGGATACCCGGGATGAATCCACCGTACTTCTTCATGTTGTCAGCCACTTCAACGGGGTTGAAGGTGATGGACACGTAGAAGTAGGTGAAGAAGACGATGAGTACGAAGAAAGTGATCATGTACGCCGGAGTGTCGCCCGTGACCAGGTTCTGCTGGATCCACTGGATCACCTTGTTCGGCTCTTCCTGAGCGTTGCTGAAGAGCGTCGTGACCAGCTGCGGGAGATACAGCAGTGAGGAGGCGAAGATGACGGGGATGATGCCCGCCTGGTTCACCTTCAGCGGGATGTAGGTCGAGGTCCCGCCGTACATCCGGCGGCCGACCATGCGCTTGGCGTACTGCACCGGAACCCGGCGCTGGGCCTGCTCGACCATGACCACCAAGGCGATCATTGCGATACCGGTCACGATGACCACCGCGAAGACGAAGAGACCCTTGGTCCGGGCGATGTTCATCAGTTCGGCCGGGAAGACCGCGATGACCTGCGTGAAGATCAGAATGGACATGCCGTTGCCGACGCCGCGGTCGGTGACGAGCTCGCCCAGCCACATGATGACGGCGGTGCCGGCCGTCATCGTCAGCACCATCGTGATGATGGTGAAGACGTTGTCCTTGTCCAGCAGGATGTCCTCGCGACACTGCGGGAAAAGCTGCCCGGTGCGCGCGAGAGCGATGAAAGCCGTTGACTGGAGAACGGCCAGACCGATCGTCAGATAACGCGTATACTGAGTGATCTTGGTCTGACCTGCCTGTCCCTCCTTCTTGAGGGCCTCCAGGCGAGGAATCACCACTACCAGAAGCTGAAGGATGATGCTCGCGGTGATGTACGGCATGATGCCGAGCGCGAACACCGACAGCTTCAGCAAGGCGCCACCGCTGAACAGCTGCACCATGCCGTAGATGTTGCTGCTATCGCCCGCCTGTGCCTGCTGGAGGCATCGGGCGATGTTTTCGTTGTTGACACCCGGAGTCGGAAGAACCGAGCCGAGCCGGAACAGCGCGATGATGCCCAGTGTGAAGAGCAACTTGTTGCGCAGGTCCGGCGTACGGAACGCTCGGGTAAACGCGGTCAGCACGGTCCCTCCTGCGCGCCTGAAAGGCGAGGTCGGTCAGCGATGGTGCGGGGGTGGTCCATCTTTTGCATCTCAAGTTAGTGAGCCCGCGGAAATGAGTTGAGGCTCACTATCCAGCGAACTCTAACGCACTACGGGCACGGGGGCCCATTATGAGCCCCCGCGCCACGTCATTATGCCTACAGCTCGGAGATGGAGCCCCCGGCAGCGGCGATCTTCTCCTTGGCGCTGGCGGAGAAGGCGTGCACCTGCACGTTCAACGCCACGGAGATGTCGCCGGTTCCCAGGACCTTAACGAGCTGCCTCTTGCGGACCGCGCCCTTGGCGACCAGCGTCTCGACGGTGACGTCGCCACCCTCGGGGAACAGCTCGCCGAGCTTGTCCAGGTTGACGACCTGGTAGGTCGTCTTGAACAGGGCGTTGGAGAAGCCCTTCATCTTGGGCAGACGACGCTGGAGCGGAACCTGGCCACCCTCGAAACCGAGAGGAACCTTGTTCCGGGCCGTCGTGCCCTTGGTGCCACGACCGGCGGTCTTGCCCTTGGACGCCTCGCCGCGGCCCTTACGGACCTTCGACTTGTTGGCGCCGGGGGCCGGACGCAGGTGGTGGATACGGAGCGGAGTGTTCTCTGCCATGTCTAGTCGACCTCTTCCACGGTGACCAGGTGCGTCACCACGGTGACCATGCCGCGGATCTCCGGGCGATCCTCCTTGACGACGACGTCGCCGATTCGCTTCAGACCGAGCGAACGCAGCGAGTCACGCTGGTTCTGCTTGCCACCGATCTTGGAGCGGACCTGAGTGATCTTCAGGCGTGCCATCGGCTAGCTCACCGCCTTAACCGCCGCGGCCTCGGCGATGCCCTCGGCGCGAGCCTTGAGCATGGCCTTGGGGGCGACATCCTCGATCGGCAGACCACGGCGGGCCGCGATCTCCTCGGGGCGGCTGAGGCCCTTCAGAGCGGCCACAGTGGCGTGCACGATGTTGATCGGGTTGTCCGAGCCGAGCGACTTGGACAGCACGTCGTGAATGCCGGCGCACTCCAGCACGGCGCGCACCGGGCCACCGGCGATGACGCCGGTACCGGGCGAGGCCGGACGGAGGAAGACGACACCCGCGGCCTCTTCACCCTGCACGATGTGCGGGATGGTGCCCTGAATGCGGGGCACCCGGAAGAAGTGCTTCTTGGCCTCTTCGACACCCTTGGCGATGGCCGCGGGCACTTCCTTGGCCTTGCCGTAGCCGACACCGACCATGCCGTTGCCGTCACCGACGATGACGAGGGCGGTGAAGCTGAAGCGACGACCACCCTTCACGACCTTGGCCACTCGGTTGATCTTTACGACGCGCTCGATGTACGAGACGCCCTTGTCAGCGTTGCCACCGCGGCGATCGTCACGACGACCGTCACGCCGCTCGCCACCGGCGGCGCCACCGCGACGCGGAGCTCCAGCCATCAGTGGTTCCTCTTCTCGTTGCTCTTGTTAGAACGGGCCATCAGAACTCCAGCCCGCCTTCACGGGCGCTGTCCGCGAGGGCCGCCAGGCGACCCGCGTAGCGGTTTCCGCCACGGTCGAACACGACCGCGGTGATCCCGGCAGCCTTGGCCCGCTGAGCGAGAAGCTCGCCGACCTGCTTCGCCTTGTCGGTCTTGGCGCCCGGCGCCGTGCGCAGGGAGGCGTCCATGGTGGAGGCGCTCACCAGCGTGTGGCCCTGGGCGTCGTCGACGATCTGCACGAACAGGTGTCGCGTGGAACGATTGACGACCAGACGCGGGCGCGCGGCCGTACCGACCACCTTCTTGCGGACTCGGCCGTGGCGGCGGGCCCGCGAGACGGCGCGGGCGGCCGTGTGCTTGCCGAACGCAGTCTTGCCAGCCATGCCTACTTACCAGCCTTTCCGACCTTGCGGCGGATAACTTCACCCTGGTAACGCACACCCTTGCCCTTGTACGGGTCGGGCTTGCGCAACTTGCGGATGTTCGCGGCGATCTCGCCGACCTTCTGCTTGTCGATGCCGTCCACGTGGAACAGGGTCGGCTTCTCGACGCGGAAGACGACACCCTCGGGGGCGTCGACGATCACCGGGTGGCTGAAGCCGAGAGCGAACTCGAGCTGAGTCGGGCTCTTGGCCTGAACGCGGTAACCGACGCCCACGATCTCCAGGGTCTTGGAGTAACCCTGGGTCACACCGGTCACCATGTTGGCGATCAGCGTGCGAGACAGGCCGTGCAGCGCACGGACCTTGTTCTCGTCGTTGGGACGAGTGACGGTGACGGTTCCGTCGTCGCCCTTGGCGACGACGATCGGCTCCGCGACCGTGTGAGAGAGCGTGCCCTTAGGGCCCTTGACCGTGACATCCCGGCCGTCGATGGCGACGTCCACGCCGTTCGGTACAGGGATGGGCAGCCGTCCGATACGTGACATGCTGTGATTTCTCCCTTCTACCAAACGAAGGCGAGGACTTCCCCGCCCACTCCACGCTTGCCGGCCTGCTTGTCGGTCATGAGGCCACCGGACGTCGAGATGATCGCGACACCCAGTCCGCCCAGGACTCGAGGCAGGTTGTCCTTCTTTGCATAGACCCGCAGGCCGGGCTTGGAAACCCGGCGCAGGCCCGCGAGCGACCGCTCACGGCTCGGCCCGAACTTGAGCTCCACCACGAGGTTCTTTCCGACCTTGGCGTCCTCGACGCTCCAGGCCTGAATGTAACCCTCCTGCTGAAGGATCTCGGCGATGTGCGCCTTGATCTTCGAGTACGGCATCGCCACGGTGTCGTGGTACGCCGAGTTCGCGTTTCGCAGACGCGTCAGCATGTCTGCGATCGGGTCGGTCATCGTCATGGCCGGTGGCCTTCCTCACCGCGGTTTCCACAAGGGACCTGCGGTGTGGTCATGGGCGCTTGAGGCAGCGCCCGGTGAATACGACTTCTATTGACTAGCTGGGGATGACCGCGCAGCCCGTGGTGTTCACAGGCCGCGCGGGCGGCTACCAGCTGGACTTGGTGATGCCAGGCAGCTCGCCCCGGTGCGCCATCTCGCGGAAGCAGATACGGCACAGGCCGAACTTCCTGTAGACGGCGCGGGGACGACCACAGCGCGAGCACCGAGTGTACGCCCGGACCTCGAACTTGGCCTTACGAGCAGCCTTGACCTTGAGCGACGTCTTCGCCATGATCAGGCCTCCTTGAAGGGGAAGCCGAGAAGCTTGAGCAGCGCCCGGCCCTGGTCGTCGGTCTTAGCGGTGGTCACGACAGTGATGTCCATACCACGCTGGCGGTCGACCTTGTCCTGGTCGATCTCGTGGAACATGACCTGCTCGGTCAGACCGAAGGTGTAGTTGCCGTTGCCGTCGAACTGCTTGGGCGACAGGCCCCGGAAGTCACGGATACGGGGCAGCGCCAGCGACAGCAGCCGGTCCAGGAACTCCCACATGCGGTCGCCACGCAGCGTGACGTGCGCACCGATCGGCATGCCCTCGCGCAGCTTGAACTGGGCGATGGACTTGCGGGCCCGGACAACCGCCGGCTTCTGGCCGGTGATCACGGTGAGGTCGCGGACGGCGCCGTCGATGAGCTTCGAGTCGCGTGCGGCCTCACCGACACCCATGTTCACCTTGATCTTGGTGATCGTGGGTACCAGCATGATGTTCTCGAACCCGAACTCCTCGTTCAGCTTCGCGATGATCTCTTCGCGGTAGCGCTGCTTGAGGCGCGGAAGCGGCCGCCCGGTCTGGGCAGACTCAGTGGTGTTCGCGGTCATCAGTTGTCCTCACCCGACTTGTCAGAGGCGGCCTTGGCCGACTCCTTCTTGGCAGGCTTGTCGTCATCCTTGAGCTTCTTGACGTTGCTCACGTGGATGGGAGCCTCCATGGTCTGCACGCCGCCGGTCTTGGCGCCACGCGGACCCTGGTTGGTCTCCTTGGAGTGCTTCTTGATCATGTTGACGCCTTCGACCACGACGCGCTCCTCGCGCGGGTGGGCGGCGAGCACACGACCCTTGGCACCCTTGTCCTTGCCGGCGATGACCTGGACCAGGTCACCCTTCTTGACGTGAAGCTTCGGCATTACAACACCTCCGGAGCGAGCGAGATGATGCGCATGAACTTCTTGTCACGCAGCTCACGTCCGACGGGACCGAAGATACGCGTGCCACGAGGGTCACCGCTGTCCTTGATGATCACGGCGGCGTTCTCGTCGAAGCGGATGTAGGAGCCGTCGGGCCGGCGGCGCTCCTTGACAGTACGGACGATGACCGCCTTGACGACGTCGCCCTTCTTCACGGTGCCGCCAGGAATGGCGTCCTTGACCGTGGCGACGATGATGTCGCCGATTCCCGCGTAGCGCCGACCCGAGCCACCGAGCACACGGATGCAAAGAACTTCTTTCGCACCCGTGTTGTCGGCGACCTTGAGTCGCGACTCCTGCTGGATCACTTGTACTCCTGTTTGTCTCGCTGGTTCTCACCGACGGTGAGCCTTGCGGAACTGATGTGGTCTTGTTCCCCCGGCGACAGACGAGCCGCCGCCGCAGGCGGAGCGAAGATCGACCTCGCCCCCTTGGACACCAGCATGGGGGGTGACCGGGTCACCCCCCACGAGGCGCGTTTCTTACTTGGCCTTCTCGAGAATCTCGATGACCCGCCAGCGCTTGCTGGCCGACAGCGGCCGGGTCTCCATCAGGAGGACACGGTCGCCGACGCCGCAGGCGTTGGCCTCGTCGTGCGCCTTGTACTTGGTCGTCCGACGGATGACCTTGCCGTACAAGGGGTGCTTGACACGGTCCTCGACAGCGACGACGACGGTCTTGTCCATCTTGTCACTGACGACCAGACCCTCGCGGGTCTTGCGGTAGTTCCGCGTCTCGGTTGTGCTCTCGGCTGTCTCAGCCATCGATCGACTCCTTCTCAACCGTAACAATGCCGAGCTCCCGCTCGCGCATCACGGTGTAGATACGGGCGATCTCGCGGCGGACGGCACGCAGCCGCCCGTGGCTCTCCAACTGGCCGGTCGCGGCCTGGAAGCGGAGGTTGAACAGCTCCTCCTTGGCTTCCTTCAGCTTCTGAACCAGGGTGTCCTGGTCCTCCACCCGCAGCTCACCGGCGGTCAGGCCCTTAGCCATCACGCCTCACCCACTTCACGCTTAACGAACCGGCACTTCATCGGGAGCTTGTGCATCGCACGACGCAGGGCCTCGCGAGCCACCGGCTCAGCGACACCCGACAGCTCGAACATGATTCGGCCGGGCTTGACGTTGGCGATCCACCACTCCGGCGAACCCTTACCGGAACCCATGCGGGTCTCGGCCGGCTTCTTGGTGAGGGGACGGTCCGGGTAGATGTTGATCCAGACCTTGCCGCCACGCTTGATGTGACGAGTCATGGCGATACGAGCCGACTCGATCTGGCGGTTGGTCACGTAGGAGTGCTCAAGCGCCTGAATACCGAACTCACCGAACACCACCCTGGTGCCGCCCTTGGCAGCGCCGTGACGGTCGGGCCGGTGCTGCTTGCGGTGCTTGACCCTGCGAGGGATCAGCATGGTCAGCTCCCTTCAGCACCCGGCTGCGTAGCCGGGCCGGTCTCGGGGGCAGCCTGGGAGGCCGCCTCGTTCCTGGGGGCACGGTCGCCACGAGCTGCACCGCCACGACGGGGGCGGTCGCCACCGGCGCCACCACCACGACGGGGACGGTCGCCACCGGCACCGGGGCCGCGACGGTCGTCACGGTCCCGACGCTGGCCCGCACGAGCACCGGCGGCAGCCGCCTCACGCTCGGCGCGGCTGGTCGGAGCCTCACCCTTGTAGATCCACACCTTCACGCCGATACGGCCGAAGGTGGTACGGGCCTCATAGAGGCCGTAGTCGATGTCCGCACGGAGCGTGTGCAGGGGCACACGGCCCTCGCGGTAGAACTCCGAACGGGACATCTCAGCGCCACCCAGACGACCGGAGCACTGCACCCGGATGCCCTTGGCGCCGCTCTTCATGGCCGACTGCATCGCCTTGCGCATGGCCCGACGGAACGAGACACGGCTGGACAGCTGCTCGGCCACACCCTGAGCGACGAGCTGGGCGTCGATCTCGGGGTTCTTGACCTCAAGGATGTTGAGCTGGACCTGCTTCTTGGTCAGCTTCTCGAGATCGCCACGGATCCGGTCGGCCTCGGCGCCGCGGCGGCCGATGACGATGCCCGGACGGGCGGTGTGAATGTCGACCTGAACCCGGTCGGTGGTCCGCTCGATCTCCACCTTGGAGATGCCGGCCCGCTCCATGCCCTTCTTGAGCATGCGACGGATCGCCACATCCTCGGCAACGTACGACTTGTAGAGCTTGTCGGCATACCACCGGCTCTTGAAGTCGGTCGTGATGCCGAGGCGGAACCCGTGCGGGTTAACCTTCTGACCCACTAGCGGGTCCTCCCCTTCGGCTCGCGGGACTCCACGATCACGGTGATGTGGCTCGTCCGCTTGTTGATCCGATAGGCACGACCCTGAGCGCGGGGACGGAACCGCTTCAGCGTCGGGCCCTCGTCGACCCACGCACGGCTCACGAAGAGCGTGTCGCGGTCGAGCTTGAAGTTGTGCTCCGCGTTGGCAATGGCGCTGGACAGCACCTTGTACACGGTCTCGCTCGCCGACTGGGGAGCGAACTGCAGCACGGCCTGCGCCTCCGAAGCGGGCAGCCCGCGAATGAGGTCCACCACGCGGCGGGCCTTCATGGGCGTGTGGCGCGCGAACCGCACCTGAGCCCTGGCTTCCATCGCTTACTCCTCTTACCTTCTGCTTCGTGTCGGTCGAGTCCGTCTCGCCTTGCAACGATCAGTACGGCTGTCGCCTTCTGACCGTTTCCGGCTCGACTTCCTCTCCCTAAGGCGCTTACCGCCGGCTGCGGCGGTCTTCCTTGACGTGGCTGCGGAACGTCCGCGTCGGCGCGAATTCTCCGAGCTTGTGGCCGATCATCGACTCGGTGACGAACACCGGGACGTGCTTGCGGCCGTCGTGAACGGCGATCGTGTGACCGAGCATGTCGGGAACGATCATGGAGCGCCGCGACCACGTCTTGATGACGTTCTTGGTGCCCTTCTCGTTCTGGACATCCACCTTCTTCTGAAGGTGGTCGTCCACGAAGGGACCCTTCTTAAGGCTACGTGGCATTTTGGCTGCTCCTACCGCTTCTTCCGCTTGGTCCGACGACGGATGATCAGCCGGTCGCTGGCCTTGTTCGCCGCACGAGTACGACCCTCGGGCTTGCCCTTGGGGTTGACGGGGTGACGACCACCGGAGGTCTTACCCTCACCACCACCGTGCGGGTGGTCGACCGGGTTCATCGCGACACCGCGGACGGTGGGGCGCTTGCCCTTCCACCGCATACGGCCGGCCTTACCCCAGTTGATGTTGGCCTGCTCGGCGTTGCCGACCTGGCCGATGGAGGCCCGGCAGCGGACGTCGACCTGGCGCATTTCGCCGGACGGCATACGCAGCGTGGCGTACTGGCCCTCCTTGGCGAGCAGCTGGATCTGCGCACCGGCGGACCGGCCCAGCTTGGCGCCACCACCCGGACGGAGCTCCACCGCGTGGATGAAGGTACCGGTCGGGATGTTGCGCAGCGGGAGGCAGTTACCCGGCTTGATGTCGGCCGCGGGGCCGTTTTCGATCTTGTCGCCCTGCTTGAGGCCGGTCGGGCAGAGGATGTAGCGCTTCTCCCCGTCGGCGTAGTGCAGCAGAGCGATGCGGGACGTGCGGTTCGGGTCGTACTCGATGTGAGCGACCTTCGCCGGGATCCCGTCCTTGTCGTGGCGCCGGAAGTCGATGATCCGGTAAGCACGCTTGTGCCCGCCACCCTGGTGGCGGGTGGTGACCCGGCCGTGGACGTTACGGCCACCCTTGCCGTGCAGGGGTGCAAGCAGCGACTTCTCGGGCGTGCTGCGCGTGATCTCGGAGAAGTCCGAGACACTGGCGCCGCGGCGACCCGGGGTCGTCGGCTTGAGTTTACGGATGCCCATCTTTTTCGTTCATCCTTCGTCGGTTAATCCGGTCGAATGCCCCTCGCCTCCCGGCGAGGGGCGTTCTCCCTGTTACTTAGCGAGCGGGTCAGCCGACCTGGCCGAAAATGTCGATCCGGTCGCCCTCAACCAGGCTCACGATCGCGCGCTTGGTGCTGGGACGCTGGCCGTAGCCGGCCCGGGTCCGCTTGCGCTTGCCCTGGCGGTTGATGGTGTTGACGCTGGCAACCTTGACACCGAAGATCTTCTCGATGGCAATCTTGACCTGCGTCTTGTTGGCCGTCTTCCGCACCAGGAACGTGTACTTGTTGTGCTCGTCGATCAGGCCGTAGCTCTTCTCGGACACAACCGGCTTGATGATGATGTCGCGCGGGTCGGCGATCTTCTCCATCAGGCGTCTTCCTTCCCGCTCTTGCTCAGACGCGTGACGACCTGGTCGTACGCCTCCTGAGTGAAAACGACGTCGTCGTAGCAGAGCACGTCGTAGGTGTTCAGCTGCCCGGCGTCCAGCAGGTGGACCTCGGGAGCGTTACGCAGGCTCAGCCAGGTGAGCTCGTCACCCTCGTCCACGACGACCAGGACGCTACGGGTCTGCGTGATCTTCCGCAGCGACTCGAGAGCCGCCTTGGTCTTCGGGGTCTCACCCTGGACCAGACCGCTGACCACGTGAACGCGGCCACAGGCTGCCCGGTCGGAGAGGGCGCCACGCAGGGCGGCGGCCTTCATCTTCTTGGGGGTCTTCTGGGAGTAGTCCCGGGGGAGCGGACCGTGAACGGTGCCACCGCCGGCGAACTGCGGAGCGCGGGTCGAACCCTGACGGGCGCGGCCGGTGCCCTTCTGGCGGTACGGCTTCTTGCCGCCGCCACTGACCTCACCACGGGTCTTGGCCTTGTGGGTGCCCTGCCGGCGAGCGGCGAGCTGGGCCACGACGACCTGGTGGATCAGCGGAACGTTGACCTTGGCGGCGAAGACGTCGCCAGGCAGGTCGACGGTGCCGGTCTTCGCTCCGCTCACGTCGAGGACGTCAATGGTGCTCACTTGGCAGCCCCCTTCTTGGCAGCGGTACGGACGAGAACCAGGCTGCCGTTGGCGCCGGGAATCGCACCCTTGATCAGGATGAGACCCTTCTCGGCGTCCACGGCGTGGACCTTGAGGCTCTGGATGGTGGTGCGGACGTTACCCATCCGACCGGCCATGCGCAGGCCCTTGAAAACGCGGCCCGGGGTGGCGCAGCCACCGATGGAACCAGGCGAACGGTGCTTGCGCTGGGTACCGTGCGAGGCGCTCAGACCCTTGAAGCCGTGGCGCTTCATGACACCCGCGAAACCCTTGCCCTTGCTCTTGCCCGTCACGTCGACGAACTGGCCGGCCTCGAAGGTGTCGGCGAGGAGCTCCTGGCCCAGGGTGTAGTCGCTCGCGTCGTCGGTACGGATCTCCGTGAAGTAACGACGCGGGGTGATGTCGTGCTTGCGCAGGTAGTCGCCGAGCGGCTTGTTGACCTTCCGCGGGTCGACCTGCCCGAAGCCGAGCTGCACGGCGGAGTAGCCGTCCTTCTCGGGGGTGCGGACGCGGGTCACGACGCACGGACCGGCCTCGACGACGGTCACCGGGACCATCCGGTTGTCCGCGTCGAAGACCTGGGTCATGCCGAGCTTCTTGCCCAGGACGCCCTTGATCTGCTTAGCCATGTCAGTGCGTTCCCTCAGAGCTTGATCGAGATGTCAACGCCGGCGGGGAGGTCGAGTCGCATAAGCGAGTCGACCGTCTTCGGCGTCGGGTCGATGATGTCAATGAGCCGCTTGTGCGTGCGCATCTCAAAGTGCTCGCGGCTGTCCTTGTACTTGTGCGGCGAGCGGATGACGCAGTACACGTTCTTCTCGGTCGGCAGCGGCACCGGGCCCGCGACCTTAGCGCCAGTCCTCGTCACCGTCTCGACGATCTTCTTGGCCGAGCTGTCGATGACCTCGTGGTCATAGGCCTTGAGCCGGATGCGGATCTTCTGTCCCGCCATAATGGCCTCGGTGTCCTTCGCTGTCGTCTGAAAAAGTTACGTGCGGCCTGTTGCCGCTATGTTGACGGTCGAGTCCGTCTCGCCGTGTGACCCGCGGATCCGTCTCGGACGTCTCCGCCGTTCCCGGCTCGCTTTCCTCTCCCGTTCCCCCACGTAGCAGACCTTGTCAATCTGCGCTTTCTTCCGTGATCTGGCAGTCACCTCGGTCACGTGACGGCCGAACCGACTGCGAGATCACGGTTCGTGGGGTAGTGCTGGAGGGACATGCCGTACGGCACGGACCTCCTCGTGGTGTGGCGGCCGGTCCTGCGATGAGGGCCGGCCGCCACTCCGCGATGGTACTACTTGATGATCTTGGTCACTCGACCCGCACCGACGGTGCGGCCACCCTCACGGATGGCGAACTTGAGACCGTCCTCCATCGCGATGGGCTGGATCAGCTGGACGCTCATCTCGGTGTTGTCACCGGGCATGACCATCTCAGTGCCCTCGGGCAGGTTCACAACACCGGTCACGTCAGTCGTACGGAAGTAGAACTGCGGACGGTAGTTGTTGAAGAACGGCGTGTGGCGGCCACCCTCGTCCTTCGACAGGATGTAGACCTGAGCCTCGAACTCGGTGTGCGGGGTCGTCGTGCCCGGCTTGATGATGCACTGGCCGCGCTCGACGTCCTCACGCTTGATACCGCGCAGGAGCAGACCGACGTTGTCGCCCGCCTGGCCCTCGTCGAGGAGCTTGCGGAACATCTCGACACCGGTGACCGTGGTGGTGGTCTTGGCGTCCTTGATGCCGATGATGTCGACGGTCTCGTTGACCTTGACGATGCCACGCTCGATACGGCCGGTGACGACGGTGCCGCGACCGGTGATCGAGAAGACGTCCTCGACCGGCATGAGGAACGGCTTCTCGGTCTCACGAGCCGGCTGCGGGACGTTCTCGTCCACAGCGGTCATGAGCTCGATGATGCTGTCGCCCCACTTCTCGTCGCCCTCGAGCGCCTTCAGCGCCGAGACGCGGACGACCGGCAGGTCATCGCCGGGGAACTCCTGGGCGGAGAGGAGCTCGCGGACCTCGAGCTCGACGAGCTCCAGGATCTCCTCGTCGTCCACCATGTCGGCCTTGTTCAGGGCGACGACGATGTAGGGGACGCCGACCTGGCGGGCCAGGAGGACGTGCTCCTTGGTCTGCGGCATCGGACCGTCGGTGGCGGCGACCACGAGGATCGCGCCGTCCATCTGAGCCGCACCGGTGATCATGTTCTTCACGTAGTCGGCGTGACCGGGGCAGTCCACGTGAGCGTAGTGGCGCTGCTCGGTCTGGTACTCGACGTGCGAGATGGAGATCGTGATACCACGAGCCTTCTCCTCGGGCGCCTTGTCGATCTTGTCGAACGCGGTCGCCTCGTTGAGGTTCGGAAGACGGTCGTGGAGCACCTTGGTGATCGCCGCGGTCAGAGTGGTCTTGCCGTGGTCGATGTGTCCAATGGTGCCGATGTTTACGTGCGGCTTGGTCCGCTCGAACTTGGCCTTGGCCACTGCTCTGTCTCCTTAGAGATTCTGACTTGACTTGCGTCTTCGTATTCGGGTTTGGGGAGGCCGGCTCCTCTCGGACCCGGCTGACGAGCAGTTACTCGCCCCGCACCCCTCGGCCGGGGAGAGACGATCTTCTCGTCTCTCCCCCAGCCAAAGCGGATGCTGGACTACTCGCCCCGCACCTTCGCGACGATCTCCTTGGCGATGTGCGCAGGCACTTCCGCATAGGAGTCGAACTGCATGCTGTAGCTCGCGCGTCCCTGCGTCTTGCTACGGAGGTCACCCACGTAGCCGAACATCTCAGAGAGAGGCACGAGCGCGCTGACGACGCGGTTGCCACCGCGCTCGTCCATTGCCTGGATCTGCCCGCGGCGACCGTTGAGGTCACCGATGACGTCACCCATGTAGTCCTCGGGCGTGGTGACCTCAACGGCCATCATCGGCTCCAGGATTACGGCGTCCGCCTTGCGCGCGGCCTCCTTGAAGGCCATCGAGCCAGCGATCTTGAAGGCCATTTCGGACGAGTCCACCTCGTGGTAGGCACCGTCCTGCAGGGTGACCTTGACCCCGACCATGGGGTAGCCGGCGAGAACGCCGAACTCGGCGGCCTCCTGGGCGCCCGCGTCGACCGAGGGGATGTACTCCCTCGGGATGCGGCCACCGGAGACCTTGTTGGAGAACTCGTAGCCGTCGTTGCCGTCGCCCAGCGGCTCAAGGTCGATGATGACCTTGGCGAACTGGCCGGAACCACCGGTCTGCTTCTTGTGGACGTAGTCGACCTTCTCCACCTTGCGGCGGATGGTCTCCCGGTACGCCACCTGAGGCCGGCCGATGTTGGCCTCGACCTTGAACTCGCGGCGCATCCGGTCGACGAGGATCTCCAGGTGGAGCTCGCCCATACCCCAGATGACCGTCTGCCCGGTCTCCTCGTCACGCCGGACCTGGAAGGACGGGTCCTCCTCGGCCAGACGCTGGATGGCGGTGCCCAGCTTCTCCTGGTCGCTCTTGGTCTTGGGCTCGATGGCGACGCTGATGACCGGCGCCGGGAAGTTCATCGACTCCAGGACCACGGGGTGCGCCGGGTCGGACAGGGTGTCACCGGTGGTGGTGTCCTTCAGGCCCATGACGGCGACGATCTGACCGGCGACGGCCGACGGGCGCTCTTCGCGCTTGTTGGCGTGCATCTGGTAGATCTTGCCGATCCGCTCCTTGCGGCCCTTCACCGAGTTGGTCACGGCGGTGCCGGTCTCGAGCGTGCCCGAGTAGATGCGGATGTAGGTGAGACGGCCCAGGTGCTGGTCGGCCGCGATCTTGAAGGCGAGTGCGGAGAACGGCTCGGTCACGTCCGCGTGACGCTCGATGACCTCGTCCTCGTTGCCGACCGCGTGGCCCTTGAAAGCCGGGATGTCGGTCGGAGCGGGGAGGTAGGCGACGATCGCGTCGAGCAGGGGCTGGACGCCCTTGTTCCTGAACGCGGTGCCGGTCAGGACCGGGTTGACGGCGCTGGACAGCGTCGCGCGGCGGATGGCCGCGACCAGCTGCTCCTCGGTGGGCTCGACGCCCTCCAGGAAGAGCTCCATCAGCTCGTCGTCGTTCTCGGCGATGGTCTCGACGAGCTTGTCACGCCATTCGCGGGCGGCCTCGGCGTGCTCCGCCGGGATCTCCACGACCTCGTACATCTCGCCCTTGGCCGTCTCGGCGCTCCAGAGCAGGCCCTTCATCTTCACCAGGTCGATGACGCCCTTGAAGTCGGCCTCGACGCCCCAGGGAAGCTGCAGGACCGCGGGGGTCGCGTGCAGGCGGCTGATCATCATGTCGACGCAGCGGTGGAACTCCGCGCCGACCCGGTCCATCTTGTTGACGAAGCAGATGCGGGGCACGTCGTAACGGTCGGCCTGACGCCACACCGTCTCGGACTGGGGCTCGACGCCTGCCACGCCGTCGAACACGGCGACGGCACCGTCGAGGACGCGCAGCGAACGCTCCACCTCGATGGTGAAGTCCACGTGACCCGGTGTGTCGATGATGTTGATCGTGTGACCGAGCCACTCACAGGTGGTAGCAGCAGAGGTGATGGTGATACCACGCTCCTGCTCCTGCTCCATCCAGTCCATCGTGGCAGCGCCCTCGTGAGTCTCACCGATCTTGTAATTGATACCGGTGTAGAACAGGATGCGCTCGGTCGTCGTGGTCTTGCCCGCGTCGATGTGAGCCATGATCCCGATGTTTCGGACCTTGGCCAGTTCCAGAGCGGTCGTGGTGGCCACTTCTCTCGCGTCCTCGTCGTCTCGTCGAACCCGCTGTTACCAGCGGTAGTGGGCGAAGGCCTTGTTGGACTCGGCCATCTTGTGGGTGTCCTCGCGCTTCTTGACACTTGCGCCGAGGCCGTTGCTGGCGTCGAGCAGTTCGTTCATGAGGCGCTCGGTCATGGTCTTCTCGCGGCGGGCGCGGGAGTACTGCACCAGCCAGCGCAGGGCCAGGGTGGTGCTACGCGAGGCGCGCACCTCGACCGGGACCTGGTAGGTCGCGCCACCGACACGGCGGCTGCGGACCTCAAGGGTGGGCTTGACGTTGTCCAGCGCGCGCTTCAAGGTGACGACCGGGTCGTTGCCGGTCTTCTCCTTGGCACCCTCAAGGGCGCCGTAGACGATGGACTGCGCGATGGAGCGCTTGCCGTCCAGGAGAACCTTGTTGATCAGCGCGGTGACCAGCGGCGAGTTGTGGACCGGGTCAGCCATGAGCTGACGACGGCCAGGAGAACCCTTGCGAGGCATTCTTACTTCTCCTTCTTCGCGCCGTAACGGCTACGGGCCTGCTTGCGGTTGCGGACACCCTGGGTGTCCAGCGAGCCGCGGATGATCTTGTAGCGAACACCCGGCAGGTCCTTCACACGACCACCGCGGACGAGCACGATGGAGTGCTCCTGGAGGTTGTGACCGACACCCGGGATGTAGGCCGTGACCTCGATGCCGTTGGTGAGCCGGACACGCGCGACCTTGCGGAGGGCGGAGTTCGGCTTCTTGGGGGTCGTGGTGTAAACGCGCATGCAGGTGCCGCGTCGCTGGGGGCTGGCCTTGAGCGCCGGGGTCTTGGTCTTGGTGACCTTGTCCTGGCGGCCCTTGCGGACCAGCTGCTGAATCGTAGGCACCGCGTCTCCGTTCGTGCTTGCCGGTGATTCGAATGTTGATGCTTTTGCAGGCACTGCCGGTGTCATGACCTGCGGTTTTTCCATCCACTCCGACCCACGCGGTCGGGCGTGTCGCGCAAGTATTGCGCCACATCCTCGGCCAGGCCAGTGGAGGAGACCATGCGGCGCCCCTGCCGACTCCCCTCGGGAAACCCGTCGACGCGCACGCATGAGAACCCATGAAGCCATGGGCACGGAGGGAAAGACTACCTAGTCCAACGCAACACGTCAAAACGGTTGCGCCCTCGGGGCGCCATTATGGGCGCCGCGTCCGTGTCATGACTCCCGCGATCGGTTTCCGGCCGACCGCCGCTGGGTCCGTAACGAGTTTACCCGCCGCAGGGGACTTCTCCAGCCGTTCTCTCCGTTAAGGCGCGACTTTCAGCGCAACATTCCGGTCAAGGAGATCCACTGCGACGCGGAGTCGCCGGACAGACGACGGCGCCCGGCCCCTCTCGGAGGGACCGGGCGCCGTCTGCGATCGCTTAGCGGTTGTACTGACCGAAGTCGTACTCCTCCAGCGGCACGGCCTCACCGGAGCCCGAACCGAAGGTGTAGTCCGCGGCGGAGCCGTCGTAGCCACCGACCGTGTACATCGCGGCCTTGGCCTCCTCGGTGGGCTCGACCCGGATGTTGCGGTACTGCGGCATGCCGGTACCGGCCGGGATGAGCTTTCCGATGATGACGTTCTCCTTGAGACCGAGCAGCGAGTCCGACTTGGCGTGGATCGCCGCGTCGGTGAGCACTCGGGTCGTCTCCTGGAAGGAGGCCGCCGACAGCCAGGACTCGGTGGCGAGCGAGGCCTTGGTGATACCCATCAGCACCGGGCGGCCCGAGGCCGGCGTACCGCCCTCGGCCACGCACTCGCGGTTGATCCGCTCGAAACGCGGCCGCTCGACGAGCTCACCGGGCAGCATGTCGGCATCACCCGACTCAAGCACGTTCACGCGCTTGAGCATCTGCCGGACGATGATCTCGATGTGCTTGTCGTGGATCGACACACCCTGCGAGCGGTAGACCTGCTGAACCTCCGCCACCAGGTGCAGCTGCACGGCCCGCGGGCCGAGGATGCGCAGCACCTCGTTGGGGTTGACGGCACCGGCGACCAGCTGCTGGCCGACCGTGACGCGCTGCCCGTCGGAGATCAGCAGACGCGACCGCATGGACACCGGGTACGCGATCTCCTCCGAACCATCGTCCGGAACGACCACGATCTTGCGGGTCTTGTCGGTCTCGTCGATGCGGACCCGGCCCTCTGCCTCGCTGATCGGGGCGACACCCTTGGGGACGCGCGCCTCGAAGAGCTCCTGAACACGGGGCAGACCGTGGGTGATGTCCGCGCCCGCCACACCACCGGTGTGGAAGGTACGCATCGTCAGCTGGGTGCCGGGCTCACCGATCGACTGGGCGGCGATGATGCCGACCGCCTCGCCGACGTCCACGAGCTTGCCGGTCGCGAGCGAACGGCCGTAGCAGGTGGCGCAGACACCGATCTTGGCCTCGCAGACGAGGGCGCTACGGGTCCGGACGGTCTCCACTCCGGCGTTGACCAGCGCGGTGACGTGGATGTCGCTGATGTCGACACCCGCGGCCGCGATGACCTTGCCGTCCACTTCGACATCCTCGGCCAGGATGCGGCCGTGCACGTTGCTCTCGGCGTTCTCCGCCTTGACCAGGTTGCCCTGGGAGTCACGCTCGCCGACGTGCAGCGGGACGCCGCGGTCGGTGCCGCAGTCGATCTCGCGGACGATGACGTCCTGCGCGACGTCCACCAGACGACGGGTCAGGTAACCCGAGTCGGCGGTCCGCAGCGCGGTGTCCGCCAGACCCTTCCGCTGTCCGTGGGTGGAGATGAAGTACTCCAGCACCGACAGGCCCTCGCGGAACGAGGCCTTGATCGGACGCGGGATCGTCTCTCCCTTGGTGTTGGACACCAGACCGCGGATACCGGAGATCTGCCGGACCTGCATCAGGTTTCCTCGGGCGCCCGACTGGACCATCATCCAGACCGGGTTGGTCTTCGGGAACGCACTCTGCATGTCGTCGGTCACGTCACTGGTCGCGTGCGTCCAGATCTCGATGAGCTCCTGACGGCGCTCCTCGTCCGTGATCAGACCACGCTCGTACTCCCGCTGGACCTTGTCGGCCCTGCGCTCGTACGTCTCCATGATCGCGGCCTTGTTCGGCGGCGCGATGACGTCCTCGATGGAGATCGTCACACCGGCCCGGGTCGCCCAGTAGAAGCCGGCGTCCTTGAGCGCGTCGAGCGCGCCCGCGACCTCCACCTTGGGGTACTTCTCGGCCAGCTCGTTGACGATGGCCGAGAGCTGCTTCTTGCCGACCTGGGAGTTCACGTACGGGTAGTTCGCCGGCAGCGTCTGGTTGAACAGGCAGCGGCCGAGCGTGGTCTCCAGGCGGTAGCTGTCGCCCGGCTCCCAGCCCTCGGGAGCCGTCCAGCCGCGAGGCGGCGGGACGTCACCCTTCAACCGGATCTGGATCTTGGCCTGGATGTCCAGCTCGCGCCGGTCATAGGCCATGAGCGCCTCGGACACCGAGCCGAACACCCGGCCGTGGCCGGGGGCGTCCTGGTCGTCGTCCTTGAGCGTGGTCAGCGAGTACAGACCGATGATCATGTCCTGGGTGGGCATGGTCACCGGCTTGCCGTCGGCCGGCTTCAGGATGTTGTTGGTGGACAGCATCAGGATGCGGGCCTCGGCCTGCGCCTCAGCCGACAGCGGCAGGTGCACGGCCATCTGGTCACCGTCGAAGTCCGCGTTGAACGCGGTGCAGACGAGCGGGTGGATCTGGATGGCCTTGCCCTCGACCAGCTGCGGCTCGAAGGCCTGAATGCCCAGGCGGTGCAGCGTGGGCGCACGGTTGAGCAGCACGGGGTGCTCGGTGATGACCTCTTCGAGGACATCCCACACGACCGGGCGGGCACGCTCGACCATCCGCTTGGCCGACTTGATGTTCTGCGCGTGGTTCAGGTCGACCAGGCGCTTCATCACGAACGGCTTGAACAGCTCCAGCGCCATCTGCTTGGGCAGGCCACACTGGTGCAGCTTCAGCTGCGGGCCGACGACGATGACCGAACGGCCGGAGTAGTCGACTCGCTTGCCCAGCAGGTTCTGGCGGAACCGGCCCTGCTTGCCCTTCAGCATGTCGCTGAGGGACTTCAGGGGACGGTTGCCGGGACCAGTGACCGGACGGCCGCGGCGGCCGTTGTCGAACAGCGCGTCGACGGCCTCCTGGAGCATCCGCTTCTCGTTGTTCACGATGATCTCGGGTGCGCCGAGATCAAGGAGACGCTTGAGACGGTTGTTCCGGTTGATCACGCGACGGTACAGGTCGTTCAGGTCCGAGGTCGCGAACCGGCCACCGTCGAGCTGCACCATCGGGCGCAGGTCCGGCGGAATGACCGGGATGCAGTCCAGAACCATGCCGTTGGGCGAGTTACGCGTGTTCAGGAACGCGGACACGACCTTGAGACGCTTGAGCGCGCGGGCCTTCTTCTGGCCCTTGCCGCTGCGGATCGTCTCACGCAGGTTCTCGGCCTCAAGATCGAGGTCGAAGTTGGTCAGACGCTCCTGGATGGCCTGGGCACCCATGCCGCCCCGGAAGTAACGACCGAAGCGGTCGCGCATCTCGCGGTAGAGCAGCTCGTCGCCCTCAAGGTCCTGGACCTTGAGGTTCTTGAAGCGGCTCCAGACCTCGTCCAGACGGTCCAGCTCACGCTGGGCCCGGTCGCGGAGCTGGCGCATCTCGCGCTCGGCTCCCTCGCGGACCTTGCGGCGCTGGTCGCCCTTGGCGCCGGCGGCCTCCAGCTCGGTCAGGTCGTTCTCGAGCTTCTTCTGCCGGGCCTCGATGTCGGCGTCACGGCGCTGCTCGATGTGCTGCCGCTCGACGGAGATCTTCGCCTCAAGCGAGGGCAGGTCACGCTCACGCATTTCCTTGTCGACATGCGTGATCATGTAGGCCGCGAAGTAGATGACCTTCTCAAGGTCCTTCGGAGCCAGGTCGAGCAGGTATCCCAGGCGGGACGGGACGCCCTTGAAGTACCAGATGTGCGTGACGGGCGCGGCCAGCTCGATGTGGCCCATCCGCTCACGACGCACCTTGGCACGGGTCACCTCGACGCCACAGCGCTCACAGATGATGCCCTTGAAGCGGACGCGCTTGTACTTACCGCAGTAGCACTCCCAGTCCCGGGTCGGACCGAAGATCTTCTCGCAGAAGAGTCCGTCCTTCTCGGGCTTGAGGGTCCGGTAGTTGATGGTCTCGGGCTTCTTGACCTCGCCGTGCGACCACTGGCGGATATCGTCAGCCGTCGCGAGGCCGATCCGAAGCTCGTCGAAGAAGTTGACGTCCAGCACTTGTATTCCCCTCCTCAGCTTCTCGATCAGACCTCTTCGACACTGCTCGGCTCACGCCGAGACAGGTCGATGCCGAGCTCTTCCGCGGCGCGGAAGACGTCCTCGTCGGTGTCACGCATCTCGATGGACATGCCGTCGCTGGAGAGCACCTCGACGTTCAGGCACAGCGACTGCATTTCCTTGATGAGGACCTTGAACGACTCCGGAATACCCGGCTCGGGAATGTTCTCGCCCTTGACGATGGCCTCGTAGACCTTCACCCGGCCGAGAACGTCGTCGGACTTGATGGTCAGCAGCTCCTGCAGGGCGTAGGCGGCGCCGTACGCCTCCAGTGCCCACACCTCCATCTCACCGAAGCGCTGTCCACCGAACTGAGCCTTACCACCGAGCGGCTGCTGGGTGATCATGGAGTACGGACCGGTCGAACGCGCGTGGATCTTGTCGTCGACCAGGTGGAGCAGCTTCAGGATGTAGATGTAGCCGACCGAGATCTCGTGCGGGAACGGCTCGCCGGAGCGGCCGTCGAAGAGCTGGGCCTTCCCGTTCCCACCGACCATGCGCCCGCCGTCCCTGTTGACCAGGGTGCTGTCGAGCAGGCCGACGATCTCTTCCTCGTTGGCACCGTCGAACACCGGGGTGGCCATGTTGGTGCGCGGCTCGACCTCGGCGAAACCCTTGTCGCGCAGCCGCTCGGCCCACGCCTCCTGGACGCCCGAGATGTCCCATCCTCTGGCGGCGATCCATCCGAGGTGGGTCTCCAGGACCTGGCCGACGTTCATACGGCCGGGCACGCCCAGCGGGTTGAGGATGATGTCGACCGGCGTGCCGTCCTCAAGGAACGGCATGTCCTCGACCGGAAGGATCTTGGAGATGACGCCCTTGTTGCCGTGACGTCCGGCCAGCTTGTCCCCGTCGGTGATCTTACGCTTCTGGGCCACGTAGACGCGGACCAGCTCGTTGACACCCGGAGGAAGCTCGTCGCCCTCCTCACGGCTGAACACGCGGACGCCGATGACCTTGCCCTGCTCGCCGTGCGGCACCTTCAGGGAGGTGTCACGGACCTCGCGGGCCTTCTCGCCGAAGATCGCGCGGAGCAGGCGCTCCTCGGGGGTCAGCTCGGTCTCACCCTTGGGCGTGACCTTGCCGACGAGGATGTCACCGGGGACGACCTCGGCGCCGATGCGGATGATGCCGCGCTCGTCGAGGTCGGCCAGGACCTCCTCGGAGACGTTCGGGATGTC
Source organism: Streptosporangium sp. NPDC087985 (assembly GCF_044741965.1). Taxonomy (NCBI): domain Bacteria; kingdom Bacillati; phylum Actinomycetota; class Actinomycetes; order Streptosporangiales; family Streptosporangiaceae; genus Streptosporangium; species Streptosporangium sp. NPDC087985. The sequence continues at coordinate 290,902 of NZ_JBIUTQ010000004.1, forward strand.
CCGGGTGATCTCCTCGGGGCCCAGCTTGGTGTCACGGGCGTCGACCTCGTGCTCCTCGATGTGGATCGAGGACAGGACGTCGTCCTGGACCAGACGCTGGGAGAGGATGATCGCGTCTTCGTAGTTGTGACCCTCCCATGGCATGAACGCCACGAGCAGGTTCTTGCCGAGCGCCATCTCGCCGGTGTCGGTGCAGGGACCGTCGGCGACGACCTGGTTCACCTCGATCCGGTCGCCTTCGGCGACGATCGGCTTCTGGTTGAAGCAGGTGCCCTGGTTGGAGCGCTTGAACTTGGCGACCCGGTAGGTCGTGCGCGTGCCGTCGTCGTTCATCACGGTGACGTAGTCGGCGGAGACCTCCTCGACCACGCCCGCCTTGTCGGCGGTGATGACGTCGCCGGCGTCGGTCGCGGCACGGTACTCCATGCCGGTGCCGACCAGCGGCGCCTCGCTCTTGAGCAGCGGCACCGACTGACGCTGCATGTTGGAGCCCATGAGCGCGCGGTTGGCGTCGTCGTGCTCGAGGAACGGGATCATCGCGGTCGCGACGGACACCATCTGGCGCGCCGACACGTCCATGTAGTCGACCTCGTTGGCCCGCAGGGACTCGAACTCGCCGCCCTTACGGCGGACGAGCACGCGGTCCTCGAGGAACGTGCCATCGTTGCCGATCGGCGTGTTCGCCTGGGCGATGACGTAACGGTCCTCCTCGTCCGCGGTGAGGTATTCGACCTGGTCGGTGACCCGGCCATCGGCGACCTTGCGGTACGGCGTCTCGACGAAGCCGAAGGAGTTGACCCGGCCGAAGGAGGCCAGCGAGCCGATCAGACCGATGTTCGGTCCTTCCGGCGTCTCGATCGGGCACATGCGGCCGTAGTGCGAGGGGTGGACGTCACGGACCTCGAAGCCGGCCCGCTCACGGGACAGACCACCGGGGCCCAGCGCGGACAGACGCCGCTTGTGCGTCAGGCCGGCCAGCGGGTTGGTCTGGTCCATGAACTGCGAGAGCTGGGAGGTTCCGAAGAACTCCTTGATCGACGCGACGACCGGACGGATGTTGATCAGGGTCTGCGGCGTGATCGCCTCGACGTCCTGGGTGGTCATCCGCTCGCGGACGACGCGCTCCATCCGGGCCAGGCCCAGGCGGACCTGGTTCTGGATGAGCTCGCCGACCGTGCGCAGGCGGCGGTTGCCGAAGTGGTCGATGTCGTCGGTCTCGACGACGGTCTCACCGTTCGCACCCGCCATCGAGGTCTCGCCGGCGTGCAGCTTGACGATGTACTCGATCGTGGCGACGATGTCCTCTTCGGTCAACGTCCCCTGCGTGATGTCGCTGTCGACACCGAGCTTCTTGTTAATCTTGTAGCGGCCGACCTTGGCGAGGTCGTAACGCTTGTGGTTGAAGTACAGGTTCTCCAGAAGCGTCTGCGCCGACTCCTTGGTCGGCGGCTCACCGGGACGCAGCTTGCGGTAGATGTCCAGCAGGGCGTCATCCTGGCCGGCCGTGTGATCCTTCTCCAGGGTGGCGCGCATGGACTCGTACTGTCCGAAACGCTCAAGGATCTGGTCGTTGGTCCACCCGAGCGCCTTCAGCAGGACCGTGACGGCCTGCTTGCGCTTGCGGTCGATACGGACGCCGACGCTGTCACGCTTGTCGATCTCAAACTCGAGCCAGGCACCCCGGGAGGGGATCACCTTGCAGCCGTAGAGGTCCTTGTCGGAGGTCTTGTCGACGCTGCGGTCGAAGTAGACACCCGGAGACCGGACCAGCTGGGAGACCACGACACGTTCGGTGCCGTTGATGATGAAAGTGCCCTTGCCGGTCATGAGCGGGAAGTCGCCCATGAAGACGGTCTGGCTCTTGATCTCACCAGTGGTGTTATTGATGAACTCCGCCGTGACGAACATCGGGGCGGAGTAGGTCATGTCCTTGTCTTTGCACTCATCGACTGAGTACTTGGGCGGCTCGAACCGGTGATCGCGGAACGACAGGGACATGGTCCCGGAGAAGTCCTCGATGGGACTGATCTCTTCGAAGATCTCTTCGAGACCCGACTGGGCCGGAACGTCCTTGCGCCCGGCCTGACGAGCCGCCTCGACCCGCCCCTTCCACTTCTCGTTGCCGAGCAACCAGTCGAAGGACTCGGTCTGGAGAGCGAGAAGATCAGGAACTTCGAGCGGCTCCTGAATCCGTGCGAAAGACACACGACGGGGACCAGCGGGTACGGTGGAGGCGTTGCGCGAGGCTGCCAACAGATGTCCTTCCGAGGGCTCGCGGCGGACTGACTACACGCACGCCAGACGACCATGCATCAGAGCACCAAAAGAAGCGGGTCGTCAAAGGGCAGCGCAAAGGGGCAGTGTAGCCGAACGGCACACGCCTGTCCACTTCAGTCTCGCTGCATGCTCCACGTTGGTCGCAGCATCTTCCTTCAGCGCCGAAACGTCAAGCCCGTGACTCGATATTTCGGCCGAGAAACGGCCGTGACACTGGGAGTTTTCCCACCGGGTGACCTGCGACACCATCAGCCCCAAGACGATACCCGCGCCCTGGTGTGGCTAACGCTCAGTCACATGGCAGATCGAACGCTAGCCGAGATCCGGCCGACGATCGACGCTGCCATGGCGGATATACCCAGGGGCACGCCAACCCCAAACGCGTTCTTTGCCAATAATTGGGTAAACCGCCACGCCGACTAGGCCGGCGGAGGGTCTCCGAGCAGAGTGGAGAGCTCCGCCACGAGCCAGCGCGTGTCCTTTTTGACCATGAGCATACGGGCCCGGTTCTGGCTGATCTGGCGCCGGGGCTCCTCCCCCGCGAGAGCCTTCACGGTGTCCGTGTTCATGAACAGCAGCACCTCGATCCGGCCGGACTCCGCCGACTCCACAGCCGCCCCGGCCACCGTCACCTGCCGCACCATGCGCTGCTCCTTGGCCCGCGGCCCCAGGGCCGTGACAAGCTGCCGGTAATGCTCGGTGAGGTCGCCGGTGGTGTATCCCCCGGCCCGTGCGAAATCTTGTTCGATCGTACGGTAGTCGTACGACAGCATGGCGGGGGCGACCAGTCGCGCCGCCGTCAACGCCTCCTGCATGGCGTGCTCGTCTCCACGCAGCCGGTTCAGGTCCGCGAGCATGACCCAGAGGGCGGCCGCGAGCGCGAACGTCACGGCGGTCAGCACCCCGGTCACCAGCAGGGAGACGCGCGTCACTAGACCAACTCCGCCTTCGAGACGAGCCAGACTCCTCCGGCTTTGGTCACTTCCATATTCCATTGGGAGAACTGCTCCCGTGGAGCCTTCTTGCTCCCGTCCTGACGTATCACCGCATCACCCACCACCATCACCCGGGCCGTGTTCCCCACCAGGGAGACAAGCCCGGCGGCACGGAGCGCGCCAGTCTGGAGGATCTTTTCCTTGATCGCGGTCTCTCTGAGCGTCCCGAGGTCGCCGGCGTACTTCGCTCGGGCCGCCCCCGTGGATGTGTCCAGAATGCGCTTGAGGTCCGCATCGACGCTCCAGTGGCTGACCGAGAGCAGAGCCACCGCGTGCGCCCCAGCCGCCCGGACAGCCGCCTCGCGGTCGTCGGCCGCGGCCTGGGCGTCACGCAGATCCCTGCCCACCCAGAAGGCGGCGGCCAGCAGCACCGCGATCAGCACGCCCAGCACCGGTCCTGCGATCCTCATCGGGCGAGGGTGCCGAGCAGCGTTCACCGCCATGCGTTTTCTCCCGTCGCACGGTCCCCGGCACGCCGGCCGGTGACCGCGTGGCGCCGACCGTTCGGGCCCATATGCCCCCGGTCGCCGGATCATAACCCGCCCCGCGGATCACCACAGGAGGCTTTCCGGAACCGTCTGCTCCTCGGTTTCCGGCACGGAGACCTCCGGGAGGCGCCCCCGGTGGGGGCGGGACGCGGATCTGCGGAAAGGCCGGACATGCAGAAAGAGCGGGCCACCGGCACCTGGTGGACCCGCTCTTCCTGGTGAAACGGATTACTTGACGGTGACCGTCGCGCCGGCGGCCTCGAGGGCGGCCTTGGCCTTCTCCGCCTGCTCCTTGTTGACCTTGCCGTCGAAGACGGGCTTCGGAGCGCCGTCCACGAGGTCCTTGGCCTCCTTGAGGCCCAGGCTCGTCAGGGCCCGGATCTCCTTGATGACCTGGATCTTCTTGTCGCCGGCGGCCTCGAGGATGACGTCGAACTCGTCCTGCTCCTCGACCTCTTCGGCGGCAGCGCCACCGGCGGCCGGGGCCGCGGCGACGGCGACCGGCGCGGCGGCCTTGACGTCGAAGGTCTCCTCGAAGAGCTTCACGAAGTCGGACAGCTCAAGGAGGGTCATCTCCTTGAAAGCGTCGAGCAGCTCGTCGGTGCTGAGCTTCGCCATGGTGGTTCCTCCGTATGGATCTAACGAACTAAGAATTGGGACCGCGGTATGTATGCGCTAATCCCCTACGACCGCTTGCGCGGACCTACTCGCCGGCCTCTTCGCGCTTGGCGCGCAGAGCCTCGGCCAGCTGAGCCATGTTGGTGGGCAGCGCGTTGAAGACGGCGGCCGCGTGGCCCTGCTTCGCCTTCAGAGCGCCGGCCAGCTTCGCGAGGAGAACCTCACGCGACTCAAGGTCGGCAAGCTTGCTGATCTCGGCCGGGGTCATCGACTTGCCGTCGACGACGCCACCCTTGATGACCAGGAGGGGATTGGCCTTGGCAAAGTCACGCAGACTCTTGGCAGCCTCGACCACGTCGCCGTTGACGAACGCGATCGCCGACGGACCCGCGAGCAGGTCGTCAAGCTGGTTGATCCCGGCCTCGTTGGCCGCGATCTTGGTCAGCGTGTTCTTCACCACGGCGAACTTCGCATTCTCACCGAGAGAAACGCGCAGCTGCTTGAGCTGAGCGACGGTGAGACCGCGGTACTCGGTCAGAACGGCAGCGCTAGAGCCTTCGAAGCTGCTCTTGAGCTCGGCTACAGCCGTTGCCTTTTCTGCCTTCGCCATGGGCCTCCTTCCAGATGTGCCGCCGGCAAAGGCCCATAAACGCGGACAAGCCCCGGCGCAGGCGCACGGGGCTTACATAGGGCTTAATCCCAATGAAAACTCACATCACACCTACGCGGGCCGTCCACTTATGTGGATCCTTGGGTCACCAAGCCATGAGGCCTGACGACGACCGGCGGTCTTCGGCGTTGACAGCATACGCCCTATCGGGCCGCATGCCAAATCGAGCAGAACGGCCCGTGCCCCCGGCCGGATGGCCGGGGGCACGGGCCGTGGCGGAGGTCAGTTTCCGCCGGCGCCCTTCGGCAGCTCGCCCACCTGCTCAGCGGGCGGAGCGGCGATCTGCACGGGCTCGTTGAAGCCCTTGAAGAACGCCGCCAGGTTGAACGTGGAACCATGCTCGGAGCCGCTCAGCGTCACCTTGCGGGGCAGACTCCCGGCGTCGGACCACAGGTCGAACTTCACATCCTTGACCCGGGAGAGCTGTTTCTGGAGCTGCTCGCGCTTGGCCGGGTCCATCGCCTGCGCGGCCTCGGCCACCGGGAAGGTGCCGCTGTAGTGGGTCGTCTCCACTCCGTCGACCGTCTCGGTGCCGACCGCCTGAACGTCCTTCGACGCCGTCAGCATCTTGACGGTTCCCGCGAGGTCGAACTGCTGGACCTGAGCCATGAAGTCCTTGACCTTGGCCTGCTCACCGGCACCGAGCTCGCTGAGCGACACCCTGGCCCAGGGCTTGGTCACACCCGCGAACGTGTTGAGCATCTCGGACTTCACGTAGACGGTGTCGTCGACCAGGATGGCCCGCGCTCCACCGGGCACGTTCTGCCCACCGAGGGTGATCGTGTCCAGCGTGATGTCGATCGCCAGCTGAGGCTTGCTCTGGTAGAGCATGCTGCCCTGGACCTTGCTCGCGCCCCTCTCCCCGCCGGTGGCGTCGATCATCAGGTCCGCCGAATAGGAGGTGACCTCCCCGGCCCGTTGCGCGCTCTGCTGCACCGCCTCGGCGGCGGCGAGCTTGATGTTTCCGAGGGAACCGGTGCTCTGCGCACCGCATCCCGTGACCGCGAGCAGAGCGGCCGCTCCTAGCGTCAGCGCGGGAGCCAATCGGCGCATCCGTCTCACCCCTTCCTCGTTATCCCCTGATGAACCTGAATGTCCCCCGATGAATCTGCCTACGACCCTACGCGGCGGTCAGCAGGGGCGCGTCCTGCGGAAGAACGAAGAAGGCCTCCACCGAATGGCCATTCGGTGGAGGCCTTCTTGAAAAGACGTCTGGTATCAGGCGTCAAGCTCGGCGGTCATTCCCCGCGTCACGTTCGGGTCGACCGGAATGCCGGGGCCCATGGACGTGGAGAAGACGACCTTCTTGAGGTAACGTCCCTTGGCCGCGGACGGCTTGAGACGCAGCACCTCGTCGATGGCGGCGGCGTAGTTCTCGATGAGCTGACGCTCACCGAACGACACCTTGCCGATGATGAAGTGCAGGTTCGCGTGCCGGTCGACACGGAACTCGATCTTGCCGCCCTTGATGTCGGTGACGGCCTTGCCGACCGCCGGGGTGACGGTGCCGGTCTTGGGGTTCGGCATCAGACCACGCGGACCGAGCACGCGGCCCAGACGGCCGACCTTGCCCATGAGGTCCGGGGTGGCGACGACGGCGTCGAAGTCGAGGCGGCCCTTGGCGACCTCGTCGATGAGCTCGTCGGCACCGACGATGTCGGCACCCGCGGCGCGGGCCTCCTCGGCACGGTCGCCGGTCGCGAAGACCAGGACCCGGGCGGTCTTACCGGTGCCGTGCGGGAGGTTGACGGTGCCACGCACCATCTGGTCCGCCTTGCGGGGGTCGACACCGAGGCGCAGAGCGACCTCGACGGTGGCGTCGAACTTGGTGACCGAGGTGTCCTTGGCCAGCTTGGCCGCCTGGGCCGGGCTGTAGAGGCTCTCGTTGTCGATCTTCTCCGCTGCGTTGCGGAAAGCTTTGCTGCGCTTCACTTGATCACTCCTGTGGATCCGAGTGTTCGTGGTGCGGGCCAGCGCCTGACCCCTCCACTTACTACGAAGGTGTGGTGACGGACACGCTCACTGCCTGCGTCCGCCTCCGGGCCCCTGAGCGGTCACGCGGATCGTGTCTCCGATCCACGCCGCCGCCGTCATGCCCGGCTCGCCGCTGACGGACTAGTCGGCGATCGTGATGCCCATCGACCGGGCGGTGCCGGCGATGATCTTCTCGGCCGCCTCGATGTCGTTGGCGTTGAGGTCCTGCATCTTGGTCTCGGCGATCTGGCGCAGCTGCTCCTTGGTGAGCTTGCCGACCTTGTCCTTCTGCGGGACGGGCGAGCCCTTCGCCACACCGGCAGCCTTCTTGATCAGCTCAGGCGCCGGAGGCGTCTTCGTGACGAAGGTGAAGCTGCGGTCCTCGAAGATGGTGATCTCAACGGGGATGATGTTGCCGCGCTGGGCCTCGGTGGCAGCGTTGTACTGCTTCACGAAGTCCATGATGTTGACGCCGTGCGGACCGAGGGCGGTACCGACCGGCGGAGCGGGCGTGGCCTGGCCAGCGGGAAGCTGGACCTTGACCAGTGCCGCAATCTTCTTCTTAGGAGGCATGGTTCTCTCCGGGTCCTAATCGGGGTGATGCGGCTCCCACGCAGACACGGGGAGCATGTCGGCAGGCCGCGCTTCGCGAAGCACGGCCGCCGAACGACTTAGTTTAAGCGATCCGGTCAGATCTTCGAGACCTGGTTGAACGAGAGCTCAACCGGGGTCTCACGACCGAAGATCGACACCAGCACCTTGAGCTTCTGCGACTCGGCGCTGATCTCGCTGACCGTGGCGGGCAGCGTGGCGAAGGGACCGTCCATGACCGTGACGGACTCGCCCACCTCGAAGTCGACGGTCGCGGCGGAGGCCTTGGCCGTCGACTTCTTGACTTCCTCGGACGGCTCCGGCGCGAGCAGCTTGGCGACCTCGTCGAGGCTCAGCGGGCTCGGCTTGTTCGACAGGCCGACGAAGCCGGTCACGCCGGGCGTGTTGCGCACCGCGGACCAGGACTCGTCGGTGAGATCCATCCGGACCAGCACGTAGCCCGGGAGCACCCGCTCCTTGACGAGCTGACGCTTGCCGCTCTTCACCTCGGTCACGTGGTGAGTGGGCACCTCGACCTGGAAGATGTAGTCCTCCATGTTGAGGGACTGCGTGCGGGTCTCGATGTTCGACTTCACGCGGTTCTCGTAGCCCGCGTAGGAGTGAATGACGTACCACTCGCCGAACTGGCTGCGCAGATGGCGCTTGAACTCCTCGACCGGGTCGACGTCGGGAAGGACGTCACCGTCCTCGTCCACCTCGCCGGCCGGGGCCTCGTCGGATCCGTCAGCGGTGTCGGCCGGGGCCTCGTCGGCCTCGGTTCCGGCGTCGACGTCAGCCTCGGTGGACTCGTCAGGCGAGCCCGCCGCAAAGTCGACGGCCTCTTCCGGCTCGCCCGCCCGCTCTTCGCGGGACTCGCCGACTGGCTGTGAAGACTCGGACACGGTGACTCATTCTCTTTCCGTCGATGGCTGTTGGACTTACAGCAGAACGATACGCCGGATGTCGGCTCAGGCTCCGCTGAAGATCCGCAGCACGCCCTCGGTGAGCACCGCGTCGAGCCCGGCCACGATCCCGACCATGATCAGAACAAAGACCAGGACGATGGTGGTGTAAGAAATAAGATTTTTGCGCGTGGGCCAGATGACCTTGCGCAGCTCAGCGACAACCTGTCGATAAAAGAGGGCGGGAGAAGTGCGTTTCGCCTTCTTCTCACCGCTCGGCTTGTCTGCGGTTTCGCCGCGCGTGTCGATCGCCACAGTCCTCACCTGATCTGTCGTATCCAACGCATGTCTGCGGCGCGCTAGACGCCCTGATGCGCGGACCGCTCCTCGCAGGGCACGAGGGACTCGAACCCCCAACCGCCGGTTTTGGAGACCGGTGCGCTACCAATTGCGCTAGTGCCCTAAGACATGAACCACCATACATCGGTTGGACCGATGTTTGTCCGTGACTCACGGTCTTGACCGCCGATTCACGCATACGGCGAGAAGACCATGCCGGAGTCTACGGGGGAATGGCCTCTACGTCGAACCAGCGGCGGATCGTCCCCCGTACTCCTCTTCAAGGCCGTCTTGCACGGCTTGCTCATAGCCTGTCCACATCCTGGATAAGCGGCGGAAACAACGCCACAGTTCTGTAACCATGGAGGCATGACCCGTCCTCGCATCTCAGCACGCATCTCCGCGATCTCCGAGTCCGCCACGCTCGCCGTGGACGCCAAGGCCAAGGCGATGAAGGCGGCGGGCCGCCCGGTCATCGGCTTCGGCGCCGGCGAGCCGGACTTCCCGACTCCCGACTACATCGTCGATGCGGCGGTCAAGGCGTGCCGGAACCCCAGGTTCCACAAGTACACGCCGGCCGGCGGCCTCCCGGAGCTGAAGCAGGCCATCGCCGACAAGACGCTCCGCGACTCCGGCTACCAGGTCGACGCCGCCCAGGTGCTGGTCACCAACGGCGGCAAGCAGGCCGTCTACGAGGCGTTCGCCACGCTGCTCGACCCGGGTGACGAGGTCCTGGTCGTGGCCCCCTACTGGACGACCTATCCCGAGGCCATCAAGCTGGCCGGCGGCGTCCAGGTCGATGTCGTGACCGACGAGACCACCGGCTATCTGGCCGGTGTCGAGCAGCTCGAAGCGGCCCGCACCGACCGCACCAAGGTCCTGCTGTTCGTCTCGCCGTCCAACCCGACCGGTGCGGTCTACACCCCCGAGCAGGTCGAGGAGATCGGCCGCTGGGCCGCCGAGCACGACCTGTGGGTCGTGACGGACGAGATCTACGAGCACCTCACGTACGGCGACGCGACCTTCGCGAGCATCGCCACCGTCGTCCCCGAGCTGGGCGACAAGGTCGTCGTCCTCAACGGCGTCGCCAAGACCTACGCGATGACCGGCTGGCGGGTGGGCTGGCTGATCGGCCCGAAGGACGTGGTCAAGGCCGCGACCAACATGCAGTCACACGCCACCTCCAACGTCTCCAACGTCGCTCAGGCCGCCGCCCTGGCCGCCGTCAGCGGCGATCTGTCGGCCGTGGCGAAGATGCGTGAGGCCTTCGACCGCCGCCGCCAGACCATGGTGCGGATGCTGAACGAGATCCCGGGCGTGTTGTGCCCGGAGCCGAAGGGCGCGTTCTACGCCTACCCGTCGGTCAAGGAGCTGCTGGGCAAGGACTTCGGCGGCAGGCGCCCGCAGACGTCCGCGGAGCTCGCCGAGCTCATCCTGGAGGAGGCCGAGGTCGCCCTCGTCCCCGGCGAGGCCTTCGGCACCCCGGGCTACTTCCGTCTCTCCTACGCCCTGGGCGACGAGGACCTCGTCGAGGGTGTCAGCCGGGTGGCCAAGTTCCTGGGCGGCACCCGCTAGCCGTGTACACGGCCACCCGCCGTACACATGTGGACAGAGAAGGTCCGGGGCCCCGAGCCCCGGACCTTCTTCCGTGTACGGCACGGCCCGCGGATCTCCATACAGGGCCGCCGGCCTCCGGACGGGCCCATCGGCCTCCGGACAGACAGGTCAGGGGAAGGTCTCCCGGAGCGCGTGTTCCACGGCGGAACTCAGGCTGGCCACGGATCCCAGCTCGGTCAGCCTGTCGAACTTCGCCCTGCCCATGCGGCCGCGCAGTCTCAGCTCGGACGTGCGCAGCAGGCTCGCGAGGAGGAGCGAGCGGCTGGACGGCACTCCGGTGCCGATCCGGGCGGTTTCGGACGCGCCGAGCAGGAAGGCGGCGAGCACGTCGTCCGCGTCGGCCTCGGCGACGATGGCGGCCACCTCCAGGCCCTCCAGCAGGGAGAAGGTGTCCCCGAACAGCCGGGCGCCGCGGAGGGAGTCGCGGACGGACTCGGCGGCCGCGCCGTTGTCGCCAAGGAGGTGCTCGGCCTGGCCCAGGAGGAGGTTCAGGCGGATGAGGGTCCACTCGTCGCCGCAGGAGTCGCAGAGGTCGCGCCCCTCGTGCAGGACGGACACGGCCTGCTGGAGGCTGCCCCCAAGCATCATGGCGGTGGCCACGACCGTGTAGGTGGGCAGGAAGCCGGGGAAGACGTTGCCGTCCGAGCGGTGCCGCGCCCGGGCGTGCTTGATGAGATGCAGGGCCTGGCCCACGTCGCCCCGCAGGACCGCCAGGTGGGCCTGGAACTGACTGACGTAGGCCGTGGCGTGTTCCAGGGAGTCCTCGGCGACGCACTCGGCGAGGGTGCGCTCCGCGCGTTCGAGATCACCGCGCTGGATCGACACCCAGGCGTGCACCCAGAGCGCCTTGATCCGCTCGGGGCCGGGGGTACGTTCCAGGTGCAGGCCACGCTGGAGCATGTCGTTGCCGGGGGCGTGCATGCCGCAGCATGCCCACAGGAACCACAGGTTGCCGACCAGGTCGAGGCCCTTGCGTCGCTCGTCGGGCCTGCGGTAGCAGTATTCGATGGCCTGGCGGATGTTGGCGCATTCGAGCACCAGCCTGCGATACCAGAAGAGTTGCCGGCACTGCCAGCCGGCCTCGGCCTGGGCGGACAGCTCAAGGAAGTGGTCGCGGTGACGCCGCCGCATCTCGCCGGTCTCGCCGAGGAGGTCCAGCCAGACCGCGCCGAACTCGCGGGCGGAGGCGGGCAGGCGGTAGCGGAAGCCGCACTCCCCGTCCTCGCCGACGAGGACGGACTTGTCGAGCAGGCCGAGCAGGGCGTCGAAGACCTGGTCGGCGGCGAGCCCCTCCGCGACGCAGACCTCCTTGGCGGCCTCCAGGTCGAACGTGCCGGAGAAAACCGAGGCCCGTGCCCACAGGATGCGCTCTTGCGGGTCGCACAGCTCGTGGCTCCAGCCGTAGGCGGCCCGCATGGAGCTGTGCCGCCAGGTGCCGGAGGTGGCCGTGAACACGTCGGCGGCGCCGGGGTCGGGATTGGCGGCGGCGAGCTCGATCGCCAGGGGCAGGTTGCCGAGCCGTCCGCACAGCTCCAGCGGGTCCATCTCGTCGAGTCTTCTGTCGGCGAGGGCGGTGAGCAGGTAGACGGCGTCAGCCGGAGGGAGTTCGCCGACCGGGTAGAGACGCTCGTCCGGGAGACCCAGCCGCTGCCTGCTGGTGGCCAGGATCCGCAGTCCCTCGACCGACCGCAGCAGGTCGATCAGGGTGCCCACCGCGCCGATGACCCGGTCGCAGGTGTCCAGGACGATCAGGGTCTGACGTGGGGCCAGCTCCTCGATCAAGGTCTCCAGGGCGGGCACGTCCGGCCGCCGGCGTGCGCCGATCGCGCCGGCGACCGTCTCCGCCAGGGAGGCGAGGTTTCCGGAGGCGTCGGACAGGTCGACGACGTGGACGTCTCCGGGAAACTCGTTTTCGAGGGTCCGGACCAGGCGCAGCGCCAGGCGGGTCTTGCCCACCCCGGCGGTACCGGTCAGGGTGACGTGGCGGGCGCTTTCGAGCAGGGCGGAGACCTCGGCCAGTTCCTTCTCTCTGCCGACGAAGACATCCGCTCTCATTGCAGCCCCAGCCTTGTACTGACTACAGGTGCCCCTACGGTCGCACGGCGGAGCGGTCAACTGAAACCCCGTTTGGCGATTTTCCTGAGTCAAGGCTTGAGTCGAGGACATATGCCGTGGTAGGGGGCATAGCATTTTTCAATTCGTTAAGACGCCGGAACCTAACGAATCCGGAGATCGGAGCCAACGTACCCCGGTTTCACCCCGGTGCGGCCCGTCCGGGTGGGCTGAGCCGTGCCGCGGACGCCGGAGGATCGTCGAGTTGGGACCAACAGTGACCGGGAAGCGCCGGCCGTGCGGCACCATATGGAAATGCCACGTCCCCTCAGCGAACTGCCCAAGGCTCACCTGCATCTGCACTTCACCGGTTCGATGCGGCACTCCACCCTGATCGAGCTCGCCCGGGAGCAGGGTCTGCACCTGCCGGACGCGCTGGAGGAGGATTGGCCGCCCAGGCTCCGGGCGACCGACGAGCGGGGCTGGTTCCGGTTCCAGCGGCTGTACGACATCGCGCGGACGGTCCTGCAGCGGGAGGACGACGTCTACCGGCTGGTGCGGGAGGCCGCCGAAGACGAGGCCGCTGAAGGGTCGCGCTGGCTGGAGATCCAGGTGGACCCGTCCGGGTACGCCCAGCGGTTCGGCGGGCTCACCCCGGCCCTGGAGCTGATGCTCGACGCCGCGCACAAGGCGGCCCGCCATGCGGGGATAGGGATCGCCGTCGTGGTGGCCGCCAACCGGACCCGGCATCCGCTGGACGCCAAGACACTGGCCCGTCTCGCCACGCACTACATGGACCAGGGCGTGGTCGGGTTCGGGCTCTCCAACGACGAGCGCCGTGGCCGGGCCCGTGACTTCGACGGGGCGTTCCGGCTCGCCAAGCGGGCCGGGCTGCTGGCCGTACCGCACGGCGGGGAACTGCTGGGTGCCGACAGCGTGGCCGAGTGCGTGAACGTGCTGGGTGCCGACCGGCTGGGGCACGGCGTGCGGGCGGCCGAGTCGCCGCGGCTGATGGAGCTCCTCGCCGAGCGGCAGATCGCGTGCGAGGTCTGTCCCACCTCCAACGTCGGGCTCGGCGTGGCGGAGAGGGCCGAGGACGTGCCGCTGCGGCGGCTGTTCGACGCCGGGGTGCCGATCGCACTGGGCGCCGACGACCCGTTGCTGTTCGGCGCGCGGTTGCTGCCGCAGTACGAGCTGGCCAGGCAGGTGTACGGCTTCGGCGACGCGGAGCTGGCCGAGCTGGCCAGGCAGTCGATCCGGGTGTCGGCGGCTCCGGAGCAGGTGCGCAGGGACCTGTTCAGGGGGATCGACGACTGGCTGGCCTCAGCGGGCTGAGCCGGCGATCTCCAGCGCCCGCTGGAGATCGCCGGCGCCCTCCAGCCGCAGGCCGACCTGTCCCCGCTGCCAGATGAGGGTGGGGGCGGCCGTGCGTGGGCGGACCGGGAGCTCGCCGCCGCCCGCGCGGGGCAGGTAGCTCAGGCCGTGGCGGGCCGGGATCCACCACCCCGGTGAGGTGCCCAGGACGACCTCCTCCGGCCAGTTCATCCCCAGTTCCTTGCGGAAGACGACCTGGAGCCTGCCGTCATACTCGTCCAGCCTGGCCTCCGGCCAGAGCAGCGACACCACCCGGCCGCCGTCGCTCACCCTGACGTCACGCGGATCGCCCAGCACGGCGGGGACGGAGATCGGGAACGCCACCTGCCGCCGGGCCTGCTCCAGGGTGACCCGGTGTTCTCCCGGGAGCGGCTCGGGCAGCCCGGACGGCAGCGGCCCGGGGCCGCCGATCTCCAGCTCGACCCCCGCGAACCGCAGGACCTCCATGACCGCTGCCCGTCCCACCGGGGTCCCCCCGAGGAGCAGGGCGACGAGGACCGCGACGGCGGAGACGATCGCCCGCCGCCGCAGGCGTACGGCGGGCCTCGGGCCGCCGGGCTCTCCTGACGCCCGCCGTACCGGCACGCGCGGGAGGCCGCCCGGGCGTCGCGTGGACGGTCCGGGCGCGGGGTGACGGTCCGCGGCGGGGAGGGAGTCGAGGCGGGCCCGTACGGCGCGCACCACCTCGGCGGGCGGCGGGGCGGGAATGTCGAGGTCTTCGCCGAGGGCGAGGAGCTGGGCTTCGAGATCGTCAGGCGAGGTCACGGCCCACCCCCTCACGCAGACGGCTCAGCCCGCGGAAGGTCCGCGACTTGACGGTGCCGGCCGGGAGATCGAGCACCTGGGCGGTCTCGGCCTCCGACAGCTGAAGGAAGTACCGGCAGACGACGACCTCACGTTCCCGCTCGGGGAGCGTACGCACCATGTCGAGGAGACGGGCGCGACGGTCGGTGGCGACGGCCACGTCCTCCGGGCCCGCCACCTCGGGGAGGTGCGGCTCGGTCAGTTTGACGGCCAGTTCGGCCCTGCGGCTGCGGGAACGGGTCAGATTGTGGGTCTCGTTGGCCACGATCCGCAGCAGCCAGGGGCGGAACGGCGCCTCCCTGCGGAAGGTGGCCAGGTGGCGGTATGCCTTGACGAACGCCTCCTGGACTACGTCCTCGGACTCGTCCGCGGCGCCGAGCATCACCGCGGTGCGGTGTGCGAGCGCGCTGTAGCGCGTGACCAGCGCCTCGTAGGCGGTCAGGTCACCGGCCAGGGAACGGGCGATCGCCTCGTCGTCGTCCGTCGGGGGCTCCTTCGCGGGTGTCGTAAGAGATTCCACCGCATGGAGGCGCCCCGGGGGAAGTCCCTCACGCGCCGGTTCTCAGCCGAGGGCGTAGGCCACCGCGGAGTCGGGCTCGTCGCGGTGTCCCTCGGCGAAGGCCGTGTCGTAGGTGTCGTCGCCGAGCAGTTGCCGTGCCGTGCGCTCGGCGACCGTCCTCGGCCCCGACATGCTCTCCGAGCCGAATCCCCGCAGCCCGAACATGGCCCGCAGCCGCGCTCCCGCGCCCTGGAGGTGGGCGGCGCGGTAGCCGTCTCCCTGGGCTGCGGCGATCACCGCGAGCTGGTCCACGGCCAGCGCCACACCGGTGGCGTCGCGGAGGCGCCAGGTGACGTCGAGCGACCGCCGGGCCGCCGCCGTGGCCTCGGCCATCCGGCCGAGACCGAGCTGGGCGATGGAGAGCACGTAGTCGCCGCAGGCGCGGGCCCTGTGCTCGCCACGGTCGTCGCGGTCGTCGCGGAGTCGCCGCATCTCCTGGATCAGGGAGACGGCCCTGGCGAACTCACCGCACCAGGTGGCCGCCATCGCCACGGTCACCAGGGCGAGCGGCTCGCCGGCGGTCGTGACGCCGGCTCCGCCGAAGTACCCGCGCGCGGGCTCGATGCCGGGCTCCGCCCTGCCGGTGGGGCCGGTGAGCGTGACCGGCGGTGTCTTCTCCAGGAGTTTCAGCAGTTCCCGTACCTCGCTCTCACGGCCGGTGAAGCCGCTCTTCTCCACGGTGAGGTTCCCGCGCCACCTTGGGACCTGTTCCATTGGTTCGCGCTCCTTCCACTCTCCGGAAATAGCACCCCATCAGGGTCACGGACCGGCTGGCCTCCCTCTTTCCGGGGGGTTTCCTTCTCCCTAAGTGCAAAACTCACCACTGTTTCAAGGCTGAACTTTCCACCGCACGCGGAGAAATTTCCGAATCGCTCCGGTTTGGTCCGTTGGGGCGGGCGGAGGTGGCGGAGGTCGTCACCCGGTCACGGGCTGCGGCCGTGGTCACGGGCTGCGGCCGTGGTCACGGTGGCGGCGGATCAAGGCATCCTCCTCGCCCAGCCGGCGCAGCCACTCCCTGCCGTAGTCGCGGATCGTGTCGAGCATCCGGTAGCGCGATCCCTCGGCGATCAGAATGGACCTGTCCACGAGTTTGAGCAGCGGAAGACCGGTCAGCCGCCCGTCGGCGCAGACCGCCCGCGCGTCTTCGGCGTCGAACCAGCCGTCGAAGACCGACAGCCGCGCCCAGAGCAGGCGCTCCTCCGCGGCGCAGAGCTCATGGCTCCAGCCGACCGCGGTGCGCAGGGTCTGGTGGCGTCCCAGCGGAGTACGGCTCCCGCCGACGAGCAGCCCGAAGCGGTCGTCCAGCCGTTCGGCGATCTGCTGCACCGACAGCGCCCGCAGCCGCCGGGCGGCGAGCTCGATGGCCAGCGGGATGCCGTCCAGCAGCCCGCAGACCTGTGCCACCGCCACCGGATCGAGGGTGAGCCCAGGCACCAGAGCGTGGGCCCGCTCGGTGAACAGCCGGACGGCGTCCGCCCCGGTGTCCCCGGCTCCGGGCACCTCCAGCGGCTCGATCGGCAGGACCCGCTCCCCGGGCAGGCCGAGCGGCTGGCGGCTGGTGGCGAGCACCCGCACGTGCGGGGCCTCAGGCAGCACCCGGCGCAGCAGCGCCGCGCAGGCGTCGACCAGATGGTCACAGGTGTCCAGGACCATCAGCAGCCGTCTGTCCGCGAGGAACTCGGCCAGCACCTCGGACTGGGAGCGCACCGACTGCTCGCGCAGGCCGAGCACCGCGGCGATGTCGTGGCCGATCAGGTCGCCGTTCTGCTCGGCGGAGAGCTCGACGACCCACACCCCGTCAGCGAAGGAGTCCTGGAGCCGGTCGGCCGTCCTGACGGCCAGCCGCGTCTTGCCCACGCCGGCGACCCCGGTGAGCGTCACCAGCGGTGACCGGCCGATCAGCACGGCGATCTCGTCGAGCTCCGCTTGTCGCCCGACGAGGCTGCTCGTCTCCGCCGGGATGTTCCCCCGGCGCGTCCGCGTCTCCGCCACCGTTCCAGCCTCTCCGCGTCAGGGGGCAAGCCAACCACGGAATCGGTAACGGAACGGATGGGGGTCCGCACCCTCGGTTACGGAATCTTCTCCCCCAGCGCATATTTCACAACGATGCCCAGGTCAAGGCCCTGTCCCTCGGCGAAGAGGGTGTCGAATTCTGCACTGCCGAGCGTCTGCACGGTCCGGGCCACGGCCCGGTCCCGGATCGAGGTGAAGATCGTCAAACCGGACCGCGACAGCCCCGAGGAGTCCCTGATGGCCTGGGCGGCGCCCAGCAGCCGTGCCCCCCTGCCCGCGTGTCCCTCCTCCGCCGCCACCCAGGCGATCATCTCGACGCAGGCGACGCTCAGGAGCAGGTCCTCGAAGAGCCGCGCCGAGGCGAGTGCCGCCCTGGCGTGGCGGAGCGCCCCGCGCGTCTCGCCCTTGACGTGCTCGGCCCAGGCCAAGGCGTACTCCATCTGGGCACGGCTCCACTCCTCCCCGTGGGCCTCGCAGAGCGCCTGTCCCTCGGCCAGCGTCTCCATGGTCTCCTCGGGCCTTCCCGCCCCCAGCAGGCCGAGCGCCGCCAGCGTGTAGCAGGGCAGCAGCCCGGACAGCACGCTGCCCTCGGCCATGTGCCAGGCCATGGCCTCGTCCAGCAGCTCGACGGCACGGGGGTAGTCGCGCCGTATGAGGGAGAGCAGGCCCTCCACCTGCACGACGTGGCCGGTGGCGCTCCCCTCGGGATCCTCGGCGCGGCACCGGTCAAGCCGTTGCCTCGCGGCGTCGAGGTCACCCTGGAGCGCGGCCACCCACGCGCAGACCCAGAGCGCCCTGATCCGCTCCGGGCCGCCCCCGGTGTCCATCCGCAGCGCCGTCTCCAGGTAGTGGCGGCCTTCGCGCAGCATGCCGCAGCAGACCCAGAGGAACCACAGGGTCCCCGCCAGGCCCAGACCCGCCCGGGACCACTCGGGATCGGCCAGGCACAGCTCGAAGACCCTGCGGAGGTTGCGCTGCTCGGCGCGCATCCGGCCGTACCACTCCACCTGCCTGCCGGGCCACTCGGCGACGCACCGTCTGGCCAGCTCGAGGTAGTGGTCGCGGTGGCGGCCCCGGACCGCGTCGGCCTCGCCCAGCCGGAACAGCCACTCGGCACCGAACTCCCTGACGGTGTCCAGCATGCGCAGCCGTACCCCGGCGGGGTGCTCCTCCCTCTGCACGAGGGACTTGTCGACCAGCCCGGTCAGCGCTTCGAGCACCTGCCCGGCCGGGAGCGGCCCGCCCGCGCAGACCCACTCGGCCGCCTCCAGGTCGAATCCCGCGGCGAACACCGAGAGCCGCGCCCACAGCAGGCGCTCGGCCGGGGTGCAGAGTTCGTGGCTCCAGCCCATCGCGGTACGGAGCGACCCGTGCCGCACCGGCCCGCCGCTCCCGGTCAGCAGGTGGTAACGGTCGTTCAGGCGCCGGGTGAGCACCGTGGGCGACATGGTGCGCAGCTGTACGGCCGCCATCTCGATCGCCAGCGGGATGCGGTCAAGCCTCTGACAGAGCTCGGCCAGGTCCGCCGCGCCGCCGCGCGCCCCGTGGACCGCGCCTGGATCACCCGCGTCGTCCGTGTCACCCGGCGGGCCCGCGCGGTCACACAGCAGGACCACCGCGTCCTCGACCGGGAGCGGCGGGACGAGGTAGACGTGCTCACCCGGCACACCGAGCGGCTGGCGGCCGGTGACCAGCACCCGGAGGTGGGGCGCAGCGCGCAACAGGGTGTCCACCAGCGAGGCCACCGCTTCCACCAGGTGCTCGCAGGTGTCGAGCACGAGTAGCGACCTGCGCGGGCCCAGCCACTCCGCCAGCACATCCTCCTGCCGGCGGGCGGACTGGTCGGCCAGGCCCATGCTGCCGGCCACGGTCTCCGCCAGGAGGTACGGATCGGTCAGGCAGGCGAGCTCGACGAGCCAGAGGCCGTCGGGAAACTCCTCCGCGGCCTCCTCGACCGCCCGTCTGGCCAGCCGCGTCTTCCCGACGCCGCCCAGCCCGGTGAGCGTGACCAGGCGGGACTCCCGCATCAGACGAGTCACCTGTGCGATCTCCGCGTGCCGGCCGATGAAGGTAGTTTCCATGGGGGTGCCCATGCTAGGCCGCGCCGGGTTGTTTGGGGGGTCTCTCCGGGGGAACGGCCACTAGACTCTGCCTGTCCACAGCCGTGGCCCCGCGGCGTCACGGCTCTCTGTTAGCGATCTGGACGGAACCGCATGTCTGGGTATGACCGTGTAGTGCAACCGGCGGCCGGAGACGAGGCCCTGGAGAACCACCTGGGTGGGGACGAGGCCAAGAACTACCGGCAGTACGAGCTCGACATGGTGGCCCCGCACGTGGGTCGCTCGATGCTGGAGATCGGCTCCGGCCTGGGCCATTTCGCCGAGGCGTTCCTGCCTCGCCTGGACCGGCTGGTGGTCAGCGACTTCGACCCCTACTGCGTGGAGCGGCTCCGCGAGCGCTTCACCGGCCGCGACGAGATCGACGTGCTGCAGTTCGGCCTGCCGACCGACATCCCGATCGGTGAGAAGGTCGACACCGTCGTGATGATGAACGTCCTGGAGCACATCGAGGAGGACGTCGAGGCCCTGCGCTCCCTCGCCAAGGTCACCGTCCCCGGTGGGCGGATCGTCATCTGGGTCCCCGGCTACATGCAGCTCTACGGAGACTTCGACCGCAAGGTCGGCCACGTCACCCGCTACTCCCCCGCCACCCTGCGCAGTACGGTCTCCAAGGCGGGCCTGGACATCGACGTGCTCAAGCCGATCAACTTCCTCGGCGGCATCGCGTGGTGGGCCGCCGTCCGCCGCGGTGGCGTCGGCTACCCCGATCCCCGCCTGGTCAAGATCTACGACCGCACGGTGGTCCCCGCCACCCGCTTCATCGAGCGCTTCGTCCGCCCGCCCTTCGGCCAGACCGTCTTCTGCGTGGCCCGGGTCCCGCGGTAGTCACCTACGCCCGGGGGCGCTCGTGCTGCCCCGCGGGGTGAGCCTGGCCGCCTCGTCCTCGACAGCGGAGACGTGCTCGCCGGCGATCAGGGCGAGGAGGCTGCGGGCGGCATGGGCGCCGTAGGCGGAGATGTCGCGGCTGAGCGCGGTCAGGGGGGGCCGCACGACCTGGGAGAGCGGTGAGTCGTCCCAGGCCACGATGGACAGGTCCGCGGGCACGTCGAACCGCATCTCCTGGGCGACCGACAGTCCGGCCACGGCCATGATGTCGTTGTCGTAGACGATCGCGGTCGGCCGGTCGGGGGAGCTGAGCAGGCGCCGGGTGGCCCGGGCGCCCTCCTCACCGGTGTAGTCGGTGTGCACGATGGTGTGGCCGGGCAGCCGGAGCTCGTCGCACACGGCGGTGAAGGCCTGGTCCCGCAGCACGGTGTGGACCAGTCTGGGCAGCCCCGCGACCCGGGCGATACCGCGGTGGCCGAGCGCCGCGAGGTATTCGACCGTCTCGCGGACGGCCGCGGCGTCGTCGGACCAGACGGGGGTCAGCGAGCCGGACTCCGACGGGTGCCCGACGACGACCGCCGGCATGCCGAGCGCCTCGATCGCGGCCACCCGGGGGTCGGCGAAGCGCAGGTCGACCAGGATCGCACCGTCCACGCGGCCCTCGCCCCACCAGCGCCGGTAGACCTCAATCTCCTGGTCCTGGTCGGCGACCACCTGCAGCATCAGCGCGTAGGACCGGGCGGACAGCTCGCCCTCGATGCCACTGATCAGCTCCATGAAGAACGGTTCCATGCCCAGTATCCGCGCCGGGCGGCACACGGCCAGGCCGACGGTGTGCGCCTGTGCCCCGTTGAGCGCCCTGGCCGCGCTGTTGGGGCGCCAGCCGATCTCCTCCGCGATGACCTTGATGGCGGCACGCGTCGTCTCCGACACCCCGGGGCGGCCGTTCAGCGCGTAGGAGACCGCCACCTTCGAGACCCCCGCCCGGCGGGCGATGTCCGCGATCGTTGGTCGTTTCACGGAGCCCCCTGGCTGAACCGGTTACTTCTCGATCTCGCCTACGCACTTTACTACGCGCCCGCGCCGAGGCGCGTAACCGCAGCTCCCCTCCGACACGTGACAGGAGTGATCTCCACCGGGCCCGGTTAAGGAACGTTCTCGGCGGGACGGTGCCATTGACACCGTTGTCAACAGCACCGTACGGTCTGTTCACTTACTCGGTTAAGCAACCCCTCCCCACCCCTCGGACAGCAGGAGGACACCGTCCTCACACTTCACCAAGCACCAAGGAGAACCCCTTGAGCACCTACCGTCCGCTGCACGACGGCTGGACTCTCACCGCCGTCTCGGAGGACGTCGGGATCGCCGGCGTCGCCGCCACCGTCCCCGGCTGCGTGCACACCGACCTGCTGGCCGCCGGGCTCATCGACGATCCCTACCTGAAGGACAACGAGACCCGGCTCGGCTGGATCGGCCACACCCGCTGGGCCTACGAGACCGTCTTCACCTGGACGGCGGACGGGCACGACCGCACCGACCTGGTCTGCCAGGGTCTCGACACCGCCGCCACGGTCATCCTCAACGGCGTCCAGGTCGCGGTCACGGCCAACCAGCACCGCCGATACCGCTTCCCGGTCCGGCATCTGCTGCGCGAGGGCGACAACACCCTCACCGTGCTCTTCGACTCCCCCTACGCCTACGCCGAGGCGCGGCGGACCGCGCTGGGGGACCGCCCGGGGGCGTACGACGAGCCGTACCAGTTCATCCGGAAGATGGCCTGCAACTTCGGCTGGGACTGGGGGCCCACCCTGGTCACCTCCGGCATCTGGCGGCCGATCGGGCTGGAGAGCTGGAGTGGCGCGCGGCTGGCCGAGGTACGCCCCGTGGTGACCGTGGACGGGCAGGACGGCCGGGTGGAGGCGCACGTCCGGATCGAGCGCGCCACCGAGGAGCCGCTCACGCTGACCGCCGAGGTGGCGGGGCTCTCCACGGAGGTACGGCTCGCCGCCGGACAGCGGGAGGCCGTTCTCACCCTCGCCGTACCCGGACCGGAGCTGTGGTGGCCCCGCGGGTACGGCGGGCAGTCCCGTTACGACCTCACCGTCCGCCTGGGTGAGGAGGAGTGGCGCGGACGGATCGGCTTCCGCACGGTCGACCTGGACCGCGAGGCGTTCACGCTCGCCGTCAACGGGGTGCCGGTGTTCGTCCGCGGTGTCAACTGGATCCCCGACGACTGCTTCCCCGCCCGGGTCACCCGCGACCGCCTGGCCGGGCGTTTCACGCAGGCGACCGGGGCGAACGTCAACCTGCTGCGGGTCTGGGGCGGCGGCCTGTACGAGAGCGACGACTTCTACGACCTGGCCGACGAACTCGGCCTGCTGGTCTGGCAGGACTTCCCCTTCGCCTGCGCCGCCTACCCCGAGGAGGAGCCCTTCCGCTCGGAGGTCACGGCCGAGGCCCGCCAGAACGTGACCAGACTGGCCAGCCATCCCAGCCTGGTGCTGTGGTGCGGCAACAACGAGAACATCGAGGGCCACGCCGACTGGGGCTGGCAGGAGAGACTGGAGGGACGGAGCTGGGGCTCCGGCTTCTACTACGACCTGCTGCCCTCGATCATCGCCGAGCTCGACCCCACCCGCCCCTACGTGCCCGGCAGTCCCTACTCCGGAGCACCCGATCTGCGGCCCAACGACCCGGACGCCGGCACCGTCCACATCTGGGACGTCTGGAACCGCGAGGACTACAGCCGCTACGCCGCCTACACACCCAGGTTCGTCGCCGAGTTCGGATTCCAGGCCCCACCCGCGTACGCCACCCTGCGCCGCGCCATCGGCGGTGAGCCGGCGTCCGACTCCCCGCTCATGCTCCATCACCAGAAGGCGATCGACGGCAACGCCAAGCTGCTGCGCGGCCTCGGCGACCATCTGCCCCAGCCGGAGACCTTCGACGACTGGCACTACCTGACCCAGCTCAACCAGGCCCGGGCGATCGCCTTCGGCATCGAACGGTTCCGGGCGCTGGCGCCGCACTGCATGGGCACGATCGTCTGGCAGCTCAACGACTGCTGGCCGGTCATCTCCTGGGCGGCGGTCGACGGCGACGCCAGGCGTAAACCTCTGTGGTACGCCCTGCGCCGCGTCTACGCCGACCGGCTGCTCACCGTCCAGGACGGCGTGGTCGCGGTGGTCAACGACAGCGACGAGCCGTGGCGGGGCGAGCTGTCCCTGGTACGGCGCGGCCTCGACGGCGAGCCGCTGGCCAAGGAGATCGTCACGGTCGAGGCGGCGGGCCGTACGGTGACGCGGATCCCCCTTCCCACCGGCGTGGCGGCCCCCGCCGATCCCGCGGCCGAACTGCTGGCCGTCCAGCTGGGCGAGCGGCAGGTCATCTCCTTCTTCGAGGAGGACACCCGGGTCGCCTTCCCGGTGGCCGGTTACGACGCCCGTGCCGAACCCGCCCCGGGCGGCTACCGTGTCACCGTGACCGCCACAACCGTTGTGCGTGAACTCGCGCTCTTCCCCGACCGGCTCGACCCGGCCGCCTCCGTCGACGACATGCTCCTCACCCTCCTCCCCGGGCAGAGCGTCACGTTCCACATCGCCACAGACCGGGACCTCGACCCGGCCGCCCTGGTCAGCGCCCCGGTACTGCGGTGCGTCAACGAGGCGCGGCCGTGACCGTGCTGGCCGTGGACATCGGCGGCACCAAGTTCGCCGCCGCCGCCGTCGAGACCGACGGAACCGTACGGGCCCGCGCCGAGGTGGCGCTGCGCGGTCGCGGACCGGCAGAGGAGACCCTGCTGGAGGTGGTCGGCCGGATCACCGCCCAGGTGCCCGCCGGCCGTCTCCACGGCGTCGGGATAGGGTCGGCGGGGCCGCTGGACCCGCGCGCCGGGACGGTCAGCCCGGTCAACATCCCCGGCTGGCGGGACTTCCCGCTGGTCGACGCCCTTGAGCGGATGCTGCCCGGGCGGCCCGTACGGCTGGCCGGCGACGCCCAGTGCATGGCACTGGGCGAGTGGTGGCTCGGACTTCCGGAGGGAAGGCCGTCCAGGGCGATGCTGGGCATGGTCGTCTCCACCGGTGTGGGCGGCGGTCTCGTCCTCGACGGCATGCCGTATCTCGGCCCGACCGGCAACGCCGGGCACATCGGCCATATCGTCGTCGACACGGGCGGCGACCCGTGCCCCTGCGGCGCCGTCGGATGTGTCGAGACCGTGGCCAGCGGCCCGAACATGGTCCGCTGGGCCCGCGCGAACGGCTGGGCAGGCGACGACGCCAAGGCCCTGGCCACGGACGCCCGCTCCGGCGACCCCGTCGCGCGCCAGGCCTTCCAGCGCGCCGCCGGCACGCTGGCCGTCGCCATCCTCACCACGTCCGCGCTGTTCGACCTCGACCACGTCGTCATCGGAGGGGGCGTGGCCGCCGCGGGAGCGATCCTGTTCGACCCGCTCGGGGAGGCGATCGCCGGGAACGCCGGTCTCGCCTTCCTGCGGCGCCTGCGCGTGGCCCCCACCTCCCTCGGGCGCGACGCCGGCCTGCTCGGCGCCGCCGCCCTGGTCCTGCGCCAGGAGCCCGGAGTGGCCGAACCGTCCGTACCGGACCTCGAGGCACCGGGCCGTGTCCTCTCCCAGGGCTGAAGCCCGGGCCTCCAGCTGGAAGGATTCAGATGATCAAGGATGTGGGCGCCGTGCCGACAGTGACGGCATCCGGCCGGGCAACCCGTGTCCGGCTTCTGAGCAACCCCGTCAAGGACTACGCGTGGGGATCCCGTAGCGACCTCGCCGCCCTCACCGGCAGGCCCGTGCCCGCCCCGGGCCCCGAGGCCGAGATGTGGCTCGGCACCCATCCCGCCGGACCTTCGCTGCTCGCCGGGGACGGCCGCTCGCTGGCCGACGTCGTCGGCGCGGACCCGCTCGGACAGCTCGGCCCGGCGACCGTCGCCCGGCACGGCGAGCGCCTGCCGTACCTGATGAAGCTCATCGCCGTCGCTCAGCCGCTGTCCCTCCAGGTGCACCCGTCCGCCGAGCAGGCCGCCGAGGGCCACGCCAGGGGTGTCTACGTCGACCCCTGGCCCAAGCCCGAACTGGTGTGCGCGCTCACACCGTTCACCGCGCTGGCCGGCTTCCGCTCTGCCGGACAGGCCGCGATGCTCCTCGCCCGGCTGTGCGTTCCCGCGCTGGAGGACGTGGTGTCGCTACTGGAGGCGGGCTCCCCCGTGGCGGCCCTGCGCGCGCTTCTCGAAAGGCCCGAGATGGTCGAGCAGGTCGTCTGGGCCGCCTCAGCCGTGCACCACCCCGACTACGACCTGGTCGTGCGGCTGGCGCGACGCCATCCCGGCGATCCCGCCTGCCTGGCCCCGCTCCTGCTGCGGCGGCACGACCTGGCTCCGGGAGAGGCGCTCTTCCTGGGCGCGGGCGTGCTCCACTGCTACCTCGACGGGTTCGGCGTGGAGATCATGGGCAGCTCCGACAACGTCGTGCGGGCAGGCCTCACCGCCAAGCCGGTCGACGTGGAGGAGCTCCTGCGTGTCCTCGATCCGGGCGCGATCCCGCTGCCGGTCGAAGCGCGCGACGGCGTGTACGTCACGCCGTCGCCGGAGTTCCGGCTCCGCCGCGTGGCCGTGGACGGCGAGGTGCCGCTGGACGGCGGCCTGCCCCGCATCCTGCTCTGCGTCGAGGGCAGGGTGCGGGCGGACACCCTCGACCTGCGCGCCGGAGAATCGGCGTTCGTCCCGGCCACGCATCCGCCGGTGACACTCAGCGGATACGGCCTCGTGTTCTGCGCCGAACCGGGACCGGCCGACCAGCCGGGGGTCAGAGCCGCTCGATGACGGTGACGTTGGCCTGGCCGCCGCCCTCGCACATCGTCTGCAGGCCGTACCTGCCGCCGGTGCGCTCCAGCTCGTGAAGGAGCTTGGTCATCAGGATCGCGCCGGTCCCGCCCAGCGGGTGCCCCAGGGCGATCGCGCCGCCGTTCGGGTTGACCTTGGCCGGATCGGCGCCGATTTCCTTGATCCACGCCAGCGGGACCGGGGCGAACGCCTCGTTGATCTCGGTGACGTCGATGTCGTCGATGGACAGGCCGGCCTTCTTCAGCGCCTTCCGGGTCGCCGGGATCGGCGCGGTCAGCATGTAGACCGGGTCGTCTCCGGTGAGGGTCAGGGTGACGATGCGCGCCCGAGGCGTCAGGCCGTGGTCGCGGACCGCCTGCTCGGAGGCGATCAGGAGTGCCCCGGAGCCGTCGGAGATCTGTGAGGAGGTGGCCGCCGTGATCCGGCCGTCCTCCCGCAGCGTCTTCAGCGACGCCATCTTCTCGAGTGTGGTGTCCGGACGCGGGCCCTCGTCGTCCTCGACGCCGTTGATCGGGGCGATCTGGTCCTTGAAGTAGCCGTTCGCGATGGCCTTGGCCGCCCGCTGGTGGCTCTCGTAGGCGAACCGCTCCATCTCCTCACGCGAGAGGTCCCACTTCTCACACATCAGTTCCGCGCCGCGGAACTGGGAGATCTCCTGCCTGCCGTACCGCTCGACCCACATGTCACCGAACGGGAAGGGCATGCCCTTCTCCATGGCCGCGGTGATGGAGGAGCCCATCGGCACGATGTTCATGGACTCCACTCCGGCGGCCACCACCAGGTCCTGGGTGCCGGACAGCACCCCCTGGGCCGCGAAGTGGATGGACTGCTGGGAGGAGCCGCACTGCCGGTCGATGGTCACCCCGGCGACGCTCTCGGGCAGGCCAGCCGAGAGCCACGCGTTCCGTGCGATGTCCATGCTCTGCGGGCCGAACTGCATGACGCAGCCCATGATGACGTCCTCCACCGCGGCCGGGTCGACGCCCGTGCGGTCGATGAGCGCCTTGAGGGTGTGCGCGGCCAGATCGGTGGGGTGGACGGTGGACAGGCCGCCCTTCTTCTTACCGACCGGAGTGCGGACCGCCCCGACGATGTACGCCTCTGCCACAGTGCCTCCCGCTGATAAAACCGAGCATTGTTCGGTTATTGGCAGGTTACCGCAGAGCCTCCCCCCGTGTCGTGCTCAGGAGGGCCGGATCGGCCCCGGAACGTCGAGGGCCTTCAGAACCGCGGTCCCGGGGAGGGCGGCCGTGTTCATTCCCTTCGCGTGCCCGTCATCGTCGCGTAGGCGATGACGTTGTCGGTGTAGTGTCCGGTCACGCGGTTGTAGGTGCCACCGCAGGTGATCAGGTGGAGCTGGGGGTTGGGCGACTCGCCGTACACCCGCTGTGTCGGGAAAACCGCCTTCTCCGCCTGTTCGAGCCCGCCCACGGTGAACACCGCGATGACGCCGTCCTTGCGGTGCACCTCGATGAGGTCGCCGTTGCGGATCTCGTCGAGGCGGCTGAAGACCGCACTCCCCGACCGCGTGTCCTTGTGCCCCAGCATGATCGCCGGCCCGGCCTCTCCGGCCGTGGGCCCCGAGCGGTACCAGCCGACCAGGTTCGGGTTGCCGATCGGCGGCACCTCGATCGCCCCCTGCTTGTCGAGCCCCACCGACCTGATCGGCGCGTTGACGCCGAGCCTCGGGATGACCAGGCGCACCGGGGTCGAGGGCTGCATGGCGGGGGCCGGCGGGATGCTCGGCAGGGGCGGCGGCGCCGTCGGGGCCGCCTGGAAGTAGAGGTCCGCCGGTGCGGTGACGTTCGCCTGGCTGCGGGGCGGCAGCGTGGTGCGCTGGTCGGCCAGGTCGTACTCCCCGGGATTGGCCAGCATGATCAGCAGGCCCACCACCACGGTGATCACCCCGGCGGCCCCCGCCAGGATGAGGACCGACCGCATCATCCGGCCGTCGTCGACCCGCCCCTCTGGCCACTCCTCGTACGGCTGGCCGTACTGCTGGTATCCCGGGTGCTGCTGGTAGGGCGGACGGACCGGTGCCGGCCTGTACGGCGGCACGGGTCCGCGTGGACGCCCCTGCGGCCCCCCGTTCTGGACGGGAGGCCGCGGCGGCCGGCCCTCGGGCGTCGGGGTGGTCATCCGTCCGTCCGGTCAGCCTCTGGTCGCGGTACGGCGCCGCAACACCAGCCCGCCGGCAGTGGCGCCCGCCACCATCAGCAGGCCACTGAGCATGATCACCCGCGCGTCCGGCCCGGCGTCCCCGCCGCCGCCCGTGGAGGCGCCACCGCCGGGAGTCTCGTCGATCTGCCGGGTCTTGGTGGGCTTGGCCGTCTTGGTCTGGGTGATGGTGATCGTCGGCGCCGGAGTGGTGGCGGTCTCCGTCGGGGTCGGGGTCGGGGTCTCCGTCGGGGTGGGCGAGGCGGAGACACTGGAGGAGCCCGAGGGCTGCACGGTGACCAGCAGAGCGGCGGCCGAAGCCTGGGCCTGGTCGGCGGTGCAGTCGTACAGGCCGGTGCCGGTCCCCGTGCCGGCTGCCGGGACGTGGGCGAGAGTGAAGGCGTCGGGCCGGACCCCGAAGACTCCGGTCGCGGTCGGCATCACCGTGACCAGCACGGTGGGGAACACCGTCATCGGCCCGCCGGGGACCACCGCCCCGGAGGTGGCCGTGGCCGTGGCCGCCCGGGTCTCCATGGGGGACGCCAGCGGCGAGCCTGTGATCACCGCTTCCGCGTCGACGGAGAGCCGGTCGCCCGAGGTGATGGCCGAGGGAGCGGTCAGGGCCGGCACCGGCGTGCCGATCTTCCACGTCACCACGACGGTGGAGTTGGGCGTTGGCGCGACGGCGGGACCGACCAGCTCCATCTGGAATGTGTGGGAGGCGCCGGCCGGGGTGCCTGCGGTCGGGGTGCAGGTGTAGGCGACAGGTTTCGGGCCCGCCGCCATGGAGGCGATCGCCGGGACAGCGCCGAAGAAGATGCCCCCACATGCTGCTGCGATGGCGGCTGTCTTGACCGCGACGCGCCGACGCGTCTTGGACTTCAGCACGGTGTCTCTTCCTTCCGGAGCGGTTGAGCGCTTTGAGCGTTTAGCTACGATCCCAGCCGATGGTCACGGTTAGGCATAGATCCTATTAACGGAGACCGTGAAATGCGCGTAACTCGGCAAAACGGGCACAAATTTCCTTCTATCCCGCTGGCTGCCGACGTCGCTCACCACCGAGGCGTGACCGCCCGCCCGCGGTCAGGGCCAGCGCCACGAAAAGGTACGGCATGGCGAAAATCATGAAGATCACACCGTGCCCGGTCACCGTCGAGGCCGCCGCGTAGCCGGTGTAGACGACAATGCCCGCCACCTCGGTACCCAGCCCGGCCAGCGAGGTCACCGTGGCACGGGCTGGACCCGTGATGCGGTCCTGAAGCCGGGCGTCGGCCAGCACGGTCGCCATCTGGAAGAGGCAGAAGGCCACCGCGATCGCGACGAAGCCCGCCGCGACGCCGCTGATCGCTCCCGCGCCGAGCGCCAGCGCTCCGAGGGCGAGAACTCAGGCGAACGCCCGGTCGGTGAAGCTCCGCCCGGTCGCCGCGAGCAGGCCGC
Organism: Streptosporangium sp. NPDC087985; assembly: GCF_044741965.1. NCBI lineage: Bacteria > Bacillati > Actinomycetota > Actinomycetes > Streptosporangiales > Streptosporangiaceae > Streptosporangium > Streptosporangium sp. NPDC087985. The sequence goes on from NZ_JBIUTQ010000004.1 coordinate 320,567, forward strand.
CGAGCGCGACCCCCACCGAGACGAGAAGCACCAGGATCGGCACGGCGTACTCGGCGACCCCTGTGTCGGCCGCGAGCAGGGCGACGTACTCCTCCAGCGAGCCCCAGATCGCCGACACCACGGCCACCAGCAGTAGCGCTCGTCGTACCGGCCGGCTGGAGCGCATCTCCCGCAGGCCGTCCCGCAGGATGCCGGCGTAGGTGTGCGGCGACGCTCCCTCCTGGCTCTCCTCACCCTGGCCGGCCACGCGGTGCTCGGGGAAGGTCGTCGCGATGACCACGCAGAGCACGCAGGCCAGGATGCTGGCCATGCCGAGCAGCGGGTATCCGCCCACGGCCAACACGGGAGCGGCCGCGGCCGTGGCCACCATGACGGCGACGGTGCCGACCGCGCGGGCACGGCCCATGATCGCGGCGTAGCGGCCGGTGGCGTCCAGCCGTTCGAGCTCGGTGTAGACCAGCGCCTCCAGGGCACCTGACTGCAGGGCCCCCGACGTACCCCAGAGGACGAAACCGGCGGCGAACGCCCAGTAGGAGGGAACGGCGATCCACAGGGCGTAACCCACGGCGGTCAGGAGCGGCGCCAGGGCGAGGAGCAGCCGCCGGGAGACGGCGTCGGCCCACACCCCGGAGGGGACCTCCATGACCACGGAGCTGAGCGACCAGATCACGAACAGCGAGGAGATCTCGGCGGTCGACAGGCCGGTCTCCGCGAACAGCAGCGTGTAGACCGGGTAGAGCAGGATGAGATCGTTCAGGAACATGTAGGCGTAGAGCATCGCGGTCAGGCGCTCCGCGCCTGCGCCGGGCGCACGCAGAAAAGAGATCATCTGAGGTCCTTGTCGCGGAGGAGACGGTCCGGGCTCGGGATGCTCGGCATCTCCGGCGGCCCGCGACAGCGTGTCCCGCGTCGGCCTCTGGTGATGGATCAATGTCGCCAGGTCATGACGCCGACACTACCTTCGGCCTCCCTTGCCCAGCCAGGCTTTTCCGTGCGACAGCCGGGACCTGGGCCGATCTCGCGCGTCCCGGCCGGCGATCATGCGGGTGTCTCGGCTGGCCGGTCCCCGGAGATCAGTGATCGTGGAAGAGGCGGTCCCGTGTGGCACACGCGCTACCGGGGTTGTCGGCGAGCACTCCGTCCACGTGGAGCCGGTACAGCCGGTCGAGCCAGCCCGCCACGTTCCCGGGGGCGCGGGAGTAGGCCCGGGCGGTGGGGTCGCCCTCTCTGTAGTCCACCGGAAGCTTGCCGTTCTCGTCACGGACCGTCGAGACGTGCACCTGGAGCCCCTGCCGATGGGCGTCCTCGACGAGCGATGTGGCGGGCTCCGACCTCCCGTCGGGCCCGATCGGCACGACCCTCGTGCTGGTCACGCCGATGCCGTCGGCGTACTCGGCGATCCCCCGCAGGCCGTCCGGGGTGAGAAGGTCGTCGCAGGTCCGCCGGTCGCCGTCCTTCACCATGTCGTACGGCAGGCCGCTCCCCGCTCCGATGAGCTGGATGAGCCGCAGCCGCGTGACGGACCGCAACTGCTTGAGGCTGCTGGTCTCGAAGGACTGGATGAACACCGGGGCGCACTCGTCGTCCCAGCCGTGTCGCCGGAGGGTCTCCAGCAGCGGCCCCTCGATCGGCAGCCCGATCGAGGCGAAGTAGCTCGGATACTTGATCTCGGGATAGACGCCCACGCCGTACTTCTGCGCGAGCTCGACGATCTCCTCCAGCGTCGGGATCCGCGCCCGCCCGTCATAGACCGTGTTGCCCGGCCGCCGCCGGGGGAAACGCTCCCGGGTGCGGAGGGTGCGCAGCTCGTCGAGCGTGAAATCCTCGGTGAACCAGCCGGTCACCCGGCGACCGTTGATGGTCTTGGTCGTCCTGCGACCGGCGAACTCCGGACGTTCCTCGACATCGGTGGTCGCCGAGAGCTCGTTCTCGTGCCGGGCGACCAGCACGTGATCCTTGGTGGAGACCAGGTCCGGCTCGATGTAGTCGGCGCCCATCTGGATGGCGACCTCGTAGGCGGGAAGCGTGTGCTCGGGCCGGAAGGCACTGGCTCCACGGTGCGCGATGACGAGCGGCCGGCGGACGCTGCCCTCATCCCCGGCGGCCACCGGATAGGCCAGCCGAGCCAGACTCGGAGGTTGGGCCGGATCCGGGGATCGGGCCGGACCCGGAGGTTGGGTCAGGCTCCCCGGAAGCGGGCTCGCCGGTTGGGCCAGGCTCGCCGGTTGAGTCGGGCATGGTGATCGAGCCGAAATCACCACTGGAACTGGACGCGCGGACTGAACCGGATCCACTGACTGGGCCGAACTTGCCGGGTGGAAGGTGGCGATCGTCGCCCCTCCCAGGAGTACGACGAGCACGCTGAACGATATTTTCCCAATCATTCGGACGCACCCCCGCTTTCCCACTCTGCGGGGGGCACACTGGCACAAACGCTTCTACCCGTAGCGGCCCGGGGTTTAACGCAGGCGTATCCGCATGCCAGACGCGCGATCCCCGCCATCCTGAGGAATGGTGAACTCATCACACAATCGCCCCATCAGCCACAGTCCGAAGTCCCAGCCGGCTGAAGCTCGCGCACTACCGGCACCGCTTACCGGGCACGTCAAGGCTGCGAGCGACCCCGCATGGATCGCCATGGCCGCGACGACCGATCATGCCAAGAATCATACTGGTGACTCCTATGCAATCACCAAGTGATTGCGAATCAATACCAATTAGTCCTGGTTCGGAATGTCCAACGGCGCAACCGGAGGCCGGAACGCCCCCTCCATAGACCGCCACATACACCACGCCAATGCCGGGCTGGTGACTCTTCGTGATCAGTCGATTACATTAACCTTGTTGTGTTCCGTATCCGAACGAGGACAATCATGTACACCTTCATCCGTAACGCCGGAACCGTCGTGGCGGGCGCCGTCCTGGCCGGTGCCGGCCTGCTCGTTGGGCTCCCCGCGGCCAGCGCCCACGCCGCCTCGCTGAAGGCCACCCCGGCGGTCGCCTGCGCGCAGACGGCCACCGCCGCTGACTGGATCTGCTTCCTGCGTTACTGCGACCCCTACTACTGCTACTACGACTGCTATCCCACCGCAGCCGCCCATGCCAGGGGCGAGCAAGCCGCCGAGACCATCCGCGTTCCCAAGCCCGCAGGCGAGCCTCCCGCCCAGATCAGCAAACCCTGATCGGCGAGACCGTGAGGCGGGTGCGAGCAACGGCGTCGCCCACCTGACCCAGGGAGCCCGATGGCTCCCTCCCGAGACCTGGAGAACACGGAACGGAAGATCCCGTCACCCGCTCCGCCTCGCCCCTGCCTCGATCGGGGTCGGCCGACGCCGGTTTTCGATGGTCCGCAAACGGCAAAGCCCTGTTCATGCAGGTCTGGTAGCTCTTCCGGCAATGCCGGTAGAGGAGGAGGCTTAAATGAGGAGGTGTTGGTAATGGAATCGAAGCAGTGGGACGTGCAGATATTCATCAGCGAAGACGACAACGATGACGTCACCACGGCCAAGGCGGTGCTGACGTCGCCTGACGGCAAAAGACGGGAGAGCGTCGCATACGCACGACGCAATCCGATTGACCAGCCTGTTCCGTCGATCGGCGACGAACTCGCGGCAGGACGCGCCCTGGCGGATCTGGCCGGCAGGCTGATGAGGGAAGGCGCCGAGGAGGTCGCCCAGATGGCCGGGCAGGCGCCCGGGGGATGGTGAGCTTCCACTCACCCCAGGGGCCCCCAACGATATTTGCTGGGGGCCCGCACCATATGTGAGCGTGGGTCGATGTCATCCCACCAGGTCAGACCTCCGGTTCTCCGCCCGACCAGGCCGGCCCCTTGCCGGACCGGAGGGGCCGTGAGTCGTTCTTCGTCCATGAGGCCGGGACCCCCCGCTCGCTGGGATTCCAGCCGCCGTTCCGCTTGAACTTCCGGTCTCGGTGCCGCCCGGCGCCGAACCCCTCAGGCCGCTCGGACATCCAGCCCCTCTGACGCCCGGCACCCGAACCCTCCGGCCCATCGGACGTCCAACCCTTCTGACGCCCGGCACCCGAACCCTCCGGCCCGTCTGACATCCGGCCCCGCTGCCGCCTGCCCGTCGAACCCTCAGGCCCACCGGACATCCCCCCCTTTTGCCGCCCGGCACCCGAACCCCCAGGCCCGTTGGACGTCCGGCCCTTGTACCACCTGCCCCCCGAGCCACCGGGCCCATCGGACATCCGACCCCTCTGACGCCCGGCACCCGAACCCTCCGGCCCGTCTGACGCCCGGTCCCTACGCCGCCCGGCACCAAAACCCTCAGTCCCGTCGGACGCCACGCTTCTGTACTGCCCGGCTCTGTACTGCCCGGCACCGGAACTCTCAGGCCGCCCGGACGTCCAGCCCTTACGCCACTTGGCAATCCACGTCGAGGACCGGCCGTTGGCCGAGTCCGACCGCCTGCCCGTCCAGTTCATGGGTCGCTGGTCAACCGTACTCCGGTGCCGCTTGACCACCCAGCTCCCGGATCGATTGGCTGTCGGCTTCGTATGCTGGGCTGCGCCAACCGCCGCCACCCCTATGAGCAGCGCCATCACACCGGCCCGTACAACACTCACCTGAGCACACCCCCGTCTTCTGATCTTTCGGGGGGCTCACCTGTATAGGCGGTTCCCTACCCGTATTGAGCAGGCGGCTAACGATCAAAAACGGGCGTGGTCGCCTCTGTACAGGCGGTTCACGATGGTTCAGGGCGCATCCGAGGTTGATCACTGTTGAGAAGTACGGCACGGTACGGCGCGAAAAGCGCAGCGGTGGCGGTAGGACGTCCGTCGCCCGTACGCGGCAGACCGACCCCGCGCTTCACCGGGCACCGACTCGGCCCGGAACACCGCGCCGAGCTGCCGGACCACAGGCCGCGGGTCAGACGCGGCGGGTCTTCGACAGGGTCGCGTAGACGATGATGTTGTCGGTGTAGTGGTGGGTCTTACTGTTGTAGACACCACCGCAGGTGATCAGCCGCAGGGTGGCCTCGCCGGTGTTGCCGTAGACCCGCTTCGTCGGGAAGGCGCTCTTGCTGACCTGCTCGACGCCGTCGACCGTGAACTCCACGATGGTCCTGTCCGACCGGGACACCTTGATCGTGTCTCCGCGCTTGACCTCCTTCAGGCGGCTGAAAACGGCGGCCCCGCTCCGGGTGTTCACGTGCCCGAGAACCACCGAGGGCCCCTGCTGGCCGGGGACCGGCCCGTATTTGTACCAGCCCGCCTGGTTCGGCTTGCTCAACGGAGGGGTCTGGATCTCCTTCTTGCTGTCCACCCCCAGCGCCATCAGCGGAGCCAGCATACCGATCTTCGAAATGGCGATCCTGTACGGCTTCACGCCGACGCTCTTGAGCGGCTCCGGCGGCTGGACGACGGGCAGCGGCGGCGGCGCCGTGGGCGCGGCGGCCGTCAACGGCACATCCAGCCCACCCGGCCCGACCGACGACGGTAATGCCAGCGCCGGATCCTGCTGTTGCTGCTGACCTTGCTCTTGCTGCCCCGGCGGCTCGGTCGACGCCGGGCCGTTCTCCAGCGCCCTGGTGTCCGCCGCCTGCGAGATCGGAGCCCCGTAGGGCTCCTCGTCGGTCGCCGGAGTCAGGTAGGTGAGCAGCCCCGCCATGATCGCGGCGATCCCGCCCAGCGACCCGGCCACGAGCAGCACCGGGAGCATCATGCTCCCCTTCGGCTTGGGGGGATGGCCGGCGCCGTAAGGGTCGTGACCGTAGGGGTCGGGACCGCCCTGCGAAGGCCCTGGATACATCCGGCGCGCCTCCTTACCTAACCCCGGCCACGCACATACGCTGCCCGTCGCCTCATCAACGCCATCCCGCCCCATGCGCTTCCGAAGACCATAACGGCTCCGGCGCCGATCAGCCCGGCACCTGACGAGTGCCCGTCGGGGGCCTCACCGGTCTGCGCACCACCTGAGGGTGTCACGGCGACCTGAGGAGCGGTCGGCGTGGCCCTGGTGGGGGTCACGGTGGTCGTGACGGTCAGGGTAGGCGTGGGCGCCGAGGTGGTCGTGGACGACCCGTTCGGCGCCGTGGCCGTGACCGTGACAGTGGGACGGGGAGTCGGCGTCGTATTAGTGGGAGTCGGCGTGGGATCCTTCTCAACCTTCACCGAAACAACAGTTACCTGGTCAGGCTGTTCACAGGTCGTATCGAAAATCTCGGGCGGAGTTGCGTGCTCTTTATTGATCACGTTGAATCCGTCAACCAAAGCAAACGGGTGCGAATCTGTGATTTTGGCAGTGAACTTCGCCGTATATTCCCCGTAGGGAAGATTAGTCTTGCTCCACAGAGTCTCACCGCCGTGACGCTTACCCTTTTCTACCGGCTCAGCTTTGCTGTCGTTGGACTTTTTCGATGGCGAGAAAATCTCTGGGGTGTAGCCCTTCGGCACGTTGCCCTTGGAGTCAACGAGCTCGACCTCAATATCGCCGTATGCCTCATGACGCTCACCAACGTATTCAATACCGGTGCCTTCAAAATCAATCGAAACTGCAGCACCGTCTACCTTCGTGTAGTGCACGTCGTCTTGACGGTCACGCCCAGATCCGACCCATTCTTCCTTCGGCACCTGAGCGCTGTGGTTGGACTGATAAGTCCAATCCATCGCATAGGATACGGGCTTTTCTCTGCTTACAGGCGAGGCCGTGTCAGCATCGTTGAATTGCACCGTTGCCTTAGCCGGCGTGAATCCAATCTTCATCGCGCGGGGGGCGACCTTGATTTCACCCACTTCAGCACCTGTCATATAGGATCCTGAAGTGATCTTAGGCAACCCCAAAACGGTCTGCTTAGTCACATCGACGTCTGTCACCAACTCACCCTTAGATTCAAGGGTTCCCGTACCATCCCAAAGATTCGAGATGGCAACGACAGCGAGGACTGAAACCTTGGCACCCTTGATGTAAGCACCCGTTGGGCGAAATGGCGATTCATTCAGAATGGCCCAGTCAACCTTTAAAGGCTGGCCAAGAAGGACTTTATCCGGTATCGATACCTGTACCTTCAGGGTTTTTTCCTGGTCTCCGGTAAGAGGCCCCTTGCACAGGTAGTCGTAGTAATAATTATTACTATTAATCGTCTCTGCGAAGCCCCGCGAATTAGAGAGGGCGACCAGGGAACCAACCGCCAACCCCATGACTGACGCGGCAACTGCCGCCCGGAGTCCCGCTCCCCACCGAAACACCGCATACTCCGATCATCGGGGCTTGGCCGCAAAACTGGTCATCTAACTACAACTAGGCCCGGATCGTACCGCCCCGCGATCTCCTCCGGCAGGAGGATGACAAGACCCCCAGGAGACTGTGGCGGACTTGTGATCTGGGCCCCCGGGGAATCAAGAGCGGTAGTGGTGGCACCACAGGCAGGTGTACCTGGGGGTAACAGAATTGTATTCTGGTCTACGGAATCCTGTAGGAGGCAGTCAATGCAGCGAGACCTCTTCGAGGAGGAGCACCAGCTCTTCCGTGAGACCGTGCGCGAGTTCCTGGCCCGCGAAGTCGTGCCCTACCACGGACAGTGGGAGAAGGACGGCATCGTCCCCCGCCAGGTGTGGAAGAGCGCTGGCGAGATCGGGATGTTCGGCTTCGGGGTGCCTGAGGAGTTCGGCGGGGCCGGGATCACGGACTTCCGCTACAACGCCGTGATCGTCGAGGAGATCATCAGGATCGGCGCGAGCGGCCTGGGCTACTCGCTGCACAACGACGTGATGGCACCGTACTTCGTGAATCTCACCAACGACGAGCAGAAGGCCCGCTGGCTGCCCGGGTTCGTCAGCGGTGAGTTGATCACGGCCATCGCGATGACCGAGCCGGATGCGGGCAGCGACCTGCAGAGCATCAGGACCACGGCGGTGCGTGAGGGTGACCATTACGTCGTCAACGGTCAGAAGACCTTCATCACCAACGGCATCAACTCCGACCTGGTCGTCGTGGTCGCCAAGACCGACCCGGCCGCGGGCGCCCGCGGGATCTCGCTGCTCGTCGTCGAACGGGGCATGGAGGGCTTCAGCCGGGGCCGCAACCTGGAGAAGATCGGCATGCACGCCCAGGACACCGCGGAGCTGTTCTTCGAGAACGTCCGGGTCCCCGCGGCCAACCTGCTGGGCGAGGAAGAGGGCCAGGGCTTCTTCCAGCTCATGCGCAACCTCCCGCAGGAGCGGCTGTCGATCGCCGTGATGGCTGTGGCCGCGGCCGAGACCGTCCTGCAGACGACCATCGAATACTGCAGGAGCCGCAAGGCCTTCGGCCGGAGCATCGGCAGCTTCCAGAACACCCGCTTCGTCCTGGCGGAGCTGGACACCGAGGTGGATATCGCCCGCCACTACGTGGACAAGTGCATCCTGGCCCTCAATGCCAGGGAGCTCAGCGCCGTGGACGCCGCCAAGGCCAAGTGGTGGACCACCGAGCTGCAGACCAAGGTGATCGACCGCTGCCTCCAGCTGCACGGCGGCTACGGCTACATGATGGAGTATCCCGTCGCCAAGGCCTGGATCGACAGCCGCGTCCAGACCATCTACGGCGGCACCACGGAGATCATGAAGGAGATCATCGGCCGCTCCTTCGGCTTCTGAGGCTCCCAGGGCTTCTGGGGCCTCCGGTCACGGGGCCGCCGCGTCCGTGCCAGACGCGGTGAACGCGTCAAACGCCCCGGGCCCACTGAACCCACTGGGCCCACCAGATGCACCGGGCGCACCGGGCGTAGTGAACGCGGCCGGTGCGTGACCGGCCGCCGGAGCCGTCACTTCGGGATGAGCTCCTCGATCTGCTCGACCGTCCCGCCCCTGACCGTCACCTTGGCGTAGAGGGAGATGCCCGACTTGAGCGCCTTCTTCAGCTGCGCCGCCGTGCACCTGTGCGGGATCGCGCCCTGCTTGCAGATCTCCCCCTGCAGGTCGAGCACCACCGTGAACGGCGTGAGCGCGACCTTCCGTGCCGCCTCGCCCTCGGGTGCCACCGTGATCCAGCCCGTTCCCAGCGGCTGGACGTCTCCCCGCAGCACGCCGTCGGCTGCCAGAGCCACGGGCTTCGGGCTCGCCGACGCCGATGCCGATGCCGATGCCGACACTGATACCGATGCCTCGGGCTCCGTGGAAGCCACGGCGGAAGGCTCAGAAGGGTCAGAAGGGAGGGTGGGCTCCTCGGAGGGGGCCGGTTCGGGGATGGTCGCGGAAGCGCTGGGCTCCACCGGGGCCGCGGACGGGTCGCTCCCGCCCGAACAGGCGGAGAGACCAACGGCAAGGGCGGACACCAGCAGAATGCACGTTATCTTCAACGTTCTGTTCACGAGGCGCAACGATCTCATGAGTACGGCGTCGCGCTTACATCCCGCAGGATCGGCTCAGCCGACGCATACTGGTCACCGTAGGCTCTCCCGAAAGCGGTGGCGATGGACAGCGGACTGATCCTGCTGATCTTCCTGGCGTTCCTGTTCGCCTGGGGCCTCAACCGGGTCAGGCGTGCCCTGCGGTTCGGCCCGATCGCCTACATGGGCGTCATGGTCGTGTTTGTCCTCGTGATGCTCGCTCTCTGGGGCCAGACGTTCCGCTGACGCCCGCGCCGTAGACAGTGCAGCAACAATGCGAAGGTCTTGCAGTCGCCCACAGACACAAACGAGCCCCGCACATCTAGCCTGAGAGTGTCGAAGCTCAATCAGCGAGAGGCAGAGCCATGCCTGACGGTAGCGCGATAGATCTGCGTCCTGACATGACCATCGGCGAACGTCTCAAGGTCGCCCGCTCCTACGCAGATCTCAGCCAAGAAATCCTCGCCGAACGCGCTGGCGTCAGCATTGACACCATCCGCAAGCTCGAACAAGGCCAGCGCCAAGGCGCGCGGATCTCCACCCTCGGCGCACTGGCCCACGCGTTGGGCATCACCACCACGGCGCTCGCCGAGGGCGTCATCCCGCAGGAGGAACGCCGGAGCGACGAACTTCTGGCCATCCGTCGGACACTGATCCCTGCTAGCGACTTCCTCCCATCCGCTGATCATGACGAAGAGGACACCCCTCCGGACATTGCTGCGCTGCGTCGTTCGGTGGAGGACGCATGGGGCAGCTACCACGCCGCGGATTTCGTCACGCTCACCCGGACCGTGCCGCAACTGCTTACCGAGGCCCGAGTGGCTGCTCGCGAGTACACCAATGGTGAGGCGCAGAAGGCGAACGCCATCCTGGCGAAGGCATCGCAGCTCGGTGCGCACGTGCTCACGCGGAGCCAGATGGAGGACCTGGCACTGCATGGTCTCGACCGCGCTCGGACCGCTGCCGCCAACTCCGGTGATCCCTTGCTCAACGCCATGTTGAGCAACAGCGTGTCGTGGATTTTCATGCGTACCGGCAGGCTGAGCGACAGCGAGAACGTTGCCGTAGCCACGGCCGACAGCATCGAGCCGAAGTTCCGCAACTCCACGGCCAGCGAGGTCTCGGTGTACGGCGGGCTGCTGTTGTCAGCGATGACGGCCGCTGCCCGGCACCGGCGTTACGACACCGCCCGGGAACTGCTCAGCGTGGCACGTGCGGCCGCCGTCAGGATCGGAGAAGACTCAACCGACCGATGGACAAGCGTATTCGGACCCACTGCGGTCGCCATGCAGGCCGTCAGCGTCGAGACTGCGGCCGGCGAATGGGGGGCGGCGCTACGGCTCGCGCAGAAGGTCCCCCTGATGGGCAAGACGCCGGACAGTTGGAAAGTCTGGTTCCTGGTCGATGTCGCTCACGCTCAATCGCAGACCCACCGAGACACCGAAGCGGTGGAAACTCTCAAGACAGTCCGGCAGATCGCGCCGGACTGGTTGCGCCGGTCCGGTCTGGCCAAGGCCGTCATCCGAGAGATGCTGGAGCACCCTCGCCCACCTCGCGGAGTGAAAGCACTCGCGAAATTTATGGGCGTAGCCCACTAGTCGCCGGAAAATCCAGTGCTGTGACTAGTGGACTCTGTCCCTGTGGCGGTCCTCACATGACTCGTAGCGTCAACCTCGCCAGTGCAGTGACGAGGCAAACACGCTCCGAGTTGCTGAGGAATCCGCAATGCCCAATGAAATTGTCGCCATCCACCAGGTCATCGCACAGGGGACAGAGAGACTAGCCAAGACGCAGTCTTCTGCTGTACAGCGCGCCGAGGAACTGGTGCTCATGCTCGCCGGCAAGCACAAGATCTCCGCTGATGTTCACCAGCTCGCCTCTGGCAATGCGCTGGTGTCGGTGTACCGCGGGCTGCTGGTCTCCACCGACGGTGAGAACTTCAGGTGGACCAGCCCCGAACCGGATCACCGGAGCCGGCCTTCGCGCGCCTGCGCTACGGAGCCGGCCAGCGCCGCCGCCCGGATCGCCGAGCATTGCATGCTCCTGCGCAACCGCTACGCCGATGAGGTACTGCGCAGTCCGCTGCCGGCCGACGTGATCCCGGCTGACCATGTCTGCCCGGTCTGACGCCGACGCGGTGCTGGCCGCCGAACTCGTGCAGACCCACGCACCCACCTGGGTCGTCATCTGGTGCCCATACCAGCGGCGGTTCGACGCCTGGGAGTGCAGCGACCCGGCGCTCTGCCGTACCGCGCAGGGCCGCAGCGCCGCCGAACTGTGGGACAACATGCTGCACGCACACCCCGACCTCTGGCAGATCCCGCCGCACCCCACGGCGGCACGACCACCCGCCCCCCGTACGGCTGGTCACCCGGATCTGCCAGACGTGGTCCCGGGACGCCTCACCGGATGTCGCGCCCCCGCCGACCCGGCAGAACCCCGGGGCCACACCCCCTACCCACCCGCCCTCGAAACACCAAGGGAAGCCACATGAACGCCCCGCCCCAGTCCAGCGACACGGCGGCCGACCAACTCACCGCGCTGCAGCAGACCTACCCCGGCTACCGCATCAGCCACGACGCGGTCCTCGGCCACTGGACCGCCCTCCGGCGCGCACCCCTCACCCAGCGTGAACAGCAGGCCGACGTCAAATACCTGATTACCCGTCCCTCCCCCGAACGCCTCGGTTCCGCGCTGGCGACCCAGATCGAACTGACGCACACCCTCCGCGCCACCCACTCCTTCACCACCACCCCGCAGACCCACGACGACATGGCAAGACCTTTCGTGCGTTCACGACAGGTTGACGACAAAAAGGAGAGCGGTATCGATGAAACTGAGTGATCTTCTCGCCGGATACGACCATCAGGTGCTTCAGGGCGACCCAGAGTCGGTCGACGTCAGGGCCGGCGTCGCGTATGACTCGCGGCGGATGACCTCCGGATCGATGTACGTCGCCATGTGGGGTTCCCGCACGGACGGTCACCGGTTCGTGCGCGACGCCGTCGAACGCGGCGCAGTGGCGGTGATGATCGATCACCCGATCGCAGACAGCCTGCCACCACAGGTGTGTGTGGTTCAGGTGGCGGACACGCGCGCGACGGTCCCGGTGGTGGCCTCCAGGTACTTCGGTAATCCCGGGCGTGAGATGGACGTCGTGGCCGTCACCGGCACAAACGGTAAGACCTCGGTGTCCTACATGATGGAGGAGGCACTGCGCACCGGGGTGAAGACGCGGGCCGGGGTGATCGGTACCGATGGGTATCGCGTCGGCCACGAGCCGATCAAGATAGACAGGACGACCCCCACCACGCCGGAGTCGGTGGACCTGCAGCACATCCTGCGCTGTATGCGCGACCGGGGTGCGGGCACGGTGATCATGGAGGCGTCCTCGATGGCGCTGACACTGCACCGCGTTGACTGCACCGACATCAGTGTGGGCGTGTTCACCAACCTGACGCCCGATCACCTGGACAACCACGGCAGCATGGAGCAGTACAAGCAGGCCAAGCTGCTGCTGTTTCGGGGGATGTGCCGCCGAGCGGTTGTGAACGCCGACGACCCAGTCAGCACGGACATTGCCGCGTTGATGCCCGGCGCGGTGACGACGTTCGGCATCGACAGCGCGACGGCGGATTTCCGGGCGACCGACCTGGTGGTGGAGCCCACCGGCACACGATTCATCCTGCACCACAACGGCCACCAGGTAGAAGCAAAGGTGCCCATCCCCGGCAGGTTCGCGGTGCACAACGCCTTGGCCACGGTAGCGACCTGCCACCTGCTGGGCCATGACTTGGACCCTGTCCTCGATGCTCTGGCGTCGCTACCGCCGATCCCCGGCCGGTTCGAGACCTTCCAGACCCCCGGCGGCGTATCCGTGATCGTGGATTACGCCCACTCCCCCGATTCCCTGGAAAAGGTGTTGTCGACGATCCGCGGATTCGCCCGCCGTCGCGTCATCACTGTCTTCGGCTGTGGCGGGGATCGCGATAGGACCAAACGCGCGCCCATGGGCGAGATCGCCGGGAAACACTCGGGTTTCGTGGTGGTCACCAGCGACAATCCCCGCAGCGAAGACCCCGAGACCATCGTGGATCAGATCATTGCCGGAGTGGCTGCGACCGGCACCGAGCACGAGCGGATCACCGACCGCCAGGCGGCGATTCAGCGAGCGCTAGCCGTAGCCGAGCACGACGACATCGTGCTGATCGCAGGCAAGGGCGCTGAAAAATACCAGATCATCGGTGAGCTGACCGTCCACTTCGACGACATGGAGACCGTACGGAAACTGGCCGCAGGCCCGTCGGCCTCCTGACGGCACACCCGGCCCGCACGACGATACCCACGCCCTTTCGCGGCGGGAGCAGTTCCCTTCACCTCGTGCCTGCGGCGGCCCTTTAACCCATCGAAAGGGCCGCCGCCCCGGGCTCACGCCCCGCCGGACTGCCTGTCCCCCTCTCATCGGCTGGTTTTCCCAGCCCCTCCCCCTGGGACGTCCTGTGTTCCTTGACCATGCGCGCATTCTGATCATTGGATTAGGGATCAGCGGTGAATCCGCGGCGGCCCTGTGCGCCTCACGCGGATACGCGGTCACCGTTACCGATACGCGTGATGCCGACCAGTTGCGCCCGGAACTGGACCGGCTCGCCGGCTTCCCGATCTCTTACCACCTTGGCGTAGAGCCGCCCAGCTGTGCGGACTTCACGCTGATCATTCGCAGCCCGGGGGTACCGCGAGACCTGCCGGTGCTCATCGAGGCCCACGCCCGAGCCATCCCGATATGGAGTGAGATCGAACTCGCTCACACCATGTGCCTGTGCCCGAGCATCGCCATCACCGGGACGAACGGGAAAACGACCACGGCCACCCTGGCTGGGGAGCTGATGCGTGCCGCCGGCCGCACCACGCACGTGGTCGGCAACATCGGTGTGCCCTTCACCTCGGCGATCTCGGCCATCGACGACGGGGACGTCGCGGTCGTCGAGGTCAGCTCTGCGCAACTGGAGGACTGCTATGCCTTCCAACCCGCCACAGCGGTGCTGACCAACGTCCGGCCCGAACACATGGACCGCTACGTGTGGGACCAATACGTTGCCGCCAAGGCACGGATCGTACGCAACCACACCCCGGCGCACTCCACGGTCGTCAACTACGACGACGAGGTATGCCGGAAGATCGCCGAGCAGGCGCCAGGGCACCTCATGTACTTCAGCCTCCAGGCGCTGCCCGCCGACCTCGACGGGGTGTTCCTGGCTGGCGACCAGGTGGTGGCCCAGCACGTGCAAACACGCAGCGTCATATGTGCCCATCAAGAGCTGGGGGTGCCCGGCGCTACCGCCAACCTTCTGGCCATGATGGCGGTCGGGCTGCTGTGGAGTGTCCCGGTAGGGGTGATCCGCCGCGTCGCCACCGGGTACATGGGGCGCGAGCACGTCATCGAGCACGTCACCACCACCCAGGGAGTGGACTACTACAACGATTCCAAGGCGACGAACCCGTGGTCGACGCTGCACGCTCTGGGTGCCTTCCCTGACCGGCCGGTGGTGCTGATCACCGGCGGCAAAGACGACAAACGGGCCGACGTTGCCCCGCTGGTCGCCGGATTGGCCGGGCGGGTGCGTCACGTCATCACCCTGGGGCAGACCGGGCCGCGCATCACCGCCGCCGCATACGCGCGCGGCATCACCGCCGTCACTCAGGTCGGCACCCTCGCCGAGGCGGTCACCCTGGCCGCCGAGGTCGCTCAGGCCGGAGATGTGGTGTTGTTCAGCCCCGGGGCCAACAGCAAAGACATGTTCGTCGATCACCGCGCCCGCGGCGCCCTGTTCAAGCAGCACGTGCGGGAGCTCGTCACCCCTCCCGGCAGCGCACGGCTGTCGACGAGGTAACGGCATGGACGGGCCTGCACGTTTACGCGTCCACCTCGACGAGGCAGCCATACGCGACAACATCCAGACGGTGCGCCGCCTGATCACCCCTGCCACCACCGTGATGGGCGTCGTCAAGGCGAACGCCTACGGGCACGGGCTGGTCCTCACCGCCCGGCTGCTGACCCGCCACGGCGTTCAGCAGCTCGCCGTGGCCACCACCGGTGAGGCCTGCGCATTGCGGGACGCCGGACTCCAGGTGCCGATCACGGTCTTGTCGCCTCCTCCGTCCGCCGTGATGGTCGAACTGGCGGCGCGCGGTCTACGCCCCTCACTGTCCACGCTGGCCGCCGCCCGTGACCTCCACCGAGCCGGGGTGCGCCTCGGGCGGCCGGTGCCGGTCCACCTCGAAATCGACACCGGGCTGGGCCGGTTCGGCTGGGCCCCGACAGCGTCGAGCATCGCCCAGATCACCCACCTGGCCACACTGGATCACCTGGTGGTGTCCGGCATCTACACCCACCTGAGCAGCGAGCACCCCGACTCCTGCGCCGACCAGCTCCGGTTGTTCACGTGGATGTACACGAAAGCGGCCGCCGCGTTGGGCTACCGGCCGCCGCGACATGTGCTGGCCAGCTCGGGGCTGGCCGCTGGCCTGCACCGGCGCACCCGGTTGGAGATGGTGCGTCCCGGCGCCTTGCTGTACGGCCTGACCCCCTCCTACTCCCGTACGGCCTCGATGCTCTGTCTGCGGCCGGTGCTGTCGTTGACGTCCCACATTGAGCATCTGACGTGCGTGCCCTCAGGTACACCCATTGGGTATGGCGCCACCTACCGCACCACCGCCCCTACCGTCGTCGCCGTGGTTCCGGCAGGCTTCGCCGACGGTGTGCCCCGGCAACTCGCCGGCTCCGGCCGCGTCCTGATCTGCGGCCACTACGCCTCCGTCATCGGGTGCGTCGGCATGACGCACCTGACCATTGACGTCACCCACATCCCGCAGGTCGTGGTGGGCGAGGCCGTCATTTTGATCGGTGCCCACGGTGAACGCGCCATCGACGCGCAGGAATGGGCGCGCCTAGCCAAGACGATCAACAGCGACGTGCTCACCCGTATCGCGCCTACCATCTCACGCACCGTGACAACGCTGCCACACGCAGAACGGGAGCTTCCCGTATGACCCTCGCCCCATCGATCACCCTCGGCACCAAGGCACAGACTCTTCAGCGACTGCGCGGCGTACTGACCACCGCCACCATCGCCGATCAGGTGACCATCACCGTCGCCCAATGGCGTGGCGACCAGCAAGGATGTCTGCATACCATCCACCGCACCTTCCCCGCCGGGCAACTGATCGTGCGCAGCAGTGCGCCCGGAGAAGACAGCGCCGCCGATTCCGCCGCAGGCGTCTACACCAGCGTCTTGCACGTGCCCGCCGCAGCGCCCGACGCTCTCGCCCAGGCCGTCTTCGCCGTCGCCTCCAGCTACACCCGACGCCACGGCCAAGCCGTCGACGACTTCGAGATTCTGATCCAGCCGATGCTGTGTGAGGTGACCTTCAGCGGAGTCGCCCTCACCCGCGACCTGAATACGATGGCCCCCTACCTGGTGATCAATTACGACGAGGGCGAGCGCACCGACACCGTTACCAGTGGGATCGGAACTATTCCGCGCGTCGTACGCATCCACCGCCAGGCCCCCACCACGGGGCTAAAACCGCCGCTCGACGCCGTGGCCGCCACCGTCCGCGAACTAATCCATCTCACCGGCCGGCCAGAGTTGGACGTGGAATTCGCCGTCACCGCCGGACAGTTGTACGTGCTCCAGGTTCGCCCGCTCCCTGGTGCGGCCCACGACCACACCGCCGCTGACGCCCGGGTGGCCGCTGAGATCACTCAGGTCAAAGAAACTCTTCATGCCCGTAACCATCCCCGACACGGCCTCTACGGCACCCAGGACGTCTACAGCAACATGGCGGACTGGAACCCCGCCGAAATGATCGGCGCCCACCCCCGCCCTCTGGCACTGTCTTTGTATCAGCGCCTGATCACCGACCACGTGTGGCGTGACGCGCGGCGACTCCTCGGCTACCACAACCCGGCCCCCCACCATCTCATGGTCATCCTGGCCGGCCACCCGTACGTAGATCTTCGGGCGGACTTCAACTCCTACCTGCCCGCCGACCTGGATGACCAGCTCTGCCACAAGCTCGTCGACTGCTACCTTGCTCGCCTCGCACGCTGCCCCCAGGCACACGACAAGGTCGAGTTCCGCATCTGCCCCAGCGCCCTCGCCTTCGACTTCCCGCAGCACGCCGAGGCCCTGACCAATGCCGGTCTCACTCCCGGTGAGATCGGCCGGTTACGCGCCAGCCTGCTACATCTGACATCCCGCGTGGTGGACGACCACGGCGGTCAACTCGCCCAGATGCACCAGCTTATCGGTCAGCTCCCGGCCCGGCGCGCCCAGCTTCTGGCCCACATTCACGGAGAGCACCCGTTGTTCCTCGCGGACGCCCTGCTGGGGGACACGCTCCATCACGGCACCCTGCCCTTCGCCGTCGCCGTGCGCGGCACGTTCATCGCCACTGCCTTATGGCGCTCCCTACTCACCACCGGCGTCATCGACCAAACCCAGCATGACGCGTTGCTCGCCGACATCGAGACCGTGGCCACCCGCTTCGCTGATGATCTCGCCGTGTGCCGTCGCGGCCAGATGCCTCTGGAGGACTTCCTTGCCTGCTACGGCCATCTCAGGCCCGGTACCTACGACATCACCATTCCTTCCTACGCCGAAGCACCACACCTGTACCTCGCCGGTTCCCATGCCGCCCCCACTCAGCGGCCATCTACTACTACTCAGGTATTACCCATCAGCGTCATGCGGGACATCGACGCCCGGCTGACGCGCATCGGCTTCGACTTCACCGCCCAGAGGCTGCTGGACTTTGTCCGCCAAACTCACACCCACCGCGAGGCGTACAAGTTCCAGTTCACCGCGAACATCAGCCACGCGCTCACCCTCATCACAGCATTCGGCCGGCGGCACAACCTGGATACCGAGTGCCTGTCCTACCTCACCGTGGAAGACATCCTTGCCTGCGCCAACGCCACCATCACGGCCCACGACGTCGCCCGACTACGGCACCTCGCAGAAGATCGATGCCACACTCACGTGGCTCAGAGCCGCGTGCTCCTTCCCGACGTGATCACCAGCCGCCACGACATCGACATCCTCACCAGTCAGCACGCGCCGAACTTCATCACCAACAAGAAAGTCACTGCACCCGCCGTCCTCATCACTTGGCCCCAGCTCACTGAATCCACCGATCTGGCAGGGCGCATCGTCCTGACAGAAAACGCCGACCCGGGCTTCGAGTTCTTGTTCTGCCGAGGTATCGCCGGCCTCATCACCCGATACGGCGGAGCCGCCTCTCACATGGCCATCAGATGCACAGAAACAGGCATCCCAGCAGCGATCGGATGCGGGCAAAACACGTTCATCCACCTCGCCCGCGCGAACACCATCACCCTCGACTGCGCACAGCAACTGATCATTCCAATGACCTGAGATACCAGGACGTACCGTTCCGGTCGCGGCGAACATCCGCCGCTTCTTTCCCCTAACGATCTTCTGAATCGATGACAGACCTGTGACCCCGTACAGAGAACGCGGCTCTGGAGGCGCTGATGTCGGGGTCGACTACTCGGATCCCTCCACGAGGACTCTGGCGACCAGTTCGGGGTCGTCGCTCATCGGGAGGTGTCCGCAGCCCCGCAGCAACCTCACCCGATGGCCCGACCACCGGGCGGCCCGTACGGCCTGCCGCCGGAGCAGCAGGCGGTCGTGCTCTCCCCAGGCGATCGTGATCGGCACCTTGGGTGGGGCGGGGGGCATCATCCAGGCGAACGAGTCCAGGGTGTCGTCGAACCCCGGGGCGTCCCTGAGCGCCTGGCCGGCCGCGAGCAGTGCCTCGGTGGGGAGCCTGGACGGATGGGCCACCATCAGGCCCGCCATCGCCATCCGGCCCAGCGGGTTCTCCGCGGCGGCCGGCGCCCGCTCCGGCGGTGTCGCGCGGGCCGAGGCCCTGGCCGCCCGCAGCACGGTCCGTGCGTAGAGGAACTCTCCGCGGCTCCAGAACCCGGCTGGGGAGAGGGCGGTGGCCGTACGGACCACGCCCCGCGCAGCCAGCTCAAGGGCGACGTACCCGCCCAGGGAGTTGCCCGCCACGTGGGGGTCGCGCAGGCCGAGCATCGCGCAGAACGACTCGATCGCGTCGGCCAGGGTCTCCGCCGTGTACGGCGAGCCGGGCGGCAACGGCGGGGAGACACCGAAGCCGGGGAAGTCCACGGCGATCACGTCACGCCTGGCGGCGAGCCTGTCGAGCACCGGCAGCCACGCCTGCCAGTGGTGCCCGATTCCGTGCAGCAGGATCAGGGGCGGTCCAGCCCCTCGCCGTTCGAAGGCCAGTTCCATGTCCCGAGTCAAGCACCGATCAGGGCCATCTCCTACACCATTCCCCGGTGACATTTCGAGACCGGGGAGCGGTCTCGGCCGGACCGTCCCGCGGTCAGCGGGACTTGGTGGGGATCTCGAACCAGACCGCCTTGCCCTCCTTGGTGGGGCGTGAGCCCCAGCGCTTGGCGAGCTGGTCGACGAGGTAGAGGCCCCGGCCGCCCTCGTCGTTCTCCCCGGCGCTGCGGATGCGGGGAAGCCGCAGGTCCTGGTCGAAGACCTCGACCCAGACCGCCTCCCGGCCCCTGCGGAGCCGGAGCGTGAACTCCTTCTCGTTGACGATCTCGTCTTCGAAGTCCGGCAGGTCGTCCCAGGTCTCGTCGAAGGAGATCGGGGCGTCCATCATCAGCTCGCGGCGCGGGACGCTGGTGGTGGCGGCGTGCAGTACCACGTTCGTCACCACCTCGGAGACCAGCAGGCAGGCGAGCTCGGCGCGCTCCTCGGGGACGCTCCAGCCGGTGAACGCCTCCGCCGCCATCCGGCGGGCCTCCCCGACCATGATCGGCTGAGCCGGGAAGGTGCGCTCCTCCACTTCAAGGTCGTCAGGGGAGGACCGGACCACCAGGATGGCCATGTCATCGTCGATCTCACCCGGCACGGCGGTCGTCGCGGCGTGCGCGAGGCCCTCCACCGAGGCCTCGGAGATCTCGACGAGCCTGGTGCAGAGCAGCGCGAGCGTCTCCTCGTCGTCGGGCGCCCTGCCGTCGGCGTCGCGCACGGGACGGCGGTCGACGAGACCGTCGGTGTAGAGCAGCAGTGCCGCCCCCGGGGGCAGCGTCCGCGTCTCCTCCTTGTAGACCAGGTCGGCGTGGACGCCCTTGGCGCGGACGCCTAGCGGCTGGCCGACCTCCTTGATGTCGAGCTCGGCGCAGACGCCGTTCTCAAGCAGCAGCGGCGGGGCGTGACCGGCGTTGGCGAACGACAGCTGCCGCGACCAGGCGTCGTAGATGAGGTACTGGCAGGTGACGATGGGCGGGATGCTGATGTCCTCGCCGCTGTCGTCCTGCTCGGGGGTGGCGATGATGCGCGTCCACTCGTCGAGCCGGGCGAGGATCTCCGCGGGTGGCTTGTCGTCCTGGGCGAAGGCCCGCAGCGCGGCCCGGAGCTGGCCCATGACGGCGGCGGCCTTGGCACCCCGGCCTTCGACGTCGCCGATGACGATGCCGACCCGGCCCGCCGACAGGGGGATGACGTCGTACCAGTCGCCGCCGACCTGGGTCTGGATGCCCTGCCCGTGTGAGGCGAGCGGCGCCGCCGGGTAGTAGCGGACCGCGATCTCCAGCCCGTCGAGCTGGGGCAGCTCACGGGGGAGCAGGTATTTCTGAAAGGACTCGGCGGTGTGCCGTTCCTCCTCGAACAGCAGGGCGTTGTCCACGGCCAGGGCGACCCGGGTGGCGATGGCCCCCACGAAGTCGCGGTCGAAGGCGTCGTAGTGCGGGCTGCGCCGGTCGGTCAGGTTCGACAGGCCCAGGTACATCAGCCCGAGGGTCTCCCCGCGCACGCACAGCGGCGCCACGATGGCCGAGGTCATCCCGATCTCGGCCGCCAGACGGGTCTTGGTCTCGCCGGGACTGGGGTAGTTGGTCTGGGCGAAGTCCTCGACCAGGATCGTCTCCTGGCGGCGCAGCGCGATTTCGGCGTAGTGTCCCGTCGGATAACGGATCTCGGCGCCGAGCGGCGCCCAGGTGCCGGGCGGCGGGCTCCATCCGGGAACGTGGGTGGAGACTCTCCGGGTGAGCCGCTCCCCATCCATCAGCTCGATGAAGCAGTGGTCGGCGAACTGCGGGACGAGCATCTCGGCGACACGCTTGAGTGTCTCCTCGACGTAGAGGGAGCCGGCGAGTCGCTCGCCGATCCGTTCCAGCAGGCCGAACCGGTCCTTCTCCCGCTCGTTGCTGCGCATCGCCTCGCGGGCGGTGATGACGATGCCCGTCACCGATCCCGACGCGTGTCGCAGCGGCACGGCCTGGGCGCGGACGTAGACGATCGTCCCGTCACCGCGCCTGACGTCGAAGGTGCCCTCCCACACACCGCCCTTGAGCACGTGTTTGGCGAGCTCGACGGCGAGTGGGTGGTCCTTCTCCATGATCCCCAGGGAGAGTGACTGGTCTCGCGACCCCGGGAGCCCGGGACGGCCGAACAGCTTCTCCGCGAAGGGGTTCCAATAGAGGAGGTTGCTGAAGCGGTCGGTGACGACCACCGCCATCTCAGCATGATCAAGGACGGAACCGGCCGAAAGGTGGTCGGCGGTGTCCTGGGTGACATCCCCCCACCGTTTCATCCGGTGACCACCCCTCGGGGACGGGTGTGCGCAAAGCGAACCACGGTTGCTCCTGCTGCAGTCTCGGCCGGGGAGTGAAGGGGCTCCCGAGGGGGATCCAACCAAGCAGAGGGGCCTCGGTCAGCGTGTGGAGACGAAAACGTGCGCGGCGATGTCTCGCGGAAGCTCCGCAAGCCTGTTCTCCGCTCCGTCGTCACCTGTCACCCGCACACCGTCGTCGCTCGCCGCGAGCGTTACCTCGCGTCCGGGTTGTATCCCAACTTGCTTGAGTTTAAGCATCACAGCTGGATCGCTTTGCACTTGTTCGCTAATTCGCCGCACCACAACGGGTATATCTCTGGGTCCGGCCACGGCGGCCATCGACGGCAGGGACTCCCAGTCGCCTCCCTGGACGCCCTCGACCCCGAGTTCTTCCAGGCCCGGGATGGGGTTGCCGTGCGGGTCCTCGATCGGGTTGTTCAGCAGGCTGACCAGCCGGGCCTCCACGGATTCGGACATGACGTGCTCCCAGCGGCACGCCTCGATGTGCACCTCCTCCCAGGGGAGGCCGATCACCTGGGTGAGCAGGCATTCTGCGAGGCGGTGCTTGCGCATGACCCGTGTCGCGAGCGTGCGGCCCAGGTCGGTCATGGTCAGGTGCCGGTCGCCCTCGACCCTGACCAGGCCGTCGCGCTCCATGCGGGCGACCGTCTGGCTGACGGTGGGACCACTCTGCTGCAGCCGCTCGGCGATACGCGCACGCAGAGGGACGATTCCCTCCTCCTCCAACTCGAAGATCGTGCGGAGATACATCTCCGTGGTGTCGATTAGGCCGTGTGCGGTCAAGGCTCCTCCCGTCCTGTCTCGATGCCCTGTCCATCGCGCGCTGGTGCCGTGAAGCCGCGCGGGACCGGAAAGTCTTGGACCCTGACCCTATTGTGAGGTCCGTCCCCCATGACAAGAGCGCAAACACCGGCGGTTGTCGAATCCTTCCCGAGTCGTTCACCGCCCCCGTACCGCGGACCGGCGGCCCCTTGAGCCCCGGCCCCGTGGACTCTGAAGCCCCGGGCCCGCTCACCGGCTCCGTACGGCGGGCCGGTAGTCCCTGAACGCCGGTACGGCCAGGCCCACCACGAGCACCGCGACCGCGCAGGCGATCCCGCCGCCGATCCATGCCCCGGTGGCGCCGGACCAGGTCGCGGTGACCCCGGCACGCAGGTCCCCCAGCCGGGGGCCGCCGGCGACCACCACCAGGAACACGCCCTGCATCCGCCCGCGCATGTCGTCGGGCGCGTGGGTCTGCAGGATCGTCTGCCGCCACACCGAGGAGATCAGGTCGGCGGCTCCGCCGAAGGCCAGCAGCGCGACCATCAGCCAGAGCTGTCCCGCGAGCCCGGCGGCGGCGACGCTGAGCCCCCAGGCCGCGATCACGGATGTGATCGCCAGGCCCTGACGCTGGATCCGGCCCACCCAGCCCGACATCAGGCCACCGAGCACCGAGCCGATGGCCATGCTCGCCGACAGCCAGCCGAACGCGACCAGCGAGCCGCCGAACCGCTCGGCCACGATCTCCGGGAACAGCGCCCTGGGCAGCGCGAACCCCATGGCGATGAGGTCCACGACGAACGACATCATCACGACCGGGTGCCCCGCGACGTAGCGCAGGCCGTCCAGGACGGATCGTAGGCCGGGCCGGGTGATCTCGCCGATCGGCGTGATCCGCGGCAGCCGCAGGGCGGCGTAGAAACCCGCGCCGAACAGCAGTGCGTCGATCAGGTAGGCGGTGCCGAACCCGCCCTGGGCGAGCACGAGGCCGCCGATGAGCGGGCCGACGACGGAACCGACGCCGGACGCCAGATAGTTGAGCGTGTTGGCCGCCGGGATGAGCTCGGCGGGGACCAGCCGGGGGATGATCGAGCCCCGGGTCGGCCCGGTGATGGCGAACCCGGTGGCGTGCACGGCCACGGTGGCCAGCAGTAGGCCGACGTTGGTCATTCCCAGGGCGGCCTGGACGAGCAGCGCGAGCGTGGCGGTCCAGGCGATCAGCGCGCCGACCAGGAGCAGCCGGCGCCGGTCCACCGCGTCGGCGACGGCACCGCCCCAGAGCCCGAAGACCACCAGGGGGATCAGGTTGGCCGGGCCGAGCATGCCGACCCAGAAGGAGGAGCCGGTGATGGCGTAGATCTGGGCGCTGACGGCCACCGAGGTGAGCTGGAAGCCGATGAACGACACGCCTTGGCCCGCCCAGAGCCGCCGGTAGTCCGGGACCCCCAGCGGACGCGTGTCCATCGCAAGCCGCCCGACCAGATCCCCGAACCTCACGCTGTCCCCTTCGCTCGCCCGCCATACGCGGATATATCAGTAAAGGGCGGGCGGGCGCGTCAGGGGGCCAGGCGCTCGATGGTCCAGGAGTCCCCCGAACGGCGGTAGCGGAGGCGGTCGTGCATGCGGTCGAGCCGGCCCTGCCAGAACTCCACCTCCGCGGGCACGACCCGGAACCCGCCCCAGAAGTCCGGCACCGGCGGATCCTCCGGCCACCGCTCCGCCAGCTCCTCGTAGCGGGCGTCCAGCTCCTCTCTGGAGTGCACGACGGCCGACTGCCGGGACGCCCAGGCCCCGATCCGCGAGCCATACGGGCGGGACCGGAAGTAGACGGCCGACTCCTCGCGCGACAGCCGTACCACCGAACCCTCCACCCGCACCTGGCGGCGGATGGCGTGCCAGGGGAACAGCAGACCGGCCCGGGGGTTCTCGGTGAGGTCCCGGCCCTTGCGCGACTCGTAGTTGGTGTAGAAGACGAACCCGTTCTCGTCGTAGCCCTTGAGCAACACGGTTCTGGCCGTCGGCCGCCCTCCGGCGGAGGCGGTCGCGACCACCATCGCGTTCGGCTCGGGAAGCCCGGCGTCCACGGCCTCGCCGAACCAGACGGCGAACTGCGACACGGGATCGGGTGCGACTTCGGCCTCCAGCAACGGCAGGCCCTGATAGGTGCGGCGGAGCCCCGCCAGGGATGGCGGGGGCGAAGTGGCGTCCACGGGAAGGTATTCTCCCGTGCTTGACGGAAAAGATGCGCACCGCCCCCACCTGGGACGATCGCGTTCCGACGGGTCCGGCGGCACACCGCCGAGCCTCGCAGGGTTGAATATGACCCGCCGGTATCTCGACATCAAGGCTTTGACTTCAAGAAAGGGAGGCGGCCGACAATGTCCGACTTCAAACCCGGGCTCGAAGGCGTAGTAGCTTTCGAGACGGAGATCGCGGAACCGGACAAAGAAGGGGGCGCCCTTCGCTACCGGGGCGTCGACATCGAAGAGCTGGTCGGCCGC
Organism: Streptosporangium sp. NPDC087985; assembly: GCF_044741965.1. Taxonomy (NCBI): domain Bacteria; kingdom Bacillati; phylum Actinomycetota; class Actinomycetes; order Streptosporangiales; family Streptosporangiaceae; genus Streptosporangium; species Streptosporangium sp. NPDC087985. Next base: position 345,861 of record NZ_JBIUTQ010000004.1, read on the forward strand.
GTTCCCTTCGGGAACGTGTGGGGCCTGCTTGTCGACAACACGTTCCAGCCGGGTCTCCCCCCGGCAGAGCCGTACCCCGTTCCCGTCCATTCCGGTGACATCCGCGTCGACGTGCAGAGCGCGCTGGCCATGCTGGCCCCCGTGTACGGTTTCAAGCCGCTGCTCGACATCGACGAGGAGCAGGCACGCGCCGACCTGGCGCGCGCCAGCGTGACCGCCCTCAGCTTCGTCGCCCAGTCCTCGCGCGGCCTCGGCCTGCCGATGGTCCCGCAGAGCGAGGTCGACAAGGGCACGAGCATCGTCGAGCGGTTCATGATCCGCTGGCAGGGCGACCCCGATCCCAAGCACGTGAAGGCCATTGACGCCTACTGGACGTCCGCGGCCGAGCACGGCATGAACGCCTCCACCTTCACCGCCCGTGTCATCGCCTCCACCGGCGCGGACGTGGCCGCGGCGCTGAGCGGCGCGGTCGGCGCCATGTCCGGTCCGCTGCACGGTGGCGCCCCCGCCCGCGTGCTGCACATGATCGAAGGCGTCGAGCAGGTCGGCGACGCCAAGAAGTACGTCCAGAGCGAGCTGGACAAGGGCCAGCGCCTCATGGGCTTCGGCCACCGCGTCTACCGGGCAGAGGACCCCCGCGCCCGGGTGCTCCGCCGCACGGCCAAGGAGCTCGACGCACCGCGTTACGAGGTCGCCGCGGCCCTGGAGAAGGCGGCCCTGGAAGAACTGCACGCCCGCAAGCCCGACCGGGTGCTCGCCACCAACGTCGAGTACTGGGCGGCGGTCATCCTGGATTTCGCCAAGGTCCCCTCCTCCATGTTCACCTCCATGTTCACCTGCGCCCGCACCGCGGGCTGGGCCGCCCACATTCTGGAGCAGAAGCGCACGGGCAGGCTCGTCCGCCCCAGCGCCGACTACGTGGGCCCGGCACAGCGCTCGGTCAACGACGTCCCCGGCGCCGCCGAGGTTCTCGGCACCATCTGACCGGTCTCCCGAACGGCTGCCGCGCGACCATGTCGCGCGGCAGCCGTTCCGCATTCCAGACTCGCCCATCTCAGAATCCGGACTTCTGCCTGGATCGGCCGGAAGGCTCAGTAGGCTGTTCAGGTGGCTGACATCGTGATTCCCGCAGACATCAAGCCCGCCGACGGCCGTTTCGGCTGCGGGCCCTCGAAGGTGCGCCCCGAGCAGTTGGCGGCTCTGGCGGCCTCAGGATCCAGCGTGCTGGGCACCTCACACCGCCAGAAGCCGGTCAAGTCCCTCGTCGGGCGCGTCCGTGCGGGCCTGTCGGAGCTGTTCTCCCTCCCCGAGGGATACGAGGTCGTTCTCGGCAACGGCGGCACCACCGCGTTCTGGGACATCGCCGCCTTCGGGCTCGTCCGTGAGAAGTCGCAGCACCTGAACTTCGGTGAGTTCTCCTCCAAGTTCGCCTCCGTCGTGGCGAAGGCCCCGTGGCTGGGCGACCCGACCGTGATCAAGTCTGAGGTCGGCCGCCACCCCGAGGCCCGGCTGGAGGAGGGTGTGGACGTCTACGCCCTCACCCACAACGAGACCTCGACCGGTGTCGCGATGCCGATCAGGCGTGTGGGCGAGGACGGCTCCCTCGTCCTGGTCGACGCCACCTCCGGCGCCGGCGGCCTGCCCGTCGACATCAGCGAGACCGACGTCTACTACTTCGCCCCGCAGAAGAGCTTCGCCTCCGACGGCGGCCTGTGGATCGCCCTGATGTCCCCGGCCGCGCTCGCCAGGGTCGAGGAGATCGCCGGCAGCGGACGCTACGTCCCCGAGTTCTTCAGCCTGCCGGTGGCGATCGACAACTCCAGCAAGGACCAGACCTACAACACCCCGTCGGTCTCCACGCTGTTCCTGCTCGCCGACCAGATCGAGTGGATGAACGGCAACGGCGGCCTGGCCTGGACCACCGCCCGCAGCGCCGACTCCGCGCGGCGGCTCTACACGTGGGCGGAGAAGACCTCCTACACCACGCCGTTCGCCGGTCCGGAGTTCCGTTCCAGCGTGGTCGGCACCATCGACTTCGCCGACGGCGTCGACGCCGCCGAGATCGCCAAGGTCCTGCGCGCCAACGGCATCGTGGACACCGAGCCCTACCGCAAGCTCGGCCGCAACCAGCTGCGCGTCGCGATGTTCCCGGCCATCGACCCGGACGACGTCGAGGCTCTGACGCACTGCATCGACCACGTGGTCGAGCGGCTCTAATCCCTCGATGAACCCCCGGGGACCGGTCCCCGGGGGCATCGGCATTGGTCAGAACTCGTCGGCCCCGGTGACCTGGGCGATGGGGAAGACGTGGCGGGAGGCCGCGCAGATGGTCTCCAGCGTGTGGACCGGGGTGCCGTCGTCGCCGTAGCCGGCACGCAGGATCTGCACCACCCACTCACCGGGATCGAGCTCCAGGGTCGCCTCCTCGAAGGCGGTGGGCGGGCGGGCGATCAGGTGCTCCTCGGCATGGCCGAAACGGTGGCCGAGGGCCTCGATCCCGGCCTGCAGACTGGGCCGCACGAAGTCGGGGTCGGCGAGGGGGGTGTCGCCGAAGAGGTCCAGGCGGAAGTAACTGGTGGCGATCCGCACGGGCACGTCGTCGGCGAGCAGCAGCTTGCGGCGGGCCAGGACCTCGGTGCCGGGCTCGACGCGCAGGGCGGTGGCGATGTGGTCGGCGGCGGGCTCGGTGCCGACATGGAGCATGCGGCGGCCCGCACGGATGCCCTGCCGTTCCGCCTCGGTCATGAACAGCGACGCCGAACCCCGTACGGCGGGCTCGGTGGGCAGCGCCCGCCGGACCAGCACCCTGGGCGGCCTCCGGAGCGGCCCTGCGAGGCCCTCCGCGGCGCCTGTGGCGCTCGCTGCGGTGTCCTTCCTGGCCGTGTCGTCCACGCCTTCCCGTCCCCCCTGTCAAGCGGTCGTCCCGGCCGACTTTAGCCGTCCCCGGACACCTGGCGACGGGGTGGGGACGGATACCGCGAGGAGTCGGCCGGCCCCGCGCGGTCAGCGGGCGGGGACGGGTGCCTGCGCGGAGTCCGCCGGCCTCGCGCGGTCAGTAGGCGGGGATGGCGGCCGGGCGCTTGCGGCGCAGGACCCAGGCGGCCAGGACGCCGCCGACCAGCCCGAACAGGTGAGCCTGCCAGGAGATGCCGGGCTGGCCCGGGAACACGCCCCAGACGATCGAGGAATACGCCACCGCGACGCCGACGCCGATCACGATGTCGAGGACGCGGCGGTCGAACAGGCCCCGGGCGACGACGTAGCCGAAGTAGCCGAACACCAGCCCGCTCGCACCGACCGTGACAGTAGTCGGCGAGCTGGTGAACCAGACGCCCAGGCCGCTCACCACGATGACGATCAGGCTGGCGGCCAGGAAACGGCCGATCCCGCGCAGCGCGGCGAGGAAGCCGAGGACCAGCAGGGGCAGGGAGTTGGCCATCAGGTGGCCGAAGCCCGCGTGCAGGAACGGGGCGAGGAAGACGCCGGTCAGCCCTTCGGGGGTCCACGACCTGATGCCGTAGGCGTCGAAGTTGACGGGCAGCACGTAGTCGATCACCTCGATGACCCACATGCCCGTGACCAGGACGATGATGAGCATCGCGGCCCCCGCGGCACCGGCCGCCAGGCTGCCTGCCCTGCGCTTGAGATGCTCGCCCGAAGACCGTTCCGTCGGAGTGGTCCGGGTCACGTGGTCGTTCATTCACTCTCCTGGCCGTCGGAGCGGTCACCTGGACGGCAAGTGCCCCCGCCGCGCCCGTCCACACCTTTACCGTACGCATTCCGGGCCTTGAATGTGCCGGACGTGTCCATACAGATCACGCCCGGCACCGAGCCCTACTCGCCCTTCCACTCCGGGGCGCGCTTCTCGGCGAAGGCCGCCGCCCCCTCCATCGCGTCCTTGGAACCGAACACCGGGTTGATGATCTCGCCCTGCCTGGCGAACATCTCGTCCCTACTCCAGTCGGCGGACTCGACGATCACCCGCTTGGTCGCGGCGAGCGCCAGCGGAGCGTTGGCCGCGATCCTCTTCGCGAGCTCGAGCGCCCTGGCCAGCGCCTCGCCCGCGGGCGTGACGTGGTTGACCAGGCCCACCTCATACAGCCGGGAGGCGGGGAAGTGGTCGCCGGTCAGGGCGATCTCCATCGCGATGTGGTACGGGATCCGCTGCGGCAGCCGCATGACACCGCCCGCCCCCGCGACCAGGCCCCGCTTGGGCTCGGGCAGCCCGAACCTGGCCTCCTCGGAGGCGATGATGATGTCGCAGGCCAGCGCCAGCTCACAGCCACCGGCCAGGGCGTAGCCCTCGACCGCGGCGATGATCGGCTTCTTCGGCGGCGCCTCGACGATGCCGCCGAAGCCCCTTCCCTCGACGACGGGGAAGTCGCCGGTCAGGAAGCCCTTCAGATCCATGCCGGCGCAGAAGGTGCCGCCGGCCCCGGTGAGGACGTAGGCGGAGACGTCCTTGCGCTCCTCCAGCTCGTCCAGCGCCGCGGCGATGCCTCGGGCGACCACGCCGTTGACGGCGTTCCTCGCCCGGGGACGGTTGATCGTGATGACGGCGACACCGTCGTCGACCTCGACCAGAACGTCGTCGGTCCCAGAAGCCGGCAGAGGGTTGCCGGACGCGTCAGACACCGATGACTCCTACTTGGGCTGGAAGCGGATACCACCGTCGAAACGGACGGTCTCGGCGTTCATGTAGTCGTTCTCGATCAACGAGCGCACCAGGTGGGCGAACTCCGCGGGCTGTCCCATGCGCTTGGGGAAGACCACCGGTGCCACCAGGGTGGCCTTGAACTCCTCGGCGTTGGGCGCGAAGCCGTAGATGGGAGTGTCGATGATGCCCGGGCAGATCGTGTTGACGCGGATACCGACGGCGGCCAGGTCACGCGCGGCCGGGACGGTCATGCCGACGATGCCGCCCTTGGACGCCGAGTACGCCACCTGACCGACCTGGCCCTCCAGCGCCGCCACGGAGGCGGTGTTGATGATCACACCGCGCTGACCGTCCGCGTCGACCGGCTCGGTCTTGGCGACGGCCGCCGCGCCGATGCGCATGAGGTTGAAGGTGCCGATCAGGTTGACCTCGATGACCTTGCGGTAGGACGCCAGGTCGTGGGGCGAGCCGTCACGTTTCACCGTACGGGTGGCCCAGCCGATGCCCGCGCTGTTCACCACGGTACGGAGCGGCTTGCCTGTCGCCACGGCCGCGTCCACGGCCGCCTGCACCTGGTCCTCGTCCGCGACGTCGGTCTTGACGAAGACGCCGCCGAGTTCGTCGGCGAGCGACTTGCCGCGCTCCTCGTTGAGGTCGGCGATGACCACGGTGACGCCGTGGGCGGCGAGATCGCGGGCCGTGGCCTCTCCGAGACCGCTGGCACCGCCCGAAATGATTGCTGCTGATCCGTTCAGGTCCATGAGCGGACTTTAACCTGGAGACCGAATGAAGTTCTACTCAGGGTGGCCAAATGTCCCCCACGACGGGGGCTGAATCCCTCCCACGGCACTGCCGACGTCGGGGTAGACCTTTATCCGCCGATCCAGCCCGGTCGTGCGCAGGATCCGCGCCACCGGCCCCTGGGGCGCGGCCAGGCAGACCCCGCCGCCCTCCCCGGTGGCCAGCCGCCACGCCTCGATCAGCACGGACAGGCCGCTGGAGTCCATGAACGACAGGGCGGTGAGGTCGAGGACCAGCCTGGGGCTGTCGAGTTTGATGGCGTCGCGGACCTCGTCCCGGAGGAACGGAGCGGTGAACAGATCGAGCTCACCCTCGACGGTGACCACCACAGCGTCACCAACGGCGCGACGAGCCAGCCGTAGCTTCATCAATCCTCCTCGCGCCCATGAGGCAGACCCACTTTACTTTGCCCTCACCGTAGGCGAAGGCATGCGGCCTACGATCATTTATCTGGATCAGGAGGCTATGGCAGGAACGCTACATATCGCCGCCGGATCTGTCGGATTCCCAGGATCCTCCGAGTCTGCTGGGCCCGCCGAGTCTGCTGGGCCCGCTGGATCCGCCGGTGAACGCCATGCCCGAGCCGGGCGCCGCACCCGAGCGGGGCGCCGTGCCCGAGCGGGGCGCCGTGCCCGGGAGCCGGTCACGGCAGGGCGAAGCCGTACGGCAGTTCAAGCCGGTGGGCGGCGAGCAGATCGGCGTCGGCGAGGATGTCCCGGGTCCGCCCGTCGGCGGCGATCACGCCTCCGGAGAGGACAAGGGAGCGGTCGCACAGCTCCAGGGCGTAGGGCAGGTCATGGGTGACCATCAGCACGGTCACGTCGAGACCCCGCAGGATCTCGGCGAGCTCTCGGCGGGAGGCGGGGTCCAGGTTCGACGAGGGCTCGTCCAGCACCAGGATCTCCGGCTCCATGGCCAGTACGGTCGCCACCGCGACCCGGCGGCGCTGGCCGAAGGACAGGTGGTGCGGGGGCCGGTCGATCGCCTCCAGCATGCCCACCCGGTCCAGCGCGTCCTTGACCCGGCGCTGCAGCTCCTCACCCCCGATCCCCAGGTTGGCCGGGCCGAAGGCCACGTCCTCCCGGACGGTCGGCATGAAGAGCTGGTCGTCGGGGTCCTGGAAGACGAGCCCGACCCGCCTGCGGATCTCCCTGAGCGAGTCCTTCGCCACCGGCAGTCCGGCCACCGTCACCGTGCCGTGCCCGGCGGTCAGGATGCCGTTGAGATGCATCACCAGCGTCGTCTTGCCCGCACCGTTCGGTCCGAGCAGCGCCACCCGCTCCCCACGCCCGATCGCGAAGTCCACCCCGAACAGCGCCTGCGTGCCGTCCGGATAGGCGTACGCCAGCCGGCGCACCTCAAGAGACGGTGTCGTCATGCCAACCCCCAGGTTCCGAGCAGCACCACGAGCGCCGCGCCCGGCAACATACTCGCGGCGAGCCACTGGCGCGACGAGGCGGACAGATCCTGGATGACCGGCATCGAGCCGGTGTAGCCGCGGCTGAGCATCGCCAGGTGCACCCGCTCGCCCCGCTCGTAGGACCGGATGAACAGCGCGCCCGCCGACCTGGCGATCACCGGGATGTGCCGGACGTCCCTGGCCACGAACCCCCTCGACTCCCTGGCCACCCGCATCCGGCGCATCTCGTCCACGATCACGTCCATGTAGCGGAGCATGAACATCGCGATCTGCACCAGCAGCGGCGGCAGCCTGAGCCGCTGCGCGCCCAGCAGCATCAGACGGGGCTCGGTGGTGGCCGCCAGCAGGACGCTCGCAAGCACGCCCAGGGTGGCCTTGGCCAGGATGTTCCACGCGGCCCACAGGCCCGCGACGCTGAACGACAGCCCCAGGAGGGTCACGCGCTCGCCGGACCCGATGAACGGCAGCGCCACGGCGAACACCACGAACGGGATCTCGACCGCCATCCTCCGCAGCAGGAAGGACGGCGGGATCCGCGCGGAGAACGCCACGGCCGCCAGGAGCAGGGCGTAGAGCCCGAACGCCCAGAACCACTCGCGCGGGGTGGTCACGACCACCAGGGCGAAGCAGGCCACCGCCGCCAGCTTGCACTGGGGCGGCAGCCGGTGGACGGGCGTGTCGCCCGGCCGGTAGAGCCGGTGGTGGTGCCCCGCGCCCACTAGACCGAGACCTCGGCCCTGGTACGGCGGCGCACCCCGAGGAACAGCCCGCCGCCGACCCCGAGGGTCACCCCGACCCCGATCAGGCCGGCCACCCCGACCGGGATGCCACCCGCCTCACCGTAGTCGGCGAGCGGCTGCCCGCCCAGGGAGTGCTCGGCGGCCTGGCTGCTGAAGCCCTTGTCCTCGGCGACCCGCTCCAGCCCGTCGGGCGAGGAGGAGGCGTAGAAGCTGACGACCCCCGCCAGCAGCGCCGCCACCCCGATGCCGGCTGGCACGAACCAGCCCGCACGCCGCGGGGCGGCCGGGACCGGGGCTCCCTGAGGCACCACGGTGTCGCCGTCGGCGCCGCGCAGGACCAGCGGGGCGGCCAGCCCTCGCGCGCCGTACACCAGGTCGGGACGGATCGCCAGTACGGTGCTGACGGTGACCGCCGTGATCAGGCCCTCACCGAGGCCGATGAGCACGTGCACGCCGCCCATCGCGGCGGCGACCGTGCCGATCTCGACGGGCGCGGTGCCCCCGATCCAGAACAGCAGGGTGAAGGCCAGCGCCGCGGCGGGCACCGAGACCAGGGCGCCGACGAACGAAGCCGCCACGACGGCGGTCCTGCCCCTCGCGGCCCGGGTGATCAGGCGGAAGGCGGCCCAGCCGACCACGACAGCGAAGATGCCCATGAGCGTGATGTTGACGCCCAGCGCGGTCAGCCCGCCGTCGGCGAAGAAGAAGCCCTGCACGAGCAGGACCACGGTCACGCACAGCACGGCCGTGTACGGCCCGACGAGGATCGCGGCGAGCGCGCCGCCGAGAAGGTGCCCGCTGGTGCCCGCGGCGACCGGGAAGTTGAGCATCTGGACGGCGAAGACGAAGGCGGCGACCAGACCCGCCATGGGGGCGGTCCGGTCGTCGAGCTCACGGCGGGCGCCACGCAGGCAGACCGCCACGCCGGCCGCCGCGACGGCCCCGGCGGAGAGGGAAACGGCTACGTTGAAAAAGCCATCGGGTACGTGCACGAAAAGCCTCCGAAGTGCGTAATCACCCCCTACTTTAAGCCATGAGCTTGTAGTTGCAATAAAGTTGCATTAACGGAGACAGGTCGGAGGCTTGCGGTTGCGACAAGCCGCCGTTAACGGAGGATGCGCCTGACGAACGTCCCGGGCGTGGCGGTGCGGACCACCGTGCTGAGCCGCCCCTTCCCCGCCGTGGCGTACGGCCGCACGCTCCGCCTGACCAGCCCCCGCCACCACGTGCGCTGCGGCACGATCGTCACCGCCTCCGCCTCGATCCGGAAACGCGTGGGCGGTCCCCCGAGGTCCAGTTCCAGATAGGCGTCCCAGGTGCCCGGCCCCAGCCGGCCCACCATCTGCTGGGCCGCGAACGCGCCCCCCGCCCCGACCGCGACCGGCTCGTGCCGCTCCAGCCCCGACCACCGTTCCCGCCAGACCAGATGGCGTACGGCGTGCGCCCCCGGCGTGCCGGTGCCAACGACGATCTCCCCGGCGATCACCAGCCGGTGGCCGGCCGCCCAGCGCGTCCGGGTCAGCCGCACGCTGGCGGGCACGCTCACCACGTGCCCGCCGACGTCGAGGCTGAGGTTGCCGTGCGGCCGGGTGAAATACGGCAGGGCGACGGCACCCCCGACCATGCGGGGCACCGGCTGGGCGATCCGCCCGTCCCGGTCGGCGCCGAACCGCGCGACCCGGGTGACCCCCTCGCACTCGACGGTCACCTGGACGTCCCAGACGCCCGAGGGCAGCCTCCCGATGTCGATGAGACCGGTGAAACCGTCACAGTCGCCGGTCACCGGGACCACCACCTCGGCGGGCGGCTCGGTACCGCCGTGCCGCAGCCGCAGCACCAGGGCCAGCCCGCCGACGGCGAGCTTCGGGCGGCCCTCCTGCTCCAGCGCGCTCAGCTCGACCCTGCCGGAAACGACCAGCCGGTTCTCCTCGTCCCAGCGGAGCTCGGTGAGCTCCCGGCGCACCACGGCCGACTCGATGTGCGCCAGCCGTACCAGGCGGCCGATGTCCTGGAGCGCGGCGAGCCGGCTCCGGTCGATGACGGTGAGCCGGGCGCGGACACCGTCGGTCAGCCATCGGTCGCACATGTCGGCCACCTCGGCGACGATCTCCTCGCGCTGCACCTCCCCCGCCTCCAGGAAGGGCCGGCCGAGGGCGCCGAAGGCGTCCAGCCGGAAGTGCCGCCGGAGGAGGTGGTCGCGGAGCGCGCCGGGACGCACGTGGGCGACCACCAGCTCGATCGGCCGCCTGATCATCCGCAGCCAGGAGACCGGGTCGCGGCTCCCCTCCTGCTGCATGATGCTGCTGCCGTCGGGCCGGGCGACCAGGTGGTAGCAGTCGTAGTCGGCGACCACCGAGATCACACCGGCGTGGCAGTAGGCGTGGGCGGTGAAGACCACGTCCTCGCCTACCAGCAGCGTCTCGTCGAAACGGATGACGTGGCGCTCCAGCATCTCCCGGCGGAACAGCTTGAAGCAGCTCAGGCTGTTGTAGACCGCGCTCTCCCCGAGCGGCGCCCGCTCGGCGTTCCGGCGGAACATCGAGACCGGCGCCCTGCGGTCATGCCCGACGATCTTCCCGAGGACGATGTCGGAGCCGTTGCGGTCGGCCATCGCGAGCATCCGCTCCAGCGCCTCGGGGCCGAGGTAGTCGTCGGCATCGCAGAAGAAGACGTATCTACCGCGGGCGTACGAGATCCCGACGTTGCGGGGACGGCCCGCGCCGCCGGAGTGCTCCTGCCGGATGACCCGGATGACGCCGCGATGGTAGGAGGCGTAGAGGTCGAGCAGCTCGGCGCTGCCGTCGGTGGAACCGTCGTCCACCACGACGATCTCCCTGTTGACCCGCTGGATCAGCAGGGAAGTGAGACATCTGTCCAGATAGGGGCGGCAGTTGTGGACGGCCACGATCACGCTGACATCTATCTCGGCTGACCCGGATGTCACGTAACGACCCGCGCCCTCCCCCGCGGCCTCGCCGCCGTACCCCGTGCGAACTCGCGAAAGGATCGTCCCCGTCACCGCCGTGCCCCTCGTCGGTCACTTTTGGTTTACATGACGTTCCAGTATGTGACGGAGAGCCGTCCGTGCGCGGCGGATCCAGAGTCTTCGTCCCCGCACCTCCCCACTGCGGTTGCCGTTCTTGGTAAAAAACAACCGGTCCGTACGGCTCTGCGTCAGGTGTCCGTACGGCTCGCATCAGTTGAACGGCCTGCATCAGTTGAACAAGGAGAACCGTGCTGCACGAGTTGATCGCCCCCGGCGCCGGGCTCACCGAACTCCCGGCCCCGGCCGGTGACCCGGCCCTGCTGCGCCGCATCGACCTGGCCTGGAACGAGCTGACCGAACTGCCGCCGTGGATCGGGCGGCTCCCCCGGCTGGAGGACCTCCGGCTGGACGGCAACCGGCTCCACGACATCCCTGACCTGCGCGGCCTCACCGCGCTGCACACCCTGCACCTCGACGGCAACGCGCTGACCCGCTTCCCGGAGAGCGTCCTGGGACTGCCCGGACTGCGGACGCTCTTTCTGTACGGCAACGCGATCACCTCCCTGCCCGGCTCCATCACCGGACTGAGCAGCCTCACCCACCTTGACCTGCGCAACAACCGCCTCCGGGACGTGCCCGACACCCTGACCGATCTGCCCGCCCTGGAGAAGCTCGACCTCCGCTGGAACAAGCTCGACGGCGACCCGGAGGTCCTGCACCGGCTGACCCTGCGCGGCTGCGCCGTGCTCCGCTGAGTGCTCCATCCGGCCCGCCGACGGCGACGAGGCCGGGACCTGCCGGGCGGGGCCGGGTCTGTGCACCCTGCGGCTACCCGGAGCGCTCCGCCGGGCCGTACCGCCGTTCCCCTCCAGTGAAGAGATGTCATTCCGGAGGGGGAGGCACCGGGCGTGCGGCGCTGGAACCGTTGAGGGCATGACGGATTCACCGGATTCACCGGATTCACCGGATTCACCGGATTCACCGGCAGATGAGACGACGCCCCGGCCCCGCCGGGCGGCCTGGGCGGGGTACGGCGCGGCGGTATGGGGCTTCCTGTTCGCGCTGCCGAGCTTCTACTGGGCCCTGGGAGGTACGGCCGGCGCCGCCACGACGATCTCCCCGTCCCTGGTCGCGCTGGTGGAGAACCGGGTCACCTGGTTCCTGGTGGTCCTGTGGGTCACCGGCGTGCTCAAGGTCGTCGGCGGGGTGCTGGGGCTCGCCCTGGTCCACCGCGGCTGGGGCACCGGCATGAACCGGCTCCTGCAGTTCGCGGCCTGGGGCGCCGGGGTGCTGCTCCTGTGGCACGGCGGCCTGTTCGTCCTGTACGGACTACTGCTGCGGCCCGACATCCCCGAAACGCCGACGGAACTTCTGTCGGTGCTCCGCTGGTACACCTACCTGTGGGGCCCGTGGTTCATGATCGGCGGCCTCCTGTTCATCGCGGCCGCCCGCATCCACCTACGCGGCCTGCCCAGCCTGCCCAGCCTGCTCGGCCGCCGGGGCGCCGTGATCGCCGGCGCGATCGGCGGGACCGGCGCGCTGGTCCTGTCGGTGGCGATGACGGTCATGGGCATCGGCTGACACTCAGCGGCGCGGCAGAGCACAGAACACAGAACGCAGGATGCAGGGATAAATCGGATATGCCGACAGCGATGAGAGCCAATGGCGGCCTTAATCGGCTGCCGCCTGCCCAGCTGAACTGCTTATTTACCGGTCAGATCAAGAAAAAGCCCCGGCCAACACCCCTCCGGGAGAGGCCACCGGCCGATCCTCCCTCGGGGAGCCTGCACGCCGTACCTTGACAGAGGGAGAGCGCGGTTGACGGGGGCCGGATCGCCCCTGACAGTGGACTTATCGTGATCACAGGTAGGGGAGGTTGCGGTGCCGGTGGACAGGAAGACCCTTCCCGTGCGGCGTCCGAGCCTTGCATCCGCTGCCGGAACGGCCGGGCTGCTGGCGGTGGCGACCTTCGTCAACTACATGGCCTGGCTGGGATGGGACCGGGAGAAGGACGTGCTGCCCGACGGCACCACCACCGGCCCCTACCAGCCCTGGCAGGTGGTCGGCGTGGCACTGGGCCTGGGGGTCCTGGCGGCCGTCGCGGGACGGCGGGGCCACCCGGTGATCGACGCCGTCGCCATCTCGCTCACGATGACGGTGTGCTGGTCGGTCAACGCCGCCACCTCGGACGACAGCGGCCTGTGGGCGCTGGGCGCGGCGATGGTGCTCGCCGGGACATCCCTGGGCGCGGGAGCGGTCGCCGCCATCGCGGCGAGGTTCCACCGGGGCTCCCGCTAGGTCACCGGCGTGGCCGAGGTCGCATCCCGCACGCGGGCGTGGGGTCACCGTCAAGGTACGGAGACCGCCCGCATGAGAGCCGGGAGGTCCTGAAACCGGGAAACCCCCCGGGAGACGGGCACCGGCTGAAGGTACGGTTCCGGGATCAGGGCGTATCGGTGAGGCGGTCCATCTCGGCGAGGGCGAGCTTCCAGGGGCGGTCGTCGGCGCCACCGGAGCCGGGAGACCGGGGCTCGGACTCCCCTTGGCCTAGGAGGACCCTCACACCTTCGGCCCGTAGCTGTTCGACGCTGTGGCGGAACGGCACCCGGTTGGCAAGAGCGCTGTTCACGAACGGCAGCACCACCACGGGAATCCCCAGACCGGGAGCCTCGGCGAGAAGTCCCAGGGCGTAGGTGTCGGCGATGCCCTGGGCGAACTTGTTGACGGTGTTATAGGTGGCGGGAGCCACGATGATCGCGTCGGCCCGGGGTGGTTTCGGCTCGTCCGGCCTGCGGTAGCGGCTGCGGACGGGGCGGCCGGTCTGCTTCTCCAGCTCGTCGACGTCGACGAAGTCCAGCGCGGCCGGGGTGGTGACGACCTGGACGGCCCAGCCTCTTTCCTGCGCCATCGTGACGAGGCGGCCGACCCCGACGGCAGAGCCGGCGGCGCACACGATCACGTAGAGAACCTTGCCGGTACGGCTCACGGGGTGACTCCAGATGCTTCAGCGGGCGCCGCCCATCCGGTGAATCCGCGGCGCCGTAGGGCAGTCATGCCGGACGGGCCTGACGCAGGTGAGACCGGAACCCTGTCCGCCATAGACGATAGTCAGGATATCGGGCAAACTTGTAGAAGATTCCCGCTGAAAGGGTTGCGAATTTGTCTGGCGCCGGAATAGTCGAGGTCATTGTTCTTTGGGTGGGTTCGATTGTCGTTCAGTTCTTTGTTATATACTTCGCTGTGAAAATGGCATTGAAGCACGACCGCGAACGTTCCGGTCCTCGCGAACCACACCCGTGACCACGCGGACGAGCGACGCGGGTCCGGGCTGCGTACGGCGCCCTCGGATACATCCGCCGCGCCGCGGCCCTGCCGGCTCTCGGAGTCCTCGCCGGCCTTGCCGCTGATCGTGAACTTCGTCGTGGTGTCTCCTGCTCCGTGTTCGGGTCTCTGCTTATGTGTCAATCCTCGGGAAGCCCGGATCGACGTGGGGAGCAGAACTTCTCCGGGAAATATCGGATGGCTGCGGCAGACGGATGTTTGCTAGCTTCCGATCCGTGACTACCGTGTCTAACGATGAGCTGATCGGCTCCGCCGAGGCGGTGCTCAATCCTCACACCGTTGGCGACCGCCTCTTCGGGAACGTGGGGGCCACCCTGGTCACCGAGGCGGGCACCCTCTACTCCGGCGTCTGCGTCGACACCGGCTCGGGCACGGGATTCTGCGCGGAGCACGCGGCCATCGCCGCCATGGTCACGGCCGGCGAATACCGGATCGCGAGGATCGTCGCCGTGTGGCGGAGTGACGAGGGCGTTCTGCACGTGCTGCCGCCGTGCGGACGCTGCCGGGAGTTCATCCGTCAGATCGACCCGGCCAACATCGACACCGATGTGGTCCTCGGCCGGCGCACCTCAACCAGGCTGCGGGAACTGCTGCCGTTTCACGGATGGCCCGACCCGCTCGACTGACACCGGGAAGGGCTATCGGGTCTCCCGAGCGGTCCTCCGACCGTTCCGGTGATTCACAGCGTGATGCGGTTCACCCCGATCTGATCTGTTCACGCAGGTCACGGGCAACGCGGAGGTAGGCGTGCAGCCTCAGTCATGCGCTACCTCCTCAGCCTCGTACGTGATTCACTCCGATGCCTCCCCGACAGGGCCGGAGTAGCCAAGCCGGGAGGTCTCGGCGGGCACGACGATGTCTGCGACCTCGACCGGCCGTCCCTCGGCGAGATAGGTGCGCTCGATCGTCATCACGATGCTGCCCGGCGCGATTCCCAGGAGCTTGGCCTCTTCGGGAAGTACGAGCCGAGCGCCGACGTCCTCGATCCAGTCGTCGACGGCGATGCCGATCTCGGCCATCCGGTGGGTGACGCCGAGACCGGCGGCGGGGCCGTCCTCCGGGAACGCGATGATCGTTCCTTTTGTGAGTGCCAGCGGCTCATAGGAGTCAGACAACATCCATGGCTGATCGTCAGCGGTGAACACGTACCGGGTGTGCATGACATCGGGCCGGTCATCCTCGGAGTCGTCGAGGGCCAGGCGGGCCCGCACCTCCGCCGACGCCTGGGTAGTGGCCGACTCATACCTCCAGCCGCCGCTACGTCCCTCCCGACACCCTGCCCGGAGGCCGGGCCCCTTGACCAGTCCGGCAGCGAGGTCGCCCCCGTACCTCCTGCCGGACTCCCCCAGGCCCCGGCCTCCGTCCCCGGAGTGCCGGGGCCACCCCCCGGCCGTATCCCCTGGGTCACCTTGGGGTGGAGGTCCGGGTGAGCTGGGCGTAGTCCTTGAGCTTGATGTCCGTGGCGAACCAGTCCGTCATCTTCAGCAGTCCCCGCAGGAGGATCCTGCGCTTGAACATCCAGTTCCGCATCCTGATCCCTCGCCGGGTCCTCGGGGCGAGGAAGGAGCCGGCGTTGCCCTGCCTGGCCACCTTGGCGTAGCCGCGGAACTCCTCGTCGTACTTCCGGAACGCCACCCGATGATCGCCTCCGGCCGCCGCCAGCTCCCCGGCCAGCACGTACGCGCCGACGACGGCCAGTCCGGTGCCGAAGCCGCCCAGAGTGTTGCCGTAGGCGGCGTCGCCGAGCAGCACCACCCGGCCCCTGGCGTACCGGTCGACGCGGACCTGGCTGATCGAGTCGAGATAGAACTCGCGCGCGTCCGGCACCCGGGCGAGGATCTCGGGTGTCTTCCAGCCCGCGTCCCGGTAGGCGTCGATCAGGATCCGCTGCTGCCCGCCGGTGTCGTAGCGGTCGTAGTCGAGCTGCTCGGAGGCGAAGACGAAGAACGCGGGCGACTTGGGACCGCCGAGCGACACCAGCCTGCCCGGCTCGTTGTACATCATGCTGTCGATGCCGGCGTCGAGGTCGGCCAGCGCGTAGTAGTGGCCGAGGAAGCGCACGTAATCCGACTCGGGGCCGAAGGCCAGCCGCCGGACGTTGGAGTGGATGCCGTCCGCGCCCACGACGAGGTCGAAGGTGCGCGGCACGCCGCGCTCGAAGGTGACGTGCACGCCGTCCGGCGTCTCGGTCAGCGAGGCGATGGAGTCGCCGAAGACGTACTCGCAGCTCCCCGCGGTCCTCTCGTACAGCAGGGCGGAGAGGTCACCGCGGAGGATCTCGATGTCGCCACCGGTGAACTCGCCCGGCATGACCGCCAGCCGCCTGCCACCGGCGTCGACGATGGTCTGGTCGGCCCCGCCTGTCTGGCGCCGCCGTACCTCCTGGAGGATTCCCATCCGCTCCAGCACGGTGAGCTGGGTCGTGCCCTTGAAGTCGACGGCCTGGCCGCCGGTGCGGAGTGCGGGCGCCCTCTCGACGACGGTGACGGCGCAGCCGTAGCGGTTCAGCCAGTAGGCGAGCGCGGGGCCGGCGATGCTCGCGCCGGAGATGAGGACCGTGGTGTTCTTCATGTCCGGAAGCTTCGCGAGGGGCGCTGACAGCTCACCGATCATCGGCTGACACTCACACGTCCCCGCCGTCGACCGCTGTCAGCGCCTCCCCGTCCCCCGGCCCCTCGCTCTCTCCCCGCTCACCACCCTCACCACCCTCGCCGCTCTCGCCGCTCTCGCCGTCGAGCACTGTCAGCGCCTCGTCGCGGCTTAGCACGGCGCCACGGGCGAACGCCGACGCGAACGCCTCCGGGCCGGCGAGGTCACGGGCGCGCGCGGCGATCCGGGCGACGTCGCGGTCGCCGGCCACGGCCGTCCCGCGCAGCGCCACTGCCACGCCGAGCAGCAGCGCCGCCCGTTCCCCGGCGTTCCCCGGCGTTTTCCCCGCTCCTCCCAGCAGGACGGCTCCCGCGTGCCCCTCGGCCGCGTCGGCGATGTCCGTCGTCAGAGGCGACCTCCGCGCCGAGGCCAGCGCCTGGCGATGGCGGAGCCGGGCTCCGGCGGGATCGCCTCCGGCCTCGGCCAGCCGTCCCAGCGCGGTGAGTACGCGGGCCCGCATCCCCTCGGCGCCGAACGCCCCGGTCTCCGAAGCCCGCAGCGCCGTGCCGAGCAGGCGACGGGCCTCGATGAGATCGCCTTCGAGCCGCGCGATCTCACCCAGGCCCAGGTGGACCTCGGCGGGCACGCCCTGCAGGCCCGCCCTGCGGGCGAGCTCACCGGCGCGCCGGTAGTCGGCGGCAGCGGCGGCGAGATCCCCCTCACGCACCAGCCCCTCGGCCCGGCGCTCCAGCACGTCCGCGGTCTCCTCCAGCGCGCCGAGTTCTTCGAGCAGCCCCATCGCCTCCCCCCACAGCTCACGGGCGCGTGCCCACTCTCCACGCCGGCTCGCGATCAGAGCCAGCCAGTCGAGGCTCTGAGCCGTTCCCCACCGCTCGCCGAGGGATCGGAAGCGGGCCAGCACCTCCTCGAACTCCCGCTCACCCACGGCCGGGTCACCGTCGAACATCGCCAGCAGGGCCAGGCTCAGCCGTCCCAGCGCCTGGTTCCACGGGTCGGAACCGAGCAGCCGGCCGGCATCGGGTCCAACCGGTCGCGACGGCCCCGCGACCATGCCCCACAGGGGCACGGTGAAGGGGTGCCTCGCCGGCCGGTCCAGCGACCGCATGATCGCCCCGGCCCGTTCCCAGTGTTCGGGCCGCGCCCGTGGTACGGCATGCGCCACGCACATGACGTACTCCTCCTCCAGCCCCTCGGGAGGCCCACCGATCGCGTCGAGAACCTCGGCCGCCGCCTCCCCCGCGTGGCTGCGCCGCCCGCTCAGCCACCAGTACGCCGCCAGCGCGGCGATCAGCCGCAGCGCCGTCTCCCGGTCGTCGCGTACGGCCCTGCGCAGCGCGGCCATCAGGTTGGCGTGCTCGGCGGAGAGCCGGGCCAACCACCGGAGCTGCTCGGCCCGGCGGAGGTGGGGATCCGCGCGCTGTGCCAGGTCGAGGAAGAATCGGGCGTGGGCGCCGCGCAGGCGCTCCCACTCCCCGGCCTCGGCCAGCTTCTCCGCGCAGAACAGCCCGATCGTGTTGAGCATCCGGTACCGGTCGCCGTCCGTCTCGATCAGCGACCTGTCCACCAGGTCGGCCAGCAGCTCGGCGGCGCCTTCCATGCCGCAGACCTCCTCGACCGCCTCCAGGGAGGCGCTCCCCGCGAACACGGTGAACCTCCTGGCCAGCGCCTGCTCATCCGGCGTGAGGAGATCCCAGCTCCACTCCACTACCGCGCGCAGGGTCCGGTGTCGGGCCGCCGCCGTACGGTCGCCGCGCGACAGCAGCCGGAACCGGCCGTGTTCGGCCAGGCGCGTGGCGATCTCCTCGACGGTGAACGACCGCAGCCGCGCCGCCGCCAGCTCGATGGCCAGGGGCAGTCCGTCCAGCGCCGCGCAGATCCGGGTGACCGTCTCCACGTTGTCCTGCCCCAACTCGAACGCCTGCCGTACGGCGGCCGCCCGGTCGGCGAACAGCCGCACGGCGGGATAGGCCGACGCGGCGGACGGCGGGGAGTCCGGCGGCGGCGTGGCCAGCGGCGTCAGCGGCACCAGTGTCTCGCCGGTGATGCCGAGGGGCTCACGGCTGGTGGCCAGGACTCTCAGCCCCGGGCACTCACCCAGCAGCCTGCGGGCCAGCGTGGCGGCGGCGGTGACGACATGCTCGCAGTTGTCGAGGATGAGTAGAAGTTCCTGCCCGGCGAGCGCCGACACCAGGCGCTCCGTGGGGTCCGACGCGCGCAGCGACTGGAACCCGCTCTCGCGCAATCCGAGGGCGCCGAGCACCGCCTGGGGCACCTGATCGTTGCCGTCGGACGAGAGGATGCCTCCGCCGAGCGAGGAGGCGCCGCCGCCGGACGAGGGGGTGCCGCCGTCGAGCGGGGAGAGATCGGCGAAGCACACCTCGTGCCGCCCGCGCCCGGCCGCCTCGATCGCCAGCCGGGTCTTGCCGGTGCCGCCCGGCCCGATGATCGTGATCAGGCGGGAGTCGCTCAGCGCGTCGATCCGGGCGAGCTCCTGCTCGCGCCCCACGAAGCTGCTGAGCTGGGCCGCGAGCCGCCGCGGCACCGGCGCGGGGTTCTCGGCGCGCAGGATGGCCAGGTGGACCTCGGCGAGCTCCGGCGACGGGTCGGCGCCCAGCTCCTCGGCGAGCAGGCGCCGGGTCTCCTCGAACACCGCCAGCGCCTCGGCCTGCCGTCCCGCCGCGTGCAGGGCGCGCATCAGCTGCCCTCGGAGCCGTTCCCGCAGGGGGTGCGCGGCCGCCAGCCGCCGCAGGTCGGCGACCGAGGTGCCCTCGGGAAGGGTGAGTTCCGCCTCGACGAGATCCTCCGCCGCCACCAGCCGGAGCTCCTCCAGCCGCGCCGCCTGTGCCTGCCCGGAAGGCAGGTCGGCCAGGGCCGGCCCCCGCCACAGGCCGAGCGCCTCCCGCAGCAGGCCGGCGGCGGCCGGATGAAGGCCCGCCGCCAGCTTCCGCCGCCCTTCGCGGGCGAGCCGCTCGAACCGGTGAGCGTCGACGTCGTCGGGGTCGATCGCGAGCCGGTATCCGGCCCCGTGGAACTCGACCAGCTCGACGGGCAGGTTGCGGCGGAGCCGGGACACCTGCGCCTGCAGCGCGTTGGCGGCACCGGCAGGGGGGTCGTCACCGTACTGACCGTCGATCAGCTGGTCCACGCCGACCACCCGGCCCGCGTTCAGCAGCAGCATCACGAGCAGGGCACGCGGCCGGGGACCGCCCACGGAGATCGCCTCACCGGTGGGGGATCGCACGTCCAGAGGCCCGAGGATGCCGAACTGCATGCCGCCGATTGTCTCCCATCCCGCCGGGCGGCCAGGGAACCGATGTGCTCGGCAGAGCTGCCCGGCACGGACTGCTGCCATGCTGAGGAGATGACTCCCCGCTGAGTCTCTTCTGGAGGGCTGAGTCTCTTCTGGAGGTAGGTGGAGCGAACCGCATGGAACCCCATAAGGAACACTTACCGTTCGAGCTGTCGTGAATCGGCTGGGGCCGCCACCTGCGTTGTTAGCGTGATCGCACGTCAACGACCAGAGGAGGCCTGATGATCATCGGGCGGCGACGACATGCCATTCTCTGCGCTGCGGCTCTCGTTCTGGGCACGACCGGTTTCCTCCCCGCCGCGGCCCAGAAGACGACATCAGCGCCTTCCCACCCGACCCGGTTCAGCGAGGTCGACCTCGTCTCGGATATCCCCGGCCGGGCCACCATCACCGACCCCAAGCTCGTCAACCCCTGGGGACTCGCCATGGGCCCGGGGCTCTGGGTCTCCGACAACGGCACGGACACCGCCACCGTCTACGGGGGTGGCGGCACGGCGGGACCGATCGTCAAGGAATCGATTGAGGTGGCGGTCCCCAGCGCCCCCACCGGCCAGGTGTCCAACCCCGGCCCCGGCTTCACGGTCACCGGTCCGGGTGGCTCAGGTCCGGCACGCTTCATCTTCGCCACCGAGAGTGGCACCATCGCCGGATGGAACTCCACGGCGGACCCCGCCCACGCGGTCGTGGCCGCCACGGTTCCGCACGCGAACTTCAAGGGCCTGACGCTGGTGGACGGTCGCCTGCTGGCGGCTGACTTCTTCCACCGCAGGATCGTGGTCTTCAGCCAGAACTTCCAGCGGATCCCCGGACTCTTCCGCGATCCCTTCCTGCCGGCCGACTACGCGCCGTTCAACGTCGCGGCCATCGGCGGGACCGTTTTCGTCGCCTACGCCAAGACGGCGCCGGGGAGTTCGGACGAGGTCACGGGACCGGGCGACGGATTCGTCAGCCAGTTCAACGCCTCCGGCCGCTTCATCCGGCGCTTCGCCTCCCGCGGCCCGCTCAACGCGCCCTGGGCCATCACGGTGGCGCCGAGAAGCTTCGGTTCCTTCGCCGGAGCGCTGCTCGTCGGCAACTTCGGGGACGGCCGGATCAACGCCTACAACCCGAGGACCGGCCGCTACCTGGGACCGCTGCGCCGGGCAAACGGAACGCCCATGGCGATCGAGGGCCTGTGGGGCCTCGAACCCGGCACGGCGGCCAACGGAGGCCAGGACGCGCTCTGGTTCGCCGCCGGGATCGGAGAAGAGGCCCACGGTCTCCTCGGTCTGATCGTCCCGGCTCCGCCCCCGAGGTAGCGGGGGCTGGGGCTGTCCCGGACGGCTCCCCGAGGGGGAACGCCCGCTCCGGACCCGTCCGAGACAGCCCCCGGGTAGGTAAAACGTTCCCGGTCACACTCCGGAACCCCGTCCTCGAACGGCCGGCTCGGGATACCTTCGAGGACGCCTCGGGAGCCTCCCGGAGGCGGCGGCCGTACGGCCCGGCGGAAGATCGACACCGCGAGGACGGGAAAAATGACAGCCATCGCAGCGGCGCTGCTCGCATCAGGTCTGATGTTGGTGGGCTGCGACCCGGTGCAGGTGGGCGGCGTCGGCGGCCTGGTGAAGGTGGAGCCCGTCCCCGGTCCGGAGCAGCAGGAGACCGTCTCCTACGACGTGTCCGACGCGCTGAACGCGCTGCGGGTCGCGACCGGGACCGGGAGCATCGAGGTGACGGAGACCACCAGGTCAGGCGTCCATGTCACCGAGAACCTCCGGTGGAAGGGGCACAAGCCCGTCACCAGGCATCCCGTGGACGGCGGCACGCTGACGCTGGACTATACGTGCCCGCCCGAGGGCAACACCTGGGACGACTGGGTGTGCGTGGTGGACTACCGGGTGGAGATCCCGCACGGCCTCAAGGTCAGGGCCGACTCCGGAACCGGGGTGGTCACGTTGCACGCGCTGTCGGGCACGGTGGATGCGCGGTCGGGAGCCGGCGACGTCGAGGCCGACAACCTGTCGAGCCCGCAGGTCACCGCCTCGACCGGCACCGGCGAGGTGAACCTGGGCTTCAGCGGCCCGCCCGAAGCGGTCGAGGTGAGGACCGGCACCGGCGACAGCGTGGTACGACTGCCGCAGGGCGCGTACCACGTCATGACCGCCACCGCCATGGGGCTGGCGCGGATCGGCGTCGTCGACGACCCCGCCTCACCGCGCCTGATCCGGGTCTCCAGCGCCACGGGGGACATCGACATATCGCAGGGATGAGACGGTTCTCGCCCCTGCCGCGGTTTCACGCGGTACGGCACGCCGATGTCCACGGCCAGGCACCCGGCCGGGGATGACCGGATCCGGCCAGTGGGTAACCCCTGGGGGAGGCCGGCGCGTCTCTCACGCATCGCCAGGATTCCGGAGAAGCAGTGACGTATCCCCCGCAACGCCCGCAACCGCCGTACGGCCAGCGCGCCCGGCAGCCGCCGCACGGTCAGCACGCCCGGCAGCCGCCCCGCTGGCAGCAGCCCCAGCCCTATGGCCGTCCGCGGCAGCCGCCGCGGGGATACCGCCCGCAGCCCTACCCACCCCGGCACGTCCAGTACGGCCATCCCGGATCCGGCTACCCGCCGCCCCCATCGCCTCCGCCACCGAACAGCGTCGGCATGATCATTGCCCTGGTCGCGGGACTGTCCCTCGCGCTCGTGACCGGCGTCATCGGCACCATCCTCGCCATCGGCAGTGCCACTGCCGTCGCCGACGACGAACAGCTCCGCTCCGTCCCGGGCGAGGCGCAGTCCGCCGACACCGCAACGCCCGTGGAGACCGGCCAACCGGCTGCCGAGCAGGCCAACGGGACGGACCAGCTCACCGCCGTACAGCCTCCCGAACAAGCCGGCGGAACGGACCAGCTCACCGCCGTACAACCCCCGGACAGCCCGGGGAGGCGGACCAGCCGCCGCCAAGCCTGCCAAGCTCCAGTTCGGGGTGATGTTCGGACAGCAGAAGGGCGAGTGGCAGCTCGGCTAGTGCCGCGACCGGCAAGGTTTGCCCGGAAGGAGCGGCGTCCAGGGTGGTGCATCGCAAGGCGGAGGAGGAGGCCGTAGCGGAGCCTACGGCCGACGACGACAACGCGGCGAGGTGCCGCCCTGGGCGACGCGACGGGGCAAAGATTGACGGGAGGGGCACTAGATCCTGTCCTTCAGATCATGTAGTCGGATGGCGGAGCCAGACCCTGATCAAGGCAGCACCGTAGGCCGGGGCCGCCGGCCCGATCACTCCTGCGCCGGATGCGAATACCGCCAACGGACCAACCCCAGAACGGCGACACCGCCGAAGTAGGCGACCAGCACCCTCACGGGCAGGCCCGCCGGCCCGTGGTAGCCCGGGCCGGCCAGAGCGAGGGCCAGAAGCCCGGCGAGCACGGCGCCGGCCCCGGCGACCGTCAGCGCGGTGGGCAGCACGCCCCTCACCGCGCTCACGGAGCCGGCCCGCGGCCTCGTACGCTGCTCGAAACGCCCGAACACCGCGACGAGAAGGGCGAGGATCAGCGCCAGGCAGGCGAGCCAGGGAACGCGCAGGAGCACCCAGAGTGCCGACCCGGGCGTGGCATTGGGCATCACCGCCGTTCCGTAGAGCGCCAGGACGCCGATCACGACGGCGGTCATGTGCCAGAGGAAGAGCGTCATGATCACCGAGTTGACCGCCACCACGACGGTCCACGGGCCCAGCCGTCGCAGCCACCGGTCCCCCCGGTCACGCATCCACAGGGCGACTCCCGCCTGCGTGACGGCCAGAGCCAGGAGGGCCAGCGTGGGCGGGGAGGTGTTCTGTACCTTCTCCCCTCCGAATCCCACCATGCTGACCGGATAGGGGCCGACCACCGTGAGAAGCACGAGGGCGACGGACCCGG
The DNA here is from genome assembly GCF_044741965.1 of Streptosporangium sp. NPDC087985. Lineage (NCBI taxonomy): Bacteria > Bacillati > Actinomycetota > Actinomycetes > Streptosporangiales > Streptosporangiaceae > Streptosporangium > Streptosporangium sp. NPDC087985. Next base: position 369,612 of record NZ_JBIUTQ010000004.1, read on the forward strand.
CCGCCGCCATCGGTAGAGCCACGCTCCGCCGGGACGGCAGGCGCCCGTCCTGCCAGGCGAAGCCGAGTTGATGCACGGCCAGCCAGCCGAGCAGGAAGTTCGCCTGTCCCACGTAGGGAACGGCCGGCACCAGACGGGCCAGGTCGCCCCCGCCGACCAGGGCCGTCAGGACGATCGGCACGGCCAGACCCGCACGCCGGTGCAGGGCGTACATCGGCGGGGTGAGGACCATCACGGCGATGTAGGCGACCAGGAACCACAGCGGGATCGAGGTCAGCCAGACCGCCTCACCGATCAGAGCGGGCTCCGTCCCCAGGACCCCGGCCGTCAGGGCCGCCACCACCATGCCGCCCAGCAGCACCGTCGTCGGCCGCAGAAGCCGAGCGGTCCGGCTCAGCACCCAGCCCGTGGCGTTGCCGCCCCGCCCTCGATGGGAGGCGAGGGACGCGGCGTTCACGAAGCCGCCGACCAGGAAGAACAGCGGCATCACCTGGAACAGCCACGTCAGCGGACGGGTCCACGAGGCGACCTCGAGGATGCTCCCGCCGTGGAAGCCCCTGCCGTCGTGAGTCACATAGATCGACAGCCAGTGCCCGATGACGACCGCTGTGATCGCGACGGCGCGCAGCAGGTCGACATAGCGCTCCCGCTGCGGCGGGGTCCGCTCGGCCAGCCGCCGTGCCCGCCGCATCATCCGCCGAGCGACCCGGACAGGGTGCGCTGCCATTCCCTGACGCTTGACATGATGAGAACCTTCCTCCATCTATGTCATCTCAAGCGGCCTCCCATCCGTGAGGATCGAGGCGAGACGAGACTCCGCGTCCCGCGGCCCGAAATCCGCTGGCCTCAGCACGCCACGACATGAATACTCACGATCATGAGCCATACGGATTCCGCCCCTGAGACGGACTCTCCGCTGCGGAGAGAACCGCTGCCGCTACGCGGCCGAGTCGCGTTGGTGACCGGAGCAAGCCGACGGTCCGGCATCGGATACGCCATCGCCCGCCGGCTGGCGGCGTTGGGCGCCAACCTCTTCCTGCACCACCACCTCCCGCACGACCGCGACCAGCCGTGGGGAGCGGATCCCGGCGGGCCGCAGGCCGTGGCCGACGGAGTGGCCGAGGCCCTGGCCGACGGAGACGCCACCATCCACCACCTGGGACTCGACCTCGCCGACCCCGACGGCCCCATCCAGCTGATCGACGCTGCGACCGGGAAGTTCGGCCACCTCGACATCCTGGTCGCCAACCATGCCCGCAGCGGCGGGGACGGCCCTCTCGGCGTGTTGGACGCCGCGATGCTGGACGCGCACTGGTCCGTCAACACCCGCTCCACCATCCTGCTGGCCCAGGCCTTCGCCGCCCAACACGACGGGCGCCCCGGCGGACGGGTCATCTTCATGACCTCCGGCCAAGACCTCGGCCCCATGCGCCATGAGGTCGCCTACGCGGCCAGCAAGGGAGCACTCGCCTCCATCACCCCCACTCTGGCCGACCACCTCGCCGACCGGGCGATCACTCTCAACACGGTCAATCCCGGCCCCGTCGACACCGGCTACGCCCAGCCCGACGAGCTTCACGCCCTCAGCCGACACTTCCCCGCGCAACGCTGGGGAACCCCTGACGATCCCGCCCGCCTCATCGCCTGGCTCGCCACCGACGAAGCATCCTGGATCACCGGACAAGTGATCAACACCGAAGGAGGGTTCCGCCGATGGGGCTGACCGCCCCACGAGAGGGCTGGACCCGGCCCCAATACCGTTCGAGCGGGGATTCCTCGTGTCGCATGCCCTGGCGAGCCCACAGGACCAGTACGGCGGAACGCGACAAGACATTTCGGTGGTCAGCAGAGCAGACGGTCCTGGACGAGCGGCCCGGACTCCAGTGCCTTCCCGCGGTGTCCGGCGACGTGAAGCACACCCTGGTGGAGAAGAACCTCACCCTTCACTATCACCGTGCTGGGCCACCCGGAGAGTGACTTTCCCTCGTAGGGGCTGTAGTCGGTGGCCATGTGCAGTCCATTGGCGGTCACCGTACGGGTCTCGGCCGGATCGATGATGATGAGGTCGGCATCCGAGCCCGGCGCGATCACTCCCTTCCGGGGGTGGATTCCGTTGAGCCGCGCGGGATTCGCGGCGGTGAGAGCGACGAACCTCTCCAGGGGCAGCCGCCGACGTCGCACGAGTTCGGTGAAGATCACAGGCATCCGCGTCTCGACGCCGGGCATGCCGTTGGGCATGACACGCACGTCAGAACGGTCCGCCCGCTTCTGCTCAAGGGTGTAGCAGCAGTGGTCGCTACCGATCGTGTCGACCTCACGGGCCAGAGTTCGGCGGACGACTCCGGCGACGGTGCTCGCCGACCGCAGAGGAGGGCAACACACGTACAGTTCGGGAGACTCGCTCTGGTACACGCTGTCGTCCAACGTTAGGTAGTGCGGGCATGTCTCCGTGTAGGCGCGGACACCGCGTGCGCGTGCGCGCCTGACCTCGCTGATGGCCGCTGGCGTCGACTGGTGAACGAAGTACACCGGAACATCAAGAGCTGCCGCGGAGGACAGGACCTCACGTACGGCGGTGACCTCGGCGAGCTCGGAGCGGGTGTGGGCATGTCCTGAGGCGTCGATGCGACCGGCGGACGCGGCCTTGTCCTGGTCGCTCTCCACGAGATGGTTCGCCTCGGCATGCACGTAGGCCATGCCGCCCAGAGTTCGCAGTGACTTCATGACCCTCACAACGGTGCCGGGATCCGCCATGACGACGTCGCGGTAGGTGGTGAAGAGTTTCACGGTACGGACCCCGAGTTCGGCCATCTCACGCAGCTGCCCGGGCACACTGTCGTCCCAGTCGATGACGCAGGCGTGCAGGGCTGCGTCGCACACGCCCAGTGCCGCAGCTTGGCGCCGCTCGAGGACCGCCTCCAGGGGAGTCTGACCGGCAGTGGGGATGGCGAAGTCGACGACCGTGGTGGTCCCTCCCCACAGAGCCGCCGTCGTGGCCTCGAGATAACCGTCATGAGTTGTGTAGTCGCCGAGCGACATACCGATGTGGGTGTGCGGATCGACTCCTCCGGGCAGCACGAGGTGTCCGGTCGCGTCCACGACACGCGTGTCATCGCTGGTAGGGGGGATGGGCTCCCCCGCGGCGATCACCTGGACGATTCGCCCATCACGCACGACCACTGTTGCCGGCGCACTCCAGTCGTCATTCACCACCAGCCCACCGACCACAAGAAGATCCGGTGATTGGTTCATTTTCCACTCCCTCGACGCAATTTCGCGGACACTCTTGACGGGCTTCTTGTAGGTCAGGTTGGATGTCCAACAACCTACCAAGGAGACATGCATGGAGGAAGAGCCGAGTTGGGATCTCGGATCCTGGCCAGGGAGACGGTCCTCGCTGCCCAACGAGATCGCTGCCGCGCTCGCTTCGCGCATTCGCTCGGGTGAGGTGCCGCCAGGTACGAGACTTCCCAGCGAGCCGGAGTTGGCACGCAGTCTCAACGTCAGCCGCAACTCCGTTCGCGAGGCCATGAGCGTGCTTCGGGAGCAGGGGCTCGTCGCGACCAAGCAGGGCATCGGCACCTTCGCTCTGGATCCCAGCCGTGATGCGCACTTCCCGGTGGACGTCGGCATCGAGCACCTCATGAGCACCACCGAGTTGATCACCCGGGCCGGGCACAAGGCGGGCAGCCGGGGCTACAGATTGGTGACGGGCCCGGGGAATGCTGGCATTCGGCAACAGCTACGACTCGGGCCGGAGGAACAGGTCCACTGCGTCGAACGGGTGCGGACGGCGGACAACCTGCCGGTCATCTTCTGCCGTGACTATCTCAGCGTGACGCGCGTTCCGGCGAAGCTCATGGCGCAGTACAAGGGAGACGAGTCGCTGTTCGTCTTCCTGCAGCGCGACTGTCGGCTCGAGGTCCACACAGCGCGCGCGGACATCGTCCCTTCCCTACCCAGTCCGCGGGTCGCCGAGCTGCTCCAGGTGACCCGGCGCAAGCCGTTGCTCGTGCTGAACCAGCTCCACTACGACGACGACGGAGCACCGTTCCTGTACAGCGAGAACCACTTCAACCTCGAGTACATGGGCCTGCACGTCCGCAGGACACCCATCACCTAGCCGTTCGGTCTTCCCCTCGATTGCGCTGACCTCGTGGTCATCGGCTTCACCTCAGAGATTGCCCAGGAGGCATCGTGACCCACACTCACCACGCCAGCGCGCGGCGGCGCGCCGCGACGTTTCTCGCTTTCGGGAGCGTCGCCGCACTGGTCCTGTCGGCCTGCGGTGGAGGTCCCGCCTCCTCCCCTGCCGCCACCTCATCGTCCTCCGCCTCTGGTGGGGTCGGCGCCGGTTCCGCTGCGGGCAAGACCGCGACCCTGGTCAGCATCCAGTCGGTGACAGACAAGGGCGTGATGCAGGACTTCGTGGCCGGTTTCAAGGCCGCCACCGAGAAGGCGGGCATGAAGTCGAACGTCGTCGTCCTGACCGACGCGTCCACCTACGAGTCGACCCTTGAGAGCGTGTCGGCTCGAAGCGACCTCATCTTCACCACCTTCCCGCCCATGATCCAGGCCGTGGAGAAGGTCGCGCCGCAGCACAAGGCGGTCTCCTACGTGCTGCTCGACGCCCGTCTCGGCACGCCGCAGAGCAACGTCCAGGAACTGTTCTTCCGTGAGAACGAGTCGTCCTACCTCGGCGGAATCGTCGCTGGAAAACTGACCGAGACGAAGAAGGTCGGTTTCCTCGGCGCGCTCAAGCAGGACGTCATCGACCGGTACCTCGTCGGATTCCAGGCGGGCGTCAAGTCGGTGGATCCGGATATCAAGGTCTGTTACGCCTACGTCGGGTCTCTCGGCGACCCTGCCCTCGGTAAGCAGTTCGCCAACACGATGTACGACCAGGGCGTCGACATCATCCACGCGGCCACCGCCGGAACGCAGGTGGGCGTTTATCAGGCCTCAGAAGAGAAGAAGAAGTTCCTGGTCAGTGCCGATGTGGACGTTCGTCCGCTGGCTCCCGGCTACGGGCTGACGGCTACCGGCCCGGACTTCTCCGGTGCCGCGAAGGTCGCGGTGGAGCAGTTCGCCGCCGACAAGTTCAAGACGGGTCTGCAGGTTTACGGCCTGGCTGACGAGGCCGTGCGGATCCTGCCCTACAACGACAAGCTCGTCCCGCAGAACGTGCAGGCCGACGTCGAGAAGGCCAAGCAGGACATCATCGCTGGAACGATCCAGGTGCCCGACGACAAGTCGGTCGACTCGATCAAGAACTGCGCGTAAGGGTCACCGATGACGGGTTTGGGTGCGGTGACGGAGGGTGCCGCCGATGGGCGGCATCCTCCCGCCGACAGAATTGCGCTGGAGACGACCGGGCTGACCAAACGGTTCGGTGCTCTGGTGGCGAACGACGACGTCGGGCTCCGGGTGCCGGGCGAGACGATCCACGCTCTCGTAGGTGAGAACGGCGCGGGCAAGACCACGCTCATGCGCATGATCTATGGCCTGTACGTGCCGGACTCGGGAACCATCCGTCTGCACGGTAAGCCGGTCGCCTTCGGGAGCCCGCGCGACGCTCTCGCGCATGGTGTCGCCATGGTGCACCAGACGTCACTGCTGGTCGGTTCGCTCTCCGTCGCCGAGAACGTCATGTTGTCGCTGGCCGGGCGGAGCCGATCCCCGCGGCGGGCCGTGATCGAGCGACTCGCCCGACTCAGCGGCGAGAACGGGCTGGGCATCGATCCGCGGGCGGTCGTGGACTCGCTGTCCGTCGGGATGCGTCAGCGTGCCGAGATCCTCGGCGCGCTCTACCACGATGCCAAGTTGCTCATTCTGGACGAGCCGACGACCGTACTGACTCCCAAGGAGGCCGCGCGCCTGTTCGCCGTGCTGCGTGACGTGACCACGCGCGGCACCACCGTCGTGCTGGTCACACACAAATTGCGAGAGGTCCTCGCTGTCACGCAGAACGTGACAGTGCTGCGGGGCGGCAAGGTGGTGGCGGAGGCCCCGACCGCCGAGCTTGACGAGAAGAAGCTCGTCCGGCTGATGGTCGGGCGAGATGTCTCCTTGACGGTGAGCGAGACACACCCCGTCTCCGGACCCGCACCTGTCAGGGAATCACCCACCCTCGAGGTGGAGGATCTCGTGGTGGTCGACAAGATCGGCTGTCGCCGTGTCGACGGCGTGTCTCTCAGCGTTCATCCGGGAGAGATTGTCGCGGTCACCGGTGTGGAGGGAAACGGGCAGCGGGAGCTGGTCGAGACGATCGTGGGATTGCAACGTTCCACAGCCGGTCGTATCCGGTTGGGCGGCGTGGACGTCACGAGCGCCGGCATCGGCCGCCGGCGGCGACAGGGACTTGGCTACATTCCGGAGTCACGTCCCACAGACGGGCTCGCAAACGAACTGCCCATCGAGGACAACCTCGTTCTGGGGCAACATCGTCGCGCGGCGTTCGCCCGCAACGGACTGCGCAGGATCCGCGCGACACGTGACTTCGCCGTCCGCCAGATCGCCGATTTCGACGTCGTGGCGAGCGGTCCGGGCGTCGCCGTCGGAACGCTGTCCGGCGGTAACGCGCAGAAGGTCGTCGTCGCCCGCGAGGTCAGCAAGCAGCCGAAGGTGTTGCTCGCGGTACAGCCCACTCAGGGGGTGGACGTCGCGGCCGCGTTCGCGATCCGCCAGACCCTGAGACGGCTCAGGGACGAGGGCATGTCGATCCTTCTCGTCACGTCTGACCTGCGAGAGGCGTGCGACCTCTGTGACCGTGCCGTTGTTCTCTACAACGGATCGATCGCGGGGGAGCTGGACCGGAGCGAGGCGACGGAAGAGAGCCTGGGAGGCCTGGCCATGGGGGTGACCGCGTGAGCACTCTTACCCAGGGCCCGCGCCGGATCGTACTCGGCACGACAGGGCTGAGGATCCTCGCGATCGTCGTCGCCGTGATCCTGGCCGCCGTCGTCGGCGCCCTCGTACTGCTCTCGGTGGGCGAGGACCCGCTGGAGGCGTACCGAGGGCTCTACGACGGTGCCTTCGGGTCGTCGACGGAGATCAAGGCGACGCTGGCCCAGAGCACACCACTCATCTTCGCGGCACTGTCCTTCGTCGTGGCGTTCCGTTCCGGGATCTTCAACGCCGGTGGGCAAGGCCAGGTCGTCATGGGCGGGTTCGTCGCGGCGATGATCGGCTCAAGTCCCGCACTCGCCGGGCTGCCAGGGCCGGTGCTGGTGAGCCTGGTCATCGTGGGCGGAGCGGTCGGCGGCGCCCTGTGGTCGCTTCCGCCCGTCCTGCTCAAGGTCTGGTGGGGAACCAACGAGATCCTGACGTCGCTCATGCTGAGCTACGTCGCGGCCCTGCTCAACGACTACCTCGTCCAGGGACCGTTTCGAGCCGCCTCGGTGCAGCCGGGCTCGAACGCCCAGACGGAGAGCCTGCACCCGGCCGCGCACTTCCCCGTGGTCCTGCCCGACTCACGGGTGACGTTCCTGCTCCCTCTCGGCATCGCCGCGGCCGTATTCATCTGGTGGGCGATGCGCCGCACCACACTCGGGTATGAGCTGCGCTTCTTCGGTCACAACCCCCAGGCCGCGCGTGCGGGAGGAATCGGCACGACCCGCGTCATGATCACGGGCATGCTGTTCAGCGGGGCCCTGGCCGGGATCGCCGGAGCCGCGGTGGTCGGTGGAGTCTTCCAAGCAGACATCACCCCGTTCCCCGCGGACATCGGCTTCAACGGGATCCTCGCCGCGTTGCTGGTGGGCACGTCGCCGCTACTGGCGCCGTTCGCTGCGATCTTCTTCGGGGCCCTGTCCCAGGGAGGTCTGGGTCTGCAGATCTTCACCGGTGTCTCTCAGTACATCGCGTCGGTCCTCACCGCCACGGTGATCCTGTTCATCGCACCGCGGGGACTGCCGGAGACGTGGACCAAGATCAAACGACGATTCACTGTCCGTTCGGTGAGCGGAGGCCACCGTGAATGACCTCATCGGTCTGCTGGGACCGGGAATCCTACTGGCCGCGCCGATTCTCTACGCGGCACTCGGCGGCATCTTCACCCAACGAGCCGGTATCTTCAACATCGGTCTCGAGGGCTTCATGCTGCTCTCGGCCTACTTCTCGGTCGCCGCGGCAAGCGCCACAGGTTCACTCCTGGTGGGAACGCTGGCCGGAGTGGCGGCCGCGGCACTGACGGCCGCGGTCATGGGCGTCATCGTGGTCGGGTTCAAGGCGGACGAAGTCATCGTCGGTATCGCCGTGAACGTGTTCGCCCTTGGGCTGACCACTTTTCTGCTGTCCAACGCCCAAGCCTCCGAAAGCCGTCTGGAGCTGGCCGCCGGCTATCCCCAGCTGCACCTTTCCTGGCTTGATGACGTGCCCGTTCTCAACCAGGTGTTCAACAACCGTGACGTCCTGGTGTGGGCACTGATCCCTGCGGTCCTCGCCGTGAGCTACGTGCTCCGCCGCACGAGTTTCGGACTGCGGCTCAAGGCCGCGGGTGAGGCCCCACTGGCGGCGCGCGCCGCAGGAGTACGAGTCGCCGGTGTCCGGTTCGCCAGCGTCGTCATCAGCGGCGTCCTGTGTGGAATCGCGGGCGCGCAGCTGGCGATCGGGTCGGTCCACCTGTTCAGCGAGAACATGACCTCGGGGCGAGGGATCATCGCCTTCGCCGCAGTGATCTTCGGCGCCGGTCTCGTCAGCCGCACGACGGTGGCCTGTCTGCTGTTCGGGTTCGCGCAGGCGCTCGCCGGTCTCCTGCAGATCCGGACCGACTTCCCGCCCCAGTTCGTGCTCATGGTCCCCTTCATCCTGACCATCCTCGCCGTCACCCTGAGCGATGCTCTGCGTGGTCGGCGGGTCCGGCGGCCTGCCGAGGAGGTCACCGCCGAAGACGTGCTCGTCGCGGAGTCGGCAGGCATCGTCGTCGCCGGCCATCTGACCATCGACGAGATCCGGTTGCCGGACGGACAGACACTGCCAGCCACCACAGGAGGAGCCGCGGGCTACGCGGCGCTCGGTGCGTTCCTCGCCCAAGGGGACGCCGCCATCGTCGCTCGTGTCGGCTCCGACTATCCCCTGGCGCGGCTGGAACTCCAGCACCTCGACGGAGGACGTGTCCACACGGACTCGGTCAGGGTCCTGCCGGGCAGAAGCATTCACAACGTCGCCTGGTACGCCGCGGACGGCGCGCGGGTATTCGACATCGAGAGCTTCGACGTCCTGGTCGCGCAGACCCCGCAGCCCGAGGACCTGGCCGATCTGAAGCTTGAGGGCCGCTGGGTTCTCGTGGCGCCCACCACCCTTGAGCAACAGCGGCATCTCGTGGAAGAACTCAAGGCGAGGGGTGCCCGTGTCGCCCTCGACACCGAGCTTCACTACCTCACCGTCCCGGACGCACTGGAGCGGTTGCGTGACCTGACGCGTCTGTCGGACTGTTTCCTGCCCAGCATCGAACACATCCGGCACCTCTTCGGCGCCGGCACACCAGATGATCCCGCCTCGCTCCAGGCGGCGGTCGCATCGTTCGACTGTCCCCTGACGGTCGTGAAGTGCGGACGCGACGGTGTCGTCGTCTACGACTCCGGCGCACCGCAGGGCGCGACCGTCCCGGCGGTCTCCGACCTCGAGGTGTCGGATCCCACGGGGGCTGGCGACAGTTTCAACGGAGGCTTCCTCGTGGGATTGGCCAGAGGCGAGCGAGCCGTGGCGGCTGCCGTCACCGGCTGCGTGGCGGCGTCCTTCGTGGTGCAGTCCGTCGGCGTCGAGGTGCCCACTGTCTTTTCAAGTCTGGAGCGGGCCAGTCGTTATCGACTCCTGTCCCGCATCGAGACACCATCGTTGGAGAGGGAAGAGCTTGTCCAAGACCAGAGCTGATGACACGCGAGCCACGGAGAATACGCCGGCTCAGTCGCTTCTGGAGCAGGAGATCCCGCACCAGCCAGAGGTTCTGCGCCTGGCAGCCGACTCGTTCGGCGGCCCGGTCGCAGCCCTGCTGGAGGCCGTCTCGGGCCGGGATGTCGACGACTGGGTCGTCACCGGATGCGGGGACAGCCTGTTCGCCGGCATCTGCGCGGAGGTGTGGTTCGCTCGGCTGGCCGGACTGCGTCTGCGCGCGCTGCACGCCATGCACCTGTCCCGGGAGACCTACCAGTCACTGACCTCGCGCTCCGTCGTGCTGGCGGTGTCCCACTCGGGAACCACCGCACGAGTGCTGGAAGCCGCGCGTGCCGCCCGCTCCCGCGGTGCCTACGTCGTGGCCGTCACCGCCAACCCCGAATCTGAGCTGGCCCGTACGGCCGACATGTGGATCGACAACTCCGTCCGCGAGGAGAGGTCGAACTGCCGAACCGCCAGCTTCCAGGCGGTCTCGCTGTTCATGCGGATGCTCGCCGAGGGACTCGCGTCGAAGGCCGGCCGGGAAATCCCCTCGTTCGATCCCGACCGGCTCACCCCCTACATCGAGGAGTCCCGCCGTCAGGTCGCGGAGATCCCGGAGTCGAAGCTCGCCGGCGACCACTGGATCTACACGGGCAGCGGACTGGGTCTGGCCGTCGCCGAATACGGGATGGCCAAGGCGTATGAGGCGGCGACGATCCCCGCTCACAGTGTCGAGCTTGAACAGATGATCCACTGCGAGATCTTCACCGTACGGCCGGAAACCGTAGTAGTGATCATCTCGCCGGCCGGGCGGGCGGTGTCCCGGGCGGTCGAACTGGCCAAGGGGCTCGAAAAGCTCGGCACGGTGACCATCGCCATCACCGATCACGAGGAGTTGGCGACGGCGTGCACGCACGCGCTGCGGCTCCCCGAAGGTCTCAGCGAGGACGACCTGCCGTTCATTGGAATCCTTCCACTGCAGTGGCTGGCGTTGCGGCTCGCGGAATCCCGTGGCGAGAATCCCGATCTCGTCAACAACAAGTGGGTCAACCGCCCACTCATCGACCACTCGGACCAGTGGGGGCCTGAGATGTATGAGACCGGCACGCCCGCCGGCCTGGGGAGGGGTCAGGCATGAGCACCGACGCCCCCGCTTCGACCACCTATCTGCGTGACCTGCGGGAACTGCTGCTCCGCATCGAGACCGAGCAGGCCGGCCAGGTGGAGGCGGCCGCCCGGACGATGGCCGACTGCATCGCTCGCGGTGGCATCGTGCACCTGTTCGGCAGCGGCCACTCCATGCTCCCGGCACTGGAGATCTTCCCGCGTTACGGCAGCTTCGTCGGCCTTCACCCACTGATCGACCCTCGGCTGTTCTGGTTCAACGTTCTCGGCTCCTTCGGCGTGCCCGAGATGCTGTTTCTGCAGAACACCGAGGGGTACGCGGACGTGTTCCTCGACGGCCAGCACCTCCAGGACGGCGACGTCCTGCTGATCTTCTCCCACGGAGGCACCAGCGCCGTGGTGGTCGACGCGGCGCGGTACGCCAAGAGCCGGAACATGACCGTCATAGCCGTCTCCTCATCCTCGGCGAGCGCCGCCACGGCCCGCCACAGTTCGGGACAGAAACTGGCCGATCTCGCGGACCTGACCATCGACACCTTCGCGCCCCGCGGCGAGGCACTCGTCGAGGTTGACGGTCTCGCCGAACCGGTGGGTGCCGCCACGACCGTCCTGGCGATGTCCGCCGGGCTTGCGGCGGTCGCGCGCACGGCTGAACTGCTCGTGGAGGCCGGTCATCCCATCGTGCAGTCGGTGCGCGCGGAGGCGGACGAGAACAGCGCCTATCGCTCGGTGTACGACGCCTACGAGGACACGCTGAGACGAAGGCAGTCAGGCCAGTGATCACCGAAACGTCGGCCGGTCCACCGCGTGACAGCCGGCTCGATGAGATCACCGCTTCCGAGGCCTCACTCCGCCGTTTCCTGCACGGACTGCCCGGCGTGGATCAGGTGGGCGCGGAGGCACGCGCCGCCATGCTGGGCACCCGTTCGATCAAGACCACGGCCAAGGCCTGGGCGATCGATCTGGCGATCTCGATGATCGACCTGACGACGCTGGAGGGCCAGGACACCCCCGGCAAGGTCCGGGCGCTGTGCGCCAAGGCGATGCGGCCCGATCCGTCTGATCGCACCGTCCCGAGGGTCGCGGCCGTCTGCGTCTATCCCGACCTGTCGCCGGTCGCGGCCGAGGCGCTGCGCGGCAGCGGGGTACACGTCGCGAGCGTCGCCACCGCGTTCCCCAGCGGGCGGGCGAGTCTGCCGGTGAAACTGGCGGACACCAGGTACGCGGTGGCGGCGGGCGCCGGCGAGATCGACATGGTGATCGACCGCGGGGCCTTCCTGTCCGGCCGCTACCTCCAGGTGTTCGAGGAGATCGTGGCGGTCAAACAGGCCTGCGGCACGGCCCATCTGAAGGTGATCCTGGAGACCGGTGAGCTCGCGACGTACGACAACGTACGCCGGGCCTCATGGCTGGCGATGCTGGCCGGCGGAGACTTCATCAAGACCTCCACCGGGAAGGTCACTCCGGCGGCGACTCTCCCGGTGACGATGATCATGCTGGAGGCGGTGCGGGACTTCCGCGCGGCCACCGGCCGGCAGGTGGGCGTGAAACCGGCGGGCGGCATCCGTTCCACCAAGGACGCCATCAAGAATCTCGTGATCGTCAACGAGACCGCCGGCAGCGACTGGCTCACCCCGGAATGGTTCCGGATCGGGGCCTCCAGCCTGCTCAACGACCTGCTGATGCAGCGCACGAAGATCGCGACCGGTCGCTACTCGGGCCCCGACCACTTCACCCTGGACTGAGGCTGATCGTTATGCCGAGCACATTCGAATACGCCCCGGCGCCGGAGTCCCGGTCGATCGTTGACATCAAGTCCACGTACGGGCTTTTCATCGGCGGAGAGTTCGTCGACACGACCGGGGGGCGCACCTACAAGACGGTCAGCCCATCGACGGAGGAGGTGCTCGCCGAGGTCACCGAGGGCAGCACGGCCGACGTCGACCGGGCGGTGGCCGCGGCACGCGAGGCCTACGGACGCACGTGGTCGCGGCTCCCGGCAAGAGAGCGCGGCAAGTACCTTTACCGCATCGCACGCCTGATCCAGGAGCGGGCACGCGAGTTCGCGGTGCTTGAGTCGCTCGACAACGGCAAGCCGATCCGTGAGAGCCGCGACGTGGACGTCCCGTTGGCGGCGGCCTACTTCTTCTACTACGCCGGGTGGGCCGACAAGCTCGACCACGCCGGGTTCGGGCCGGGGCCACGGCCACTGGGGGTGGCCGGGCAGGTCATCCCGTGGAACTTCCCGCTGCTGATGCTGTCCTGGAAGATCGCTCCGGCGCTGGCATGCGGGAACACGGTGGTGCTCAAACCGGCCGAGACGACACCGCTGACCGCTCTGCTGTTCGCCGAGATCTGCCGGCAGGCCGACCTGCCATCCGGCGTGGTGAACATCGTGACCGGCGCCGGCGAGACCGGGCGCGCCCTGGTGAACCATCCAGACGTGAACAAGATCGCCTTCACCGGCTCGACCGAGGTCGGCAAGATGATCGCCCGCGCGGTGGCCGGTACGGGGAAGAAGGTCACCCTTGAACTCGGCGGCAAGGCGGCGAACATCGTCTTCGACGACGCCCCCATCGACCAGGCGGTCGAAGGAGTCGTCAACGGCATCTTCTTCAACCAGGGCCACGTCTGCTGCGCCGGTTCACGGCTGCTGGTCCAGGAGAGTGTCCACGACGAGGTGCTGACCGCTCTCAAGCGCCGTCTCGGCACGCTCCGCGTCGGAGACCCTCTGGACAAGAACACCGACGTGGGCGCGATCAACTCCGCGGAGCAGCTGGCACGCATCCGGTACCTGTCCGACGTCGGCGAGGCCGAGGGCGCTGAGCGCTGGTCTCCGCCGTGCGAGCTGCCGGACCGGGGTTTCTGGTTCCCACCGACGATCTTCACCGGTGTCAGCCAGGCCCACCGGATCGCCCGTGAGGAGATCTTCGGCCCGGTTCTGTCCGTGCTGACCTTCCGCACCCCGGATGAGGCCGTCGAGAAGGCCAACAACACCCCCTACGGCCTGTCCGCCGGGGTATGGACGGACAAGGGCTCGCGGATCTTGTGGATGACGAACCGGCTGCGGGCCGGTGTCGTGTGGGCCAACACGTTCAACCGCTTCGACCCGGCGTCGCCGTTCGGCGGCTACAAGGAGTCCGGTCATGGCCGCGAGGGCGGCCGCCACGGTCTGGAGGCCTACCTCGATGTCTGACATCCACCGTCGCCCGATCGTAAGGGAGACCGCGCATGTACCCGTCACGGTCTCCCGTACCGTCATCAGCCGGGAACGCCCTGGAGCGGTCCGATGAGCGAACGTCTCGCGATCCGTAAGACCTACAAGCTCTACATCGGCGGGTCGTTCCCGCGATCGGAGAGTGGTCGCACCTACGAGGTCACCGACGCCGAGGGCCGGTTCCTCGCCAACGCCGCGAAAGGCTCTCGCAAGGACGCCCGCGACGCCGTCGTAGCCGCACGCAAGGCCTTCCCTGGCTGGTCGGGTGCCACGGCCTACAACCGAGGCCAGGTCCTTTACCGTGTCGCCGAACTACTGGAGGGGCGTCGGGCGCAGTTCGTCGACGAGGTCGCCGCAGGTGAGGGAGGCGACCGGAGCAAGGCCGAGTCCTCGGTGTCCGAGGCCATCGACCGCTGGGTCTGGTACGCCGGGTGGTCGGAGAAGGTCACCCAGGTCCATGGCTCGGTCAACCCCGTCGCCGGACCCTACTTCGGCTTCTCGATCCCCGAACCCACCGGTGTCGTGGCCCTGCTCGCCCCCCAGGACTCCTCCCTGCTCGGGCTGGTCTCGGTCCTGGCCCCCGCCATCGTCACCGGCAACACCGCCGTGCTTCTGGCCAGCGAGAACTCACCCCTGCCGGCGATCACTCTGTCCGAGGTCCTCGCCACGTCCGACGTCCCCGCCGGCGTGGTCAACGTCCTCACCGGCCACACCGCCGAGGTGGCCCCCTGGCTCGCCTCGCACATGGACGTCAACGCCATCGACCTCGCCGGAGCCGGCGAGACCCTCGCTGTCGAACTGCAGACAGCGGCCGTCGACAACCTCAAGCGCGTCCTGTGCCCCCACCCCACCGACTGGGCCGCCGCCCCTGGTCTCGAGCGCATGCTCACCTGGCTTGAGACCAAGACCGTCTGGCACCCGATCGGCATCTGACCCTGCAAACCCACAGAGAGGTTCGGTGTATGACCATGGCCGGGACGCGGGGCCCTGAACGTGATCTCGTTGGCTACGCTCGCGATCTGCCCACCGGAGGCTGGCCTAGCGGGGCGCGCATCGCCGTGTCACTGGTGGTGAACTACGAAGAGGGATCTGAACGTTCGTTCGCCATGGGCGACGCCGATCAGGAGACGTCCACGGAGTGGAGTTCCTACTCACTGCCTGGCGAGGTGCGCAACCTCGCCATGGAGACGATGTACGAGTACGGCTCCCGGGTGGGCATCTGGCGCATCTTCGAGCTGCTTGAGAAGTACGGCGTGAAGGCGACGTTCTTCGCCTGCGCCGTCGCGGTGGAACAGGCTCCAGAGGTCGCCCGAGCCATCCTCTCCGGTGGTCACTGCGTCGTCAGTCACGGCTACCGCTGGGAGGAGACGTTCCGGCTGAGCCGTGACGAGGAGCGGGAACACATCCGCCTGGCCATGGCGTCGTTCGAGCGGACCCTCGGGTCGAGGCCGCGTGGCTGGTACTGCCGCTACGGACCGAGTGTCAACACGCGCGAGCTCGTCGTCGCCGAAGGCTTCACCTATGACTGCGACGCCTACAACGACGACCTGCCGTATTTCGTCGAAACCACGGGACGGCGGCACCTCGTCGTTCCCTACAGCCCGGATGTGAACGACTTCCGATTCTGGCAGTCACCGGGGATAGCCACCTCCGCACAGTTCTTCGAATACCTCAAGGACTCGTTCGACGTGCTCTACGCCGAAGGCGAGCGGCGTCCCCGCATGATGTCCATCGGCCTGCATCCCCGCATCATCGGCAGGCCTGGCCGTATCGGAGGACTGGAGCGATTCCTCGACTACACGCGCGGCTTCGCGGACGTCGCCTACTTGACCCGCGACGAGATCGCGGACCACTGGCTGGCCGAACACGGAGGGTCGAAGTGACCGGCGAACAGGGGCGGCCCGCTCCGACGACGCGCGTCGTCCACGCCTCTGAGGTACCCGCCGTTCCCCTCGGCGATGCCGGTACCCAGCGGGTGCTGCTCGGCGCGCCTCATGCGGACGGAAGTCCGCTGCTGATGGGGATCAGTCGAGTGCTCCCTGGACGTACGAGCGCGCTCATCGAGCACGACAGCGCGGAGATCGCGTACGTGCTGTCTGGAACCGGGTGGATGGTCACCGACACGTCCGAACACCCCTTCGAGCCAGGAGACGCGATCCTCATCGATGAAGGCTGCTGGCACGCGATACGAGCCGGCGAAGAGCCGGTCGAGATGGTCTACGTGTTTCCCAGCTCCGCGGCTCCCGCGACCCGTGCTCATCCGAAGGCGGTCCAGTGAACGACGTACTCCCCACGTGGTGGCCGGAGAAGACGGTCGCGTGCTACCAGGACCTGGTCTCCTACCGGCTGGTGGGTGCCAGCGCCTGCGCCGACCGGATCACCGAGGCCATGGCCCAGCTGGCTGTTGCCGCCCAAGCCAAAGGCCTTGAAGTCTTCGCTGAGGTCACTGCGGCGGGCCGGAGGTTCTGTGCGCTCAAGCCCGACACCGCACTGTACGTGAACGCGGTCGAACTGATGGCTGAAGCGAGCCGCGAAGGTCGTGCGGAGGATGTCATCGAACGAGCCGACTGGCTCGTGCGTCACCGACGTCGAGCCGGGACGCAGGTGGTGGAGCACGCGGTCTCGCTGCTGGAGGGAGCGGAGACTCTCCTCGTCCACGACTACAGCAGCATGGTGATTCGAATCATCGCCGAGCTGGGCAGCAGACGGGCGCGCCGGGTCGTGGTGACGACCGGTGAGCCCCTCGGCCAAGGAGAGAGAGTCGCAGAACTTGTCGCCGCGTCGGGGCACAGCGTGGTATACATCCCCGACATGTCTGCCGCGCGAGTGATCGGCGGCGTCGACGCCTTCGTCACCGGCGTCGAGTCTTTCTATGCCGACGGCTCCATGGCCAACACCGTGGGAACGGTGATGCTCGGCTTGCTCTGCCGTGAGAACGACGTGTCAGTGATAGCTCCCGCTGAGTGCCTGAAATACGACCGTCAGAGAACTTCCGTGAAGGACGCGGACCTCACAGCGCGTCTCCTGCATCCGTGGCCGAGCGGTGAACGTGCTCAGAGAAGCGGATGGCGCGTCGAAGATCACGTCCTGGATGCCGTACCCGGCGAGCTGGTCTCGGCCTACGTCACCGAGGCGGGAGTGCGCGACGCCGCCGAGATCGGCCAGACAGCTCGCAGTGCGGTAGCGCGGCTCACACTCTGAATTCGCCTCCCAGAGGCGGACCAGGCGCAGCGGATGGCCTCCACCAGCAGCCAGGTGGCCCACACGGAGGATCGGGCCGCCACACGAGGAACGTTGTCCAGGATGATCCGGGCCGCCGCGACTCGCCGCAGTCCATCGGTGCCCGTCCCTGCGCAGGAGCGGGCACCGAATCACGTCGGCCCCGCTCAGCCCACCTCTGGCTCCGCCCACCCGGTCGGCCCCGGCAAGGCGGGGATTTGGCCGGCACATCGCGCGACTCGTTAGTCTGAGGCGTGATGAACCGTTTGACGACGTCGAGAGGTGAGCTCGATCTCACCCGTTTCCCCGAGGATCCCCGGGACCCGCTCCGCGCCTGGGACGCCGCCGACGAGTACCTGCTGCGGCACCTCGACGGAATCGACGGCGGACCGACAGACCTTTCGGGCACCGTGGTCGTGCTGGGCGACCGGTGGGGCGCTCTGGTCACCGCGCTCGCCGATCACCGTCCCGTGCAGATCACCGACTCCTTCCTCGGCCAGGAGGGGACCCGGGCGAACCTGAGGCGCAACGGGGTCGCCGCGGACACGGTACGGCTCCGTACGACCAGGGACACGCCACCGGACCGGATCGACGTGCTGCTGATCCGGGTGCCCAAGAGCCTCGCGCTCCTTGAGGACCAGCTGCACCGCCTCGCACCCCACGTGCACGCGGGTACCGTGGTCGTCGGCGCGGGGATGGTCACCGAGATCCACACCTCGACGCTGAAGCTGTTCGAACGGATCCTCGGGCCGACCAGGACGTCGCTGGCGGCGAAGAAGGCACGGCTCATCTTCTGCTCACCGAATCCTCAGCTCTCCCGGAGCGCCAACCCCTGGCCGCGGAGCTACGCGCTGCCCACCGGCGTCGGAGCGGTCTCGGGCCTGACCGTCACCAACCACGCGGGCATCTTCTGCGCCGACCGCCTCGACATCGGCACTCGCTTCTTCCTGCAGAACCTGCCGCCGTTCCGTGGCCGCGAGCACGTCGTGGACCTGGGCTGTGGCAACGGGGTGGTCGGGCTTGCCGCGGCACTGGCCGACAGCGAAGCCAAGGTGACGTTCATCGACGAGTCGTACCAGGCACTGGCTTCGGCGGAGGCCACATTCCGGGCGAACGTGGATGCGGGCACCATGGCAGAGTTCATGGCGGCCGACGGCATGTCGGGTGTACCGGCGGGGACGGTGGACCTGGTGCTGAACAACCCGCCGTTCCACACGCACCGCGCGACGACCGACGCGACGGCCTGGCGGATGTTCAACGGGTCACGCGCCGCACTACGCCGCGGCGGCGAGCTGTGGGTGGTAGGCAACCGGCACCTCGGCTACCACGCGAAGCTGCGCCGGCTCTTCGGCAACTGCGAGGTCGCCGCGAGCGACCCGAAGTTCGTCGTCCTGCGAGCCGTCAAACGCTGACCGCACACCGGCGACCGCCACCGGACCGCCGGCCCGGTTGGAAGACCACGGCGATGATCGCCCGGGGCGTACCGGCCTCACAGAGACATCGCCTCTCGTCTCGTTGATCTCAACGGACAGTGCGGCAACTGCTGAGAACAGCGTCAGGCTGACCTGAGGATCCGCCAGAGGCTCCGCGACTCCCCCGGAGAAACAGCAGGGCCATCCCCCCTCTCCGGTTGACTGCATCGTGCTGGGCCGCAAGCTCGCCGAGGGGTTCATCCCGACCTGGGCGGCCCAGCCGGCAGGCGAACCCCAGGAGGCCATCGACAAGATGAACAACACGCACAAAGTCGTGATCTCCAACACCCTCACCGAGTCACCCTGGGAGAACACCGTCGTCGCCGGCGGCGACCTCACCGAGACCGTGAACAAGCTCAAGGACCAGCCGGGCGGGGACATGATCGCCTACGGCGGCGGCACGCTCGTATCGGACCTGATCGCCAAGGGTCTGCTCGACGAACTCCACCTGTTCGTCAACCCGACCGCGATCGGCGCCGGAATGCCCGTGTTCGCCAACTCCGGCGCCCACCAGCGGCTCCGCCTCGTCACCGCTCACCCGTCGGAAATCACGTCATGTAGGCATTGGCGCTTCGCGCCTACGAACATCCACAGCGCGTCGACCAGATTGATCAGCGCCCCGGAATAAGGCGTTAACGCCAGGGCCGGGTAGACAAGAGCGCGGATTCCCGCATGGCGGAGGCTCGGTGGTTCTCCGGTCTTTCTGGAAACCACCTTCAAGCGGCAGAGCCGCTTGCCGAGCGTCTGACCCCACAGTGCGTGCTGTAGCCAGAAGTAGACGGCGAGGAGGATGGTGACCGCTACTTCGATCGGCCAATCGGGATTTCCTGCGTACGGGTTGAGATAATTGATGAGGGTTGATTCATTAGACATCTCGAGACCCTCAAAAGGTAGCGGATAGACCAGCGAGACCGCTATATGGAAGATCAGGTTGTCGATAAGGAAGGCCACGAAACGGTGACGTCTCGCGGCGATAATCTGTGTTTTTAGGGCTTGGGGGGCGGCTGTCACGCGAGTCAGTTTGCCGGATGACCTTGACGCGCGAAACCAGGGTGGCGGGAGATTTGAGGGCGGTTCGGCATGGACCGGCTGTGAACTGCAACCTGGCCAATCGTCGTAGTCCTCGAACGCCCAATAGGCCCAGTACTCCCAAACTACGGCGAGGGGCCGAGTGGAACGGCTCCCAGCCCATGACGGAACTCAGGCTGCCCAACGGCTCATGACAAGGTCAGCGGTAATCCGGGCGGGCAGGCACAAGGTTTGACCATGCGCCCCGAACAGGGCGTCGCGGGAGTCGAAATAACCCAGATCGGTCAGCACATAACCCGACAGGTCGCATGACGAGCAGGTGACGCCGCCCCAGTCCACGGCGGTGCGGGCGACCGCGTCGAAGAGCGTCTCGCCAGCAGTGTTGGTGAACCGGCCTCCCGCCCGTAAAGTGTCCAGGCCGCCGAAAAGCTCGGAGACGGCCACCCAGTGACCGTCAAGCAGGAACTCCGGCCAGGCGAGTACCACCTGTTGGGGGATCAACGCCCGGAGCCGCGGAAAGCGCGGATACCAGAAGCGGCCGTCCACCAGTAATCCCTTAACTCGGCTGGCGATCCCACACGCCCGCGCCACGGCCTCCAAAAGCGCCAACCGCTGGCTGCACGATCCGCGCTCCAGGACAATCGTCCTGGAAACAGGCTGCTTTTCGTTCATGGCGTACACCGGGCGCACCCTTGCGGCGATGAGCCGGTGGGCACTGATCAGGTCATCCCGGCCCTTCCCAACACTGTTCTTCTGGACTTCGGCCACCAATCCCAGTACCCGGGGATGCTCCCAGTCGAGAATAGGCGTGGCAGCCAGTCCACCCTCGACCGTTGCCGGGTGGGAGGCGGCGGCACGCCGACACCATGATGGTGAAAGCACCGACTTCATTCCATGATTTTATCTGCGGCCCGTAATTCGCCGAATGAGGGCTGGTGAGAGCGGGATGGCAGAGTGCACTGGCTCTGCCAGAGAACATGAAGTACCTCACCCTCACCGTCGATGACCCGTCCGTCCTGACAGCCGTCCACGACCAGGGCCGAAGCGTTCTCGGATCATGAGATGGCGGACGACGGAAGGGCCTGACCTGGGAGTCGAGCCTAGTCGAGCCAGATCACGATGCCGGTTAAGCCGTTGAGCACGGCCGCGGCACCGGCCCGGACGGCGCGCCCGGCGCGCTCGGGGGTGAAGGTGGCGGGATCGTACGTCGAGGACATGCCGAGACCCTCACCGCGGAACGACGCACCGGCCCAGTCGGCGGCGGTGACGTTCGCCGTGGGCTCGGCCAGCTCGGCGCCGACCACGAGGAACTGCTGGTCGAGGTGGTTGGCGCTGACCAGGGCCAGGGGGTCGATGAGGTCGTTGCCGGCGCTGATGATGAGGTCGGGCGCCAGGTCCATCGCCGTGCTGATGCGCGGAATGAACTGGTCCGGCTCCGTGGCCGTGAGGGTCTTGAGGCTGACGCGCTCCTCCTCGGCCCAGTCCGTGACGGCGCTCACCAGCGTTTTGGTCTGGGGGTCGTCCCCCGCGGTGAGCAGCACCACGCGGTAGCCCTCCGACGGACGGACCCCGTTCCAGGAGCCGGGTCGCGGCGTGATCGTCGCCTCCGGGGCGGGCGATGCGGCCGGGAAGAACCCCGGACCGGGGGTGCCGACAGCGGTGGGCTTCGCGTGCGGCCGGGACCAGTCGTCGCCGGAGCCGCATCCGCTGACCAGTAGGGCGGTCGCGACTGCCGCGGCCAGTGTGCTGGCAGGCAGAAGTCGAGAGCGCATAGAGATCGTCCTCCGGGGGTGGCGGGAAGTGCGCCTACTTCCTACCTCATTGTTCGCGGCCTTCGGTGCGGGGGCCGCCTCCGCCGGGCTTGGTTTCCTCGCCGGTTCAACCGCGAGATGCCGTTCGTTCATCTGAGTCGAGCAGATTTCGTACACCAAACCCGAAAAGGAGTCATATGTCCCCCGCCGCGCGGCGTCGTGCCTGTGCCGTCATCGCCGCCGCAGCCGTGGCCGTCCTGCTCAGTGCCCTGCCCGCTCTCGCCCACGGGTTCACCTCGACGGTTTACGCCAACCTCACCTCGCCCGAGACCGGGCACGTCCGCACCGAGCTCCAGCTGGAGTACGACCTGCTCGTCGTCTCCGCCGCCGACAACGAGAAGGACGATCCGCTCTTCCGAGCGGGCACCGCGGCGTTCGAGGCCGGTGACACGGCGCAGCAGGCCGCCGCGCTCGACGCCCACGCCGACTCGGTCATCGCGTACGTGACCAAGCGCTTCGGCGTCACGGCCGGGAGCGAGGCGTGCACCCCGGCCCGGGACGGCGACTTCACGATCGGGCGACGCGAGGGTGTCCCGTACGCGCTGCTGACCCTCGACTACCGGTGCCCGGAGTCCGCCGAAGCGCACGAGGTGCGCAGCGGGCTGTTCCCGGGCTCCGAGGGCTTTGTACGCGACAGCAAGACGATCGTCACCTACGACCTCGACCTGAGGTCCGGAAGCACCGCCCTCGACGCTCAGCATCGGTCGTTCTCCACGCAACAGTCCTGGCTCGAGCGGTTCTGGCAGTTCTTCCGGCTCGGAGCCGAGCACCTGCTCAGCGGGCTCGACCACATCCTGTTCCTGCTGGCACTCATCGCGGGATCACGCCGCCTGCGCGAGATCGTGCTGACGGCGACGACCTTCACGCTGGCCCACTCGGTGACCTTCATCCTCGCCGCTCTCGGCCTCGTGCAGGCGCCCGAGTCGTTCGTCGAGCCGGTCATCGCCCTCTCGATCGCGGTCGTGGCGGGCTGGCATCTGTGGCGGATCTGGCGACGCCGATCGCACGCCACAGATCTCGAGACGGTCGGTCACGGTCACCTCAGCCTGGACCGCGCGGGCTGGACGCGGCTCGCGGTGGTCTTCTGCTTCGGCCTCGTGCACGGTCTCGGCTTCGCCGCCGCACTGGGGATCGACCAGGCCTGGTCGTGGACGCTTCTGTGGTCGCTGCTCGTCTTCAACGTGGGCATCGAGGTCGTCCAGCTGGCGATCATCATCGTCGTCTTCCCGCTGCTCGCCCTGCTGCGCCACCGCCAGCCGGCCGCGGGGCTGTGGGCGACAGGGGCGATCGCAGCGGGTGTGTCCGTGATGGGCCTGGTGTGGTTCGTGGAACGAGTTCTCGAAATCTGAGATCACGCCACAACTTCTGGCAAGCGCAACAGTCCACCCACCCCACGTTCACCTCCAAGACACCGCTCTCCGGAATCTTGACAAACATCCCCAATACCCCCAAATGGATGGAAACCAATGAAGCTCAACAAGGGGACACAGAGCCCAGGGCATGTTCTGCGCCGGGTGGCCATGAGCGCCACCGCGGCGGCCATCGGTGTCACGGCAGTGTTCGGCAGCGGCCTGGTGACCACGGCCCACGCTGACAGCCTGAAGCTCACCGGCATCGTCCTCGGCGTGGGCGCCAACGAAACGCAGCGGGTCGTGTCGTGGTACTCCTCGGCCGGCACCGCGCAGGTGATCCAGGTCGCGCCGACCGCCAAGCTCGTCAAGGGTGAGTTCCCCGCAAGCGCCGTCACCTTCTCGGCCACGGTCGCCGCCAACAGCGTCAACGGCGGCTACAACGGTCACGCCACGATCGACGGCCTGAAGCAGAACACCTCCTACTCCTACCGTGTGGGTGCCGAGGATGCCTGGTCCCCGACGTACTCCTTCACGACCCAGGACTTCAACGGCAACAACCTCGACTTCCTGTTCTTCGGCGACCCGCAGATCGGCTCGTCCGGCAACGTGGCGAAGGACGGCGCCGGGTGGGAGGACACCCTGAACGTCGCCCTCGCCGCCAACCCGAAGGCCGAGCTGCTGGTCTCGGGCGGTGACCAGGTCGAGACCGCCAACACCGAGACGCAGTGGGACGCGTTCCTCGCGTCCGACAAGCTGCGCCAGTACCCGTGGGCCGCCACCATCGGTAACCACGACGTCGGCGGCAGGGCGTACGAGCAGCACTTCTGGACGCCGAACACCGACCGCTCCGCGCCGTACTACAACGGCAGCGCGGCGACCCGGTCGGGCGGTGACTACTGGTTCAAGTACAAGAACGTGCTGTTCATCGACATCAACAGCAACGCCTACACCAACGGCTCCGACGCCGCGCACATCGACTACATCACCAATGTCGTCAAGGAGCACGGCGCCGACGCCAAGCACACGGTGCTCATCTACCACCACGCGATCTACTCGCCGGCCGCCCACGCGAACGACAACGACAACAAGCAGCGTCGTCAGGACTTCCCGACCGCCTTCTCGAAGCTCGGCGTCGACCTGGTCCTGCAGGGTCACGACCACGCCTACTCCCGCAGCTACGTGATCAAGAACGGTCAGAAGGCGAACCAGGACGAGCAGCCCGGTGCCGACTCGGTGGTCAAGGGTCCGGGCGGCGTCATCTATGTGACGGCGAACTCCGCGTCGGGTTCGAAGTACTACGACCTCACCGCTCCCGACGTGACCAAGGACCCGAACTTCGGTCCCGACCCGCTGAACCCCAAGAGCCACTGGGCCAACTCGGTCGAGAACCAGGAGCACGTCCGCACCTACGTGAGGATCCAGGTGCGCGGCAACAAGCTCGTCGTCGAGAACATCCGCAGCAGCACCTGCGCTGCCCCCAACGCCGCGGTGGAGCTGGGCCAGGTGAAGTGGTGCGGCCCGAACAACGGCGCCACCACCGCTCCGGCGGTCGGCTCCGCCGTCGACAAGGTTGTGATCCACACGCAGGACAACAAGGGCAACGAGAACAAGTCGGCCGCAGCTGAGTCCGACTGGCTTCAGTAGACGACAGAGGGTGGTGCCGGGACCCTCACGCTCACCGCGCTGAGCTGATCCGGCCCACTCAACCTGGTGGGGTGGGCACCGTCGGGTGCCCACCCCACCACACGCCTTCCACCCGCCGCGTGTCTTCCATCCCGCCGCTCCCAGAACTGCCCGAGGACCATCAGATGCACCCGCCCAGACCGCGTACGGCCGCAGCAGCCGGATCCCTCGCCCAGGCCACCGTCGTGGTGCTGCTCGCCGCGCTCGGTTTCCTCGGAGTGGGGACGGGACCTGCTGCGGCGGCGGACGGCGAGGTTTCCTGGGCGGTCACGACGGCCTCCAACGACTTCGGGTCCGGCCGGCAGAACTACAGCTACGCCCTCGACCCGGGCGGGCAGCTCCAGGATGGTCTCGTGGTCGTCAACCACGGCACGACGCCGCTCCACCTGGCCGTGTACGCCGCCGACGGGTTCACCACCAAGCAGGGCCGGCTCGACCTGGTCGCCAAGGACGCGAAGTCGACCAAGGTGGGTGCGTGGGTCCGCACGGACCGGTCCGACGTGACGGTCCCGCCCGGCAAGTCGGTCGAGGTGCCGTTCACGGTCGCTCTTCCGGACAGCGCCGCGCCCGGCGAATACATGGGCGGCATCGTCACCTCGTTGACGCAGGCCGGCGGAGCGGACGGGATCGATGGGGACCGGCGTCTCGGCATCCGGATCCTTCTGCGCGTAGGTGGAGAGCTCAAGCCGAGCCTGTCGGTAGAGGACCTGCGCGTGCGCTACTCGGGCACGCCCAATCCCTTTGGGAAGGGTGACGCCACCGTCACGTACACGATCCACAACACGGGCAACGCCATCCTCACTGCTCGGCAAGCGGTGTCCATATCCGGCCCCCTCGGGCGCCTGGGCGTCCACGCGGGGCAGATCGACGACTCGCCTCAGCTGCTCCCGGGCGACACCTGGAAGGTCTCCGTGCCGGTACACGGAGTGGCTCCCGCGCTGAGACTGACGGGGATGGTCACCCTCGTCCCGCTACTCACCGACGTGTCGGGCTCGGTCGCCCCGCTCGCCAATATTGAGAGCACCACACAAACCTGGACCATCCCCTGGGCACTGCTGCTTTTCCTCATCGTCCTTTGCGTGCTCGTCGTCGCGGCTCTGGCTTCCCGGCGCCGCCGTCAGACCAAGCTCCGCGTCCAGGAGGCCGTCGAACAGCCGCTTCGCGAGCGGGAGACCTCTGACCATTGACGCGATCCCCGGCCTGAAGGACTCTGCCGGCAGTTTCAGTGAACGACATTATTGATCATGATTCAGATGGGACCGCGCCCTCAATGACGACCGTTGACAGGAGAGAAAGATGGCGGGGTCCCGCCCGATCAAGCTGATCGAACGGAACCCCAGCTAGATCACCTTCGGGTGATCTCACCTTGACGGGCGGATCCGCTCTCCACGAAGATCAACTTTCTGCGGAGGGCCGGCCGGGACCGTCGACGTCGTTCCAGATCGGGTCGTCGACGACGACGCAGGGCTTGACCTGGCCGTTGACCACATATGCGGAGAACGTCCACTCCACCCCCGGCTTCTTCGGCCCAGAGGTCCGGTCCTTGTTCTCACTGAACGTCATCACCAAGGTCTGCCCCTTCCCGACGTACCGGGGATCGATCTCCAACCCCGTGAGACGCAGGCGAGCGGCCTTGTCGGACGCGGAGTCCTTCCACTCCTCCGGGGAGCCGCCCCCGACGATCTCGCCCCTGTTCCCCTTGCACGACTTGCCGGGCTTGAGATAGGTGATGTCCGCGAACACCCCCATCCTTTTCAGATCCTGTTCCAGCTTGTCGGCGTCCCTGAACTCATTGAGCTTGACGTTGATCGTGCCGTCGGCGTTCTTGGTCACCGCGTACGCGGACTGCTCCGACCCGGTCAGCAGCGGCACCGCGATTGCCGCCGCCGCGGCCAGCCCGGCCACCGCCGCCCCCGTGAACAGGCGGCGACCGGTGCGACGACGTCGTTCGGCGCGCGCGGTGATTTCAGCTTTCAGTTCCATCAGTATCCGCTCCTCGAAACTCATCCCGGTGTTCCTTCCATGACGAGGGGCAGTCCCTGCAGCGTGCGGCGAGCGCGGTGCAACCGCACCTTGGCGGTCCCCGGCCGGATGCCGAGGACCGTCGCCGCTTCGGTGACCGTGAGCTGGTCGATGACGACCAGTTCCAGTACGGCGCGCTCCCCCTCGGGCAGGTCGGCCATGGCCTTGAAGGCCCGCCTGGCGGGCCGCTCCGCATCAATGCGCTCTTCGAGCCTGGCAACGTCGTCGGTGTCCAACGGCCGTCGCCCGCTCACCCGGCTCGTCAGCCGCGACTCCTTGAACGCCCGGCGCCGCTCGGTCGAGAGCGTGTTGCGTGCCACGCCGTACAGCCACGCGATCTCGGTCCCCAGCCCGGCCCGGTAGGTGTGGGCGGAGTCAAGCACCGCCATGAACACCTCTGCCACCAGGTCGGCGACCGTGTGCGGGTCGTCGACGCGCCGAGCGAGGAAGCGGGTGACCGCGTCGACGTGCCGCCGGTAGAAGGCTTCGAACGCCACGTGATCTGTGGCGATCTCCGCCTGTTTGCGACGCACCGGCATGCTCCCTTCGTCGATTAACACCCCTGCTTGGTCAGAACCGCCTAAAGGGTTACAAGAGGGCGGTGGCTCCCCGTTCCTCCGGCTCGATCGAAGAGGGCGCGGCACACGGAGCAATTGTCAATACCTGTGGATCGGTGGTGAGCGTTATTACGCCTCGAGGTCCTGGTGGCCCTTTGGGGTGAGAGTCGTTTGATTTCGGTGATCAGCCGAGGGATATCTTGGTGGGCGTCCGCGATGAACTGGGCGTTCTCATCCCAGCGTCCGTCGGCTCAGCGAGCTGCGACACACCGACAGGTTGGTTCCTTACGGCTTCTTCTTGGTGTGCCTTCCCGACCGATGCGCCAACATCGGCCTGCTTGAGAACCTCATCTCAGGTCCGGGAAGGTACACCCCTTCCTCGCAGACCCACAGGTTTCAAGCATTGCTCTCGGCCTCTCCCTGCGGAAGGGAGAATCACTTAGAGTGCCCGACATGATCATTAATCGTTCACTTTTCGCCGCCGGTCTCTTATGTGGGGTGCTCATCACACCGACTCCCGGTTTGGCTGAGAGCTCTCCCGAGCCACCGTCTCTGGATCAACTCAGAGCAGCCCTACTTCTGCCGGAGGACCTCGGCGAGGGCTTCACGCGCAGCGCGATCCGGAACAGGGATCCCCTGTATTCCTCGGTCACCCGCTCGAAGGCGTGCACCAGGGCGGTCAAGGGGATCGCCCCGCTTTATCGAGCCAAGGCCGCGACCTGGCTGAAGAAGGAAGACAAGTGGGAGGGGGTGAGCGAGTACATCGTGAGCGGCACTCGCGGCAAGATCTCCGCCCTGGAGCGGGCGGCCAAGGTCATGGTTCGCGACTGCGGCCACGTCACGGTCACCACGGACGCCACCAAAGACACGGTCCGCAAGCTGTCGGTGGGCAGGCTCGGTGATGGTGTCTATGGGATCAAGCTCCGCAGCGGGTTCCCGGACAGGAACCTGGACAAGGAGTCGATGATTGCGATCGACATCATGATTATCAGGGTGCGGAACACCATGATCGTGCTGGAACACGATGGCCACGTGGGCCAGTTCGATCCCGCGCTCACCAGGTCCGCCGCCGAGGCGGCCACGACGCGGCTCCAGGAAGCTCTGGAGAATTCGTAGGAATCGTTTTGGGGACCATCTCGGACACTCACTCTGACGCCCCCGACCGAAATCCCCATGATCCGGCGACGGTATTCATCGTTGGCGCTCTGCGCGCCGCCGTCCTGGACTAGCTGTGACGTGGCTGCCTGGGTATTCCGGAGCAGATGGTGGCATTCCGGCGCTACCCCTGTCGCAGTCGGGTCGCCGGCGCCAATGTAAAGCACTCGTATGGCTGCGTAACGGTTGGGGCCAGTGGTCGGAGCGACCTTTGCAGCGGCGCGGCTCAGTGCGGCGGGTTCGTTGGGTACGGCGGGCGGGCGGCCCGCGACGCTGGGCCGTACGGCGGCGCCGCCTTGATCGGTGACTGTCCATGCTCCCCGGTCACATCGCGGACTCGACCTTGGACGACTACGAGGACACGGTACGGCTCCACCTCAAGCCGGGGCTCGGGCGGCACAAGCTCACCGCGCTTCATCCTCCTGGCGCCCGTCTTCGGCCTCCGCCGTGGTGAGGCGCTCGGGTTGATGTGGGACGGCTTCGACCCGGAAGCCCGGACCCCGCGCGTGACGCACGCGGTGAAGCGGCTCAAGAACCGCACTCCCGACGCCGAGCGGAAGACCCGGCTCGTGATCTCCGAGCTCAAGACCAGGAAGTCACGCCGTACGCTCTGCCTGACTCCCGAACTGGTC
Organism: Streptosporangium sp. NPDC087985; assembly: GCF_044741965.1. NCBI lineage: Bacteria > Bacillati > Actinomycetota > Actinomycetes > Streptosporangiales > Streptosporangiaceae > Streptosporangium > Streptosporangium sp. NPDC087985. The sequence goes on from NZ_JBIUTQ010000004.1 coordinate 398,762, forward strand.
GACGCGCTCAAGCGACACCGGGCCACGCACAACACCGAACGACCGCAGGCGGGTGAGGCCTGGACCGAGCACGGGCTGATCTTCCCCACCGCCTTCGGCCACCCCTCGGACCCCGACACTTTCTCGCATCTGTTCTCCAGGCTGGCGCAGAAGGCCGGCCTCGGCCACTGGCACCCGCACGAGCTACGGCACTCGGGCGCCTCGCTCCTGCTCGCCCACGGTACGCCGCTGCACGTCGTCTCCGACATCCTCGGGCATGCGAGCATCGCGATCACGAAGGACGTCTACAGCCACCTGCTGGCCGGCGAGCAGGCGTCGGTGCAGCTCTTCGCCGATACCGCCTACGACACCGGTGAGGCCCGGTGCAGCCTGCACCAGGCCGGACACCGGCTGGTGATCAAGCCCGCCCCGCTGCGACCGGCCATCCCCGGCGGGTTCACCCTGGACGACTTCGCCATCGACACCACTGCCGACACCGTGACCTGCCCCGCGGCATACACCGTCGCGTTGTCACCTGCGAGCGGGCAGCATCATCAGCGCAAGGCCTTCTTCGGCGATCGGTGCGTCTGCTGCCCGCTACACAAGCGATGCACCACGGCCAAGACCGGCCGCATCCTGACCATCCGTCCGCACCACGACCTGATGGCCGCCGCCCGCCGTCGGGCCGTCACCGATGCGGTCTGGCGAGCCGACTACCGCCGCTGGCGGCCACCCGTCGAACGTGACGTCGCCTGGATCGTGGCGCGTGGCAATCGCAGGCTGCGCTACATCGGTGCCATAAAGAACGACGCCTGGCTCCACACCCGCGCCGCCGCTCTCAACCTCCGCCGGTTGATCAGCCTCGGCCTGACCCGCACCAACGGCACCTGGGTGATCGTCCCTTCCAGCGCACAGCGAAGGGGCATCCCAGTCCCGAGACGCCCCTCCACCAGAAAGATTTTCAGCGGCCTTCCTAGGCGCAGAACTCGTCGGGGAACTGGGCGATGATGCCCTGGGAGAGGGTGTCGGACAGCATCATCATGTGATCGAAGGCCTTGTCGTAGTCCTTGATCGCCTCCGCGTAGCCGCCCTTCAGGAGGTCGACGGCGTAGACGGTGGTCTGGTCGATGTGCGCCTTCATCATCGGCTCTGTGGCTGATGTCGGCCAGTTCTCCGGGTTGGCTGCGGAGAGGAAGTCGGCGATCTCCTTGGCGTTGGCGTACCAGTCGGCTAGGGCCTTGTTCAGCGCGGCCTTGTCGCCGGCTTGTGCGGCCTTGAGTACCGGCACGGCCTGCTTGATGTGCGTGGTCAGCAGGTCGGCCAGCTCGTCCCCGGCAGCCTTGCCGTAGTACGGGACGGCCGCGGCGCCGATGTCCTTCTGGTTCTGCAGGAGCCGGTCGAGGGTCGGCTGCAGGGCCTTCTGGTTGTGGAAGTACGCATCGACCGTCGCGTAGGTCCACTGCATGTGGTCCATCCACAACTCGCGCATCGTGGTGTAGAGCGCGATCTCCTTCTGGAGGTTCGAATCGTGCGGAGTGTGGCCGGCGACCGTGCTCGCCGCCGGCGCCGCGGCGGCCTCCGAGGAGCCGCCGGCAGCGTATCCGGTGAGCAAGGTTCCCACGATGGCCAGGCCCGCCATGACGGACGCGATACGGTGGCTCCGTCGCTGTGCTCCGGTCATCTCTGCTTCCTTTCGCAAGCGCACGCCGCAGGCGGCGACGCGTCGAGGTCGGTGCCCGGGCGGCCGGGCCCGTCCATCGGTGACGCGGATGGTCATGGACAGTGGGTGTTCCGGAGCAGGGGCGCCCTTACCGTCAGCGGCGATCTGATCGGGGGACTTCTTCCTCGGGCGGTCTCGGTAAGGCGGGCGGCCGGGACGTCGACCCAATGAACGTGATGACTGAGCCGTTCACCCTGCCACGATCGCCACAGCGCGATTCGTCCCGTTCCCCAGCACTCCGGGAGTGGCAGGCGAACGTCCTGGCCCGGGTGGGCTTCGACGCCGTCCTGGCGACTAAACTCGCGGGATATGACGATCTGGACTTCCACGCGTTGTTGACGTTGGTCGACCGAGGGTGTCCGCCGGAGCTCGCCGCACGGATCCTTGCACCCTGGTGCCCGGGCGGGTGACGATGACGTCCGTGACCACATCGAGCGAGCAAGCACGGCGGAGCACGCGAGCACCACGGTGCGAGGATGCGGGCGAGCAGGAGTGGATCGACGCGTTGCGGGCACGCGGCGCGGGCCATGACGACGCCGTCCGGAGGCTGTGGCAGGCGGTCGGGCAGGCGGCACGTCACCAGGTACACCGGATGCCCCAGGTGTGGGTCGAGCTCGGTGGGGTCCGGGCCGAGGAGATCATCGAATCGGCCACTGACGAGGCGACGGTAGCGGTGCTCGCTCGTCTGGACCGGTTCGAGGGCCGGAGCAGGTTCACGACCTGGGTGTACAAGTTCGGGATCTTTCACGCCGCGGCCGAGGCCCGACGGGCACTGTGGCGTGATCGCCCGGTTGACCTTGAGGATCAACCGGAACCGGCCAGTAACGATCCCATGACTCCCGAGGCCTGTATGGAGGCACAGGACTTCTCCGCGGCGGTGGCGGTCGCGATGCGGACGGTACTGACACCCCATCAACGACGAGTAGCGCGCGCTCTCATCATCGACGAGGTGCCGATCGACGTGCTGGCCCAGCGCCTCGCAACGAACCGCAATGCGCTGTACAAGACTCTGCACGACGCACGGGTCAAGCTCCGAGCCGAACTGCGCCACCGCGGCTTCCTGCCCGACTCTCGCGTGGATGAGAGATGACGAGATGAACACACCGGACAAGCCGTTGACAGCCGCACAGGCCGAGAGCCTCACCGCTACCAGCGAGCCGTGGCTGTCCTGCGATGACTGCTTCGACCACATAGACAGCTGTGTCGATGCGCTGATCCATGACGGTCGCGGGCTCGACGAACCGATGCGGGTGCACCTCGCCAGATGCCCCGCATGCTACGAGGAAGCCGAAACCTTGATCAGCCTGGCGGCCGCCGGCCAAGGCATGAGTTCCGGACAGGGACTCAACGCGTTCCGCATCGGTCTTGGCCTTCCCGTCAGGGCACAAACGGAGCGGAGGACGGGTCAGTCTTCGGTGTAACTGATTTTTGCAGGTTCTACTTGCGGGCGTTGGACAGACGGCCCTCGAAGGATCACGCGATGGCCGTCCTCATTTCACGGCGCCACGCCCATTAGCTGGGGAAACTCGTACACCACCTCCCTGGGCGCGGCCCAGTCCGCCTGGAACAGCATGGAACGGCGATGAGCTGCAGCCCGGATCATCGCCCGCGCGGACACGCACATCCCCTCGCCTGCTCCTCCCGTCTACAGGCCGATGGTGACGAGTATGCCCTTGGCGATCATCCCGGAGCCGGAGCGCCCCCGCCGGAGGCTGGATTGACAGGCAAGTGACAGCTTGCCTATCCTCGCCCGCATGGGCGATGTCTTCAAGGCCCTCGCCGACCCCACCCGGCGAACCATCCTCGACGAGCTGACCGAGCGCGACGGCCAGACCCTGTTCGAGATCTGTGTCCGCCTGACGAGTCGACATCAGCTGAGCCTGACCCGGCAGGCCGTATCCCAGCATCTGGCGGTGCTGGAGGAGGCCGGGCTGATCATGACGCGCAAGCAGGGGCGGTACAAATTCCACCACCTCGACACCACTCCCCTGGCCGCCATCTTCGAGCGGTGGCCGGTCATCAGGAAAGGACAGGCACCGTGAAGATCTACGTCACCAGCGTGTTCGTGGACGACCAGCAGAAGGCCCTCGACTTCTACACCGAGGTGCTCGGCTTCACCAAGAAGCACGACATCCCGCTGGGCGAGGCCCGGTGGCTGACGGTCGTCTCACCGGAGGACCCCGAGGGCACAGAGCTGCTGCTGGAGCCGGACGGGCACCCCGCGGTCAAGCCGTACAAGGAGGCGCTGGTTGCCGACGGCATTCCGGCCGCCTCGTTCCAGGTCGCGGACGTGCAGGCGGAGTACGAGCGGCTGCGCGGGCTGGGGGTGACGTTCACACAGGAGCCGATGGAGGCAGGGCCGGTGACCATGGCGGTCTTCGACGACACCTGCGGGAACCTGATCCAGATCGTGACCCCGGCCTCGTAGTACTTTGTCATGATCGGGCGAGGTTGGCGGAAAGTTGCGCGCGGTCGGGCGGTGGCGTGGCCCACGGCCGGCGGGTGCGGCGGGGTGCGGTGCGGCGGGCGGCCCTGAGCCCCGCCGCCGTTCGGGACCGGCGCCCACGCCGCACGCCCGGACGGCGGGCGGGTGGAGGGCCGTGCGGCGGCGCGGAGCGCCGTCCTTGATACCTACAACAACAATTCGGCAGTCTGGCGGCATGCTTCAAAATGCTTCGGATTGCTTCGAGGTCCGTGTCACTGCCAGCAGCCGCGCGGAGGCCGACCGGATTTGTTCGGCAGTGGTCGGGGGACGGCTGGCCGCTGATGCGCAGATCGTTGCCCCGATCGAGTCCACCTACTGGTGGGCGGGTGAGATCCGGCGCTCTGAGGAGTGGTTGTTGCTGATGAAGACCACCGTGGACCGCTTCGAGGAGCTCGCCCGGCGTGTGCGGGAGCTGCACTCCTATGAGGTGCCGCAGATCATCGCGGTTCCCTTGGTGGCCGGCACCGCTGACTACCTGGAGTGGATCAGACGGGAGACGACCCCAAGCCCCGGCGAGTAGAGGCGATGTCGCCGAATAGCTCTCTCGCCGTCCGGTCTGACTTGGATGCAAGGGCCTTCTCCACCTTGGCGAGGTTGCTGGAGCCCCCAGGTCGATTCGCTGCGCTGGGCTACTTCCGGAGCGCGGCGGGCGTAGGCGGTTCCTCCGGCAACGCCGCCTGTCTGAAGCTGGGCCTGGGCGATGCCGGCGTAGATGACGGCCACCCTCTTGTGGTCGGCTTCCAAGGGCTCTCCTTCGCCGGGAGGGTCCTTGTCCATGTCCAGGCTCCTGTTCTCCTGGCCACGCGGCGAGGGTCTCGATGCCGATCACCCTGCCGTTCTTGTCGAGGTCGAAGTTCACCAGCGCCTCGTCCACCGTGACCGTCTCCCCCCCGAAGAGATCGGGCCACGCAGATAGACGTAGGTGCCCTCGACTTCCGGATCGTAGGTCCACATGCCTGGATGCTCCTCCAGAGCCACCGAGCCTCCTCCTGCTGTTAGCAAAGGTGTTAGCAAGATCGCGAAATCATCCCGGCAAGCGAAAGGCCCCTGACGGCGTAATGCCTGTTCAGGGGCCTTCTTCACTGCGAGCCGACGAGGGGAATCGAACCCCTGACCTTCTGTTTACAAGCCAAGGGCAGCATGCACGTCACACGGCTCATGTGCTGGTCAGGCGGTGGATGCGGGTCGATGACGTGTGATCGGGTGAGACGGGGCTGCTGTACGGGGCTGCTGTACACCACTTCGCTGGACGTGACCGGGCTACCGGATCTTGGCCAGATCGATCATGTAAAGGTCGTCCCCGAGCGTGTAGCTGAGGAGCCTGCCGGTCGGATCCTCGGACGGCAGGCTTATGAAAGAGCCCTCCCCCCGAATGCCCAGATAGCCCGATTCGCCGGTGTTCAGGTCGTACAGTCCCACGCCCTCGGGATTCCTGTCGCCGTACGTCGAGAAGTAGAAGCGATCCTGGGTCGGGGTCCTGTTGGCCACGATGGCGGGCACCATCTTCTGCGAGGAGCCGTCCCGATGCCGGAAGAAGGTCTGGAGTTCCGAGGTACTGCCCAGGCAGATGGTCACGCCGCAGAATTGGATCACCTCGCCGGGGTGGGTGACGGCAGTTCTGGTCTCACCGGTCTCCACGTTCAGGATCCGGGCGAACTGGGTGCCGTGGGGCTCGCCTCCCCGCCCCGGCGTGCCGATCCACGGCCAGGCCAGCAGATGCATCCCGATGCCTCCCTCGACCGGTTCCACCGTGCCGCCCTCCAGGGGGACGGCGAAGACCCCGCCCGTGTAGAGCGAGAAAATAATCTTGCCGTTGGCCACGGTGAGCGAGTCGATCCCGCTGCCGTCCCCCTCCTTGATGCTCTGGTCGGCGACGAGCTTTGCCGTCCCACCGTCCACCGGCACGGCCCAAAGGTGTGCGATGCGATCCTTCGTCGCGGTCCACCACACCACGTGTCCGTCGCCCACGGCGAAACCGTTGGCGAAACCCGACGTGCCCTCGGGCGACGGCAGGTCGGCGATCTTGCGTCGCGAGTTGTCGTCGAGATCGTAGGCGTAGACGGCGGTCGGCTGGTCGAATCCCGCCGGAGCCGTCACGAGCAGCGTACGGTCGTCGATGAACGTCTCCGGTCGCCACGACGCCCCGTCGGGCCCCTTCGCCGGGACCTTCCGCACCGCCTCCGGCCAGACCTTCTCCACGCGCTCGGCCGGCGTCGCGGAGCGCGTCTCCGAAGCGGTCACGGCCGTCATGGTGTCGCCGCCGGGCATCACGGCGACGGCCCCGCCCGCGACCAGCACGACCGCCGCGGCGGCCAGCGCCATCCGGGCCCGCTGCCTCCTGCGCCGGTGGATCCGCTCGAGCCGCTCAGATAGCAAGGCGGGCAACCGGGGCGCCTGCCCGGCGGCCTGGCCGAACGTCCTGCGGAGAGTCTCCTCAACCTCGGTCATCGTACGTTCCCCCTGGTCATCGGCTTAGTCGGGACGGCGCTGCGGAGTTTGTCGAGCGCGCGGGCGGCCTGGCTGCGTACCGTGCCGCGCGAGATCCCGAGCACGGCGGCGATCTCGGCGTCGTCAAGTTGCTCGTAATAGCGCAGCACCAGCACCGCGCGCTGCTTGCGCGGCAGGCCGGCCAGCGCCTGCCACATTCTTCGCTCGTCGCCGCTGGGCAGCGGGTCGTGGTGCTCGCGCTCCGGCAGGTCCCAGGCGAGCTGCTCGCGCCTGCGTAACCGCCAGATGGCGATGTGCAGCCTGGCCATCGTGGTACGCGCGTAACTCTCCGGGTTTTCCTTCGAGTGCAATCGATGCCAGGCGCCGCGCAGCTTCAGCAACGCCTCCTGGACCAGGTCTGCCGCGTCATGCGGATTACCGGCCAGCATGTAGCCGTAGCGCAGCAGCGCGTCGCCGCGCTCGGCGACGAACTCCGCGAAACGGGGATCAGCTTCCAACAGCCCTTGCCTTTCGTCGTTCCCTCACCTCTGAGAGGAGCCAGGGGCGGAAACTGTTGCATGACGGGGTCCCCGTGAGGGCAGCAGCGGAGTTTGATCAGGAGCCTCCAGGAATTCAGCGTCGCGATGGTGCGCTCGCCGAGGGCTCGGACGCGGGCATGGGGACGATTGACGGCCTTTCGCGGGTTCGAACCCACGAGACCGGTCACCCGGCCTAGCGGTTTTCAAGAGAGCTACGGTGCCGACGCCAGGACCCTTCTAACCTGCGGTTCAGTCTCCGAAGGAACACCGCTCAGGAAGATCATCCCGCGCATATCCCGCGCGGACCAAGCCCAAGCGTACGCGCGCGTGAGTCGGCAACTGTCGCTGGCCGATGCCCGCGTCGCCACGCCACCGTGTTCCCGCCGGCCACTACCTGAACTGGTGGTAGACAACGCCCTCTAGGTCAGCGCGGGCATATGCCGTCGCGTTGGTGAGGTGGCCGTCAAACGGACCGACCTTTGTCACGGTTCGTCCATCCCGGAACACAATCTGCAGACCGTGCTCCGGTTCCCAATCGCATTCGCACTCCAGCGACACGTACACCCGCCGGTCACCGTAGTTGTCGCGCGAGATCGTCGCCTCACCGCCGAAGTGGATGTGCTTCCACACGTCGTCGGGGCCGATGATCGACACAACCTCCTCGTCGGCGGCAATGTCGGACTTGACGTCCTGGTAGTACTCAAAAATCGCTGGCCCCGCAGCCTTCAGAACGGGCTCGTCGAGGGCCAGGAAGGTGCTGATGGCTGCATCGAAGTCAGCTTTCGCGGGATCGTCGTCGTACCCGTCCACGAGGATGTGACAGGTCGCGTTTCCCAGAACCGGAACGAGAAGCGCTGCGCTGCAGTACAAGCCATCGCTGTCCTCGGTCACGGACCCGAGGCCGGGGATCTCCATGAGAGGCACCCTACGTGCCACACCGTCGCCCGGGCGGAGGCACGGCCCGCACCGTGGCACGGGTGTTCCCGACGTCAGGCGCCAAGAGTCTGCGCTGGTCGGGACAGATGGGCTCCGGGACCTTCTGCGTTCGCGGGCCGGTCTCATCCGGTAGCCGCCTCGCGATCCCCGATCCGACCTGGGAGAACGCGCCAAGATCCATCCCGCGTATATCCCGTGGACGGTGACACACCCGCTCAGGACGGTTCCGGCTGCGCGGGCCGGAAAAGCAAAGGGGCCCCGTGTGGGGCCTTTGAGCTGCTGTAACAGCGGGTGGCAGGTGGATGGGGTTCGAACCACCGTAGGCTGAGCCGACGGTTTTACAGGACGTGACCGTTCTCAGTGATCCACGGTCTCCGACCTGCGGCGGCGCCTCCCTCCGCGTCGGCGACGACCTTGATCATTGCACGCATATTGCACGCCTCCCCTACGCCCGCCACAACGGCCCGGTGCCCCGGACAGAGCTTGAGGTGTTCATTGAGCACCAGGTCTACCGGATCGACGAAGGACACCTATCCGCAGTGTGTACGGCCGGCCAAAGGCGAGCACCGGATGGTCATCCCCTGCCGCTGGGAAGGCTACGACGGCGTAGCAGGAGTCCGGTGACGGCAGCGAAGGTAAGCAGGAAGCCGGTCAATATGAGCACTCGCCCGTCGGGGCCGGACTCACCGCCGCCTCCGGTCGCGGCTCCTCCTGATGGGGTCTTGATTATCTTGCCGTTTTCCCCCGCTGATGCTCTCGTCACGGTTGCCGTGACGGTATGGGTCGGCTGTGGGCTCGAAGTCACCGGTACGGAACCGGTTGACTGATCCCCCGCGGTTGCCGTGACGGTATGGGTCGGCTGTGGACTCGGCGTTACCGGGGCAGGCCCGGTTGGCTGGCCGTCTGCAGAAGCGACGGTGAGGGGGTAGGTCGTCAGGTCGGCGGCGTTTTGCACCTTGCACTGGATCGACGGTTCGGTGGGGCTGGTCCCGAAGTTGATGGCGGCCGGCCGTACCGTCGCAGTGCCCGCGTTGGAAGATTTGGTCTTCAGAGGGACCGCGTCCGTCGGCAGGGGAACGGTCTGACCCGCGCTGAGTGTGAACTCGCCTACCCCGGTGGCGGAGGTCAGCCCGGCGAGCCCGCTGATGGACGCGTACGCGTACAGCTTGGTGCCGCCGGCCAGTCCCGTGGCAGGCGCCCTCAGCATGGTGGTGTCGTCGGCGTAGGTTCCGCGCCAGTCGATGGTCATCTGCCGGCCCGCCACAGCGTTGACCGGCATCGTCAGCTCGACCTTGACCTTGATGTCTTGTTTCTCGGCCACGCCGTTTACGGTGCATTGGTACTCGACGATGTCGGTGACGACGACCGCATCCTGTCGCAGCTCGGAGACGGTGGCATGCGCTGGTTGACAGAGCAGGGCCAGGCTGCCGGCCAGGGCGGCGACCGAGAGAATCGAGCGGATGCGCAAAGCGACTCCTATTGTGACAGATGGGGCACAGGAGAGACGGGCTGTGAGGGCATCCGGTTGACACCATGAGCCCTTTTCGTCCTGCTGGCGTCGACTGAAGCGCTCGGAATTCATGGCGGCCCGAGGTACACCACTCCGACGTAGGGTGGAGCCTAGGAGATTCGAACTCCTGACATCCTGCTTGCAAATCGGTCCGATCGCAGGCCGTACGGGCTGTGAGCTGGGCGGCGGGCTCCCCGCGAGTGACCGTGACTGACCGCTGTTGACCGCACTTAATGGCCCGGCGATCCGGACGGGTCCTGCGGTGCCGTCGTCCGCCACCGACGCGCGAAGAAGTGACCGCCCCACCGCAATCCACGAAGGAAAAGTCGGACCAACCCGAAGAGGAAGGCGATCTCGAACAACAGGGAGCACATAAACAGGACTTCGCTCAGTGGCTCCCGGTCACTCTCGCGTGCCCATCCGATGAGCACCGGCGTGGCGACCATGTCGAGCGGGTACCCGAGCATCGCCAACACCTCGTTGTACCCGGCTCGCATGAGCTGATCTTAGGCTTGTGCTGGAGGCCCGCGCTCCACCCCTGTCCGATCTTCTCTCATGCCTCGTCTCACTCCGGAGGGAACGCGGACGACGGGGTGTCCTGGTTATTGTGCACGGAGGGGACGCGGAACCAGATCGAGGAGCGAACCGGTGAGCAGGGAGCTGGCGACCGATCCGACGGCTCTCCGAAGCGCCGTGAATGATGAGCTGGCAAGTACGGCGGGAGCATGGGCCGGCGGGGATGCCTCCGTGGAGGGGTTCCTCCGGCGGATTGTCGCCGATCTCGACCGGCTGCCGTCGTTGTGCGTCCACCACGCCGAGTTCCGGAATTACGGCTCTGGCTATGCGTCCTACGTCGATGTCTTCATCACCAAGCGCGACGGTTCGATGTGTCGTTCCATGAACGGCTGGACGAACGTTGAGGGATTGCCCCTGGCGCTGTGTCGGCTCGCTCCGTTGGCGGCGCTCTTCAAGCCCAGCACCCGATCTTCGGGACCTGACGGTGCCGGTAGTTACGGCCTGCCTGAGCTGTTACAGGTCGCGGATATCGATCTTCCCGGCTCGGAGGAGGAGTGCCGACAGATCGGCCAGGTGCTTGATCGGCACGGTATCGCCTTGCTCGGCTCGCAGGTCCTCAGCTTGCCGTTGGAGGCTGGGCTTCGGGTGGAAACGGTCCTCGGCGATCCGCCGTACAGCGTGTTTGATGCCTGGTTCCACTGGATGGATTAACTACAAGATCGCCTGCTCGACCCAACCGCATTAGCAGCTCTGATCTTGCCTGTCCCGATCAGTTCAACGTGGGCCAATAGGCGTGGCTGGTCCGCCTGGAACGGCATGGGACAGCGCTGGATTGCAACTAGAACTGCAACTAGGGAGCAGTCGCCACGGGCGGCATGACCTCGGTGATGCGTGCCGTTCCAACGGGTGGCCGCATCTCGTGCATGGTGATCACATCACCCGGTTTGAGGTGCTTCCAGTGCTCAGGGGTCAGGGGGATGAGCCTCACCCGCGCGCACTCGCCCGGCTTCAACGGATCACGGCCCTCGACCCAGAGGAAGGCGATGCTGAGTAGGTATTCACCTTCGGGCGTACGTCGGTCGATGTCCCACATGGGCCGGAGCAACCCGCCAGGGGGTACCGGCAGTGCACGGCCCCCGTCCTCGGTACGTACCAGGCGGAGTTCAGCCCGGAGGGCGCCGTTTCGGGCCTCACTGCTCCGCCACTCGTACCAGTCGGCATCCTCCCGGAGCCATATCAACCGGGCGGCGTCGGCCAGCAGGCCCCAGAACTCGGGCGGCTGTGGGCAAGCATCGCCGAGATCTTCAAGAAGGATGAGGGCCGTCTCCCAGTCGTCGTCTTCCAAGCACTCCATGATGTGGACAGCGCTGACAGTGACCTCCTCGGCACGAGCGCCTACGAGCTGGAGTTGGGCAGCCTTGTAAAGCGGGGAGTCCTGGGAATCCACGGCCTGATTGTGGCAGGCTCTCGAACTCGGAACTTGCGGATTAAAAGATCGACCTCGGTCTGTTCCGTATAGTTCAACGCAGGTCAGGGAGTATCTATGGTCCATCCTGAACAGCCGTGGACGGCTTTGAACTGCAACGGAAACTGCAACTCACTCTTGGCCGTAGCACTTCGACGACCTCCACGGCGGTTTGAAGCCGTTAATCCTTAAAGTTTGAGGTTGGGGTTTCTTTCAGCTACCCCAGATCCCGCAGCGTGTTCGCCAGGTTGCCCCGGCTGGTCAGCGTGTCGGGGTATTCCTCGCCCAGCACCCGGCGACGTACCTCCAGTACGGCCCGGTGCTCTGCTTCGGCCTCCTCCAACCGCCCCAGATCCCCCAGCACGAGCGCCAGGTTGTTACGGCTGATCAGCGTGGAAGGGTGCTCCTCGCCCAGCACCCGGCGGCACACCTCCAACTCTGCCCGGTGCTCTGCTTCGGCCTCCTCCAACCGCCCCAGCTCCCCCAGCGTGTTCGCCAGGTTGTTGCGGCTGGTCAGCGTGGAAGGGTGCTCCTCGCCCAGCACCCGGCGACGTACCTCCAGTACGGCCCGGTGCTCTGCTTCGGCCTCCTCCAACCGCCCCAGCCCCCCCAGCACAAGCGCCAGGTTGCCCCGGCTGGTCAGCGTGGAAGGGTGTTTCTCGCCCAGCACCCGGCGGCACACCTCCAGTACGGCCTGGTGCTCTGCTTCGGCCTCCTCCAACCGCCCCAGATCCCCCAGCACGAGCGCCAGGTTGCCCCGGCTGGTCAGCGTGGAAGGGTGCTCCTCGCCCAGCACCCGGCGACACACCTCCAGTACGGCCTGGTGCTCTGCTTCGGCCTCCTCCAACCGCCCCAGATCCCCCAGCACGAGCGCCAGGTTGTTACGGCTGATCAGCGTGTCGGGGTATTCCTCGCCCAGCACCCGGCGGCACACCTCCAACTCTGCCCGGTGCTCTGCTTCGGCCTCCTCCAACCGCCCCAGATCCCGCAGCGTGTTCGCCAGGTTGCCCCGGCTGGCCAGCGTGGAAGGGTGCTCCTCGCCCAGCACCCGGCGACACACCTCCAGTACGGCCCGGTGCTCTGCTTCGGCCTCCTCCAACCGCCCCAGCTCCCCCAGCACGAGCGCCAGGTTGTTGCGGCTGGTCAGCGTGGAAGGGTGTTCCTCGCCCAGTTCCTGCCGGCGGAGGGTCAAGGTGGTGCGGTAGCCCGATTCGGCGAGGTGGTAGCGGCCTCGGCGATAAGCGGTGGAGGCGATCTGGTCGGCGTCGTCGGCGTGGTGAACGTGCATGAGGGCGGTGCGGATGACCGGTTCGGCGATCTGCGCGAGTGGGCCTTCTGCCTGCTGTCGGCGGTCGACGAGGTAGTCGAAGACGGCCACCCCATCACCGGCGGCATTCGGAACGGGTGACAGCAGGGCGGTAGTGGCGCGTCGAGGCCGGGTCGCCCAAGCCCAGGCATCCTCCAAGGATTCGGGCCGGAGCCGATAGCCGCCCTCAGCCTCCAGGTAGGCGGTGTGAAGCTCTTCGAGGAGCCGACGGGGGGCGGGGCTGGTGTATCCCGCGCGGCGGCAGTCGATCGCGGCCGAGACTAAAGCGGCCCCCCGCGGGTTGCCCCCCACCTCCCAGGCATTGTCGTAGTCGCGCTGCAACTCAGGACCGGAGGCAAGGTATTCGGCGATGCCGAACTCGTCGGCCTGCTGTACGGCGGAGGCGATGCGATCATCCCAGGCGCGGGCCTGGGCACGCTCCAACTCGCTCATGGTGAACCTACGCGCCAGCCGGATCACCTGCGCCTGCTCCAAGGCTTCCTGTATCTCGCGCCCGGCTGACCGGGCGGCCTCATCGCCATCGGTGGGCTGGCTGGTCAGACGGGCCTGTTCGGCGCTGCGCAGCGTGGCCACGATGACCCGGTGGCCTTTGCCCGCGGTGATGCGGGCGATGTGCTCGCGCGTCAGGCCACCGGTGCCCAGGTAGTGTTCCAGGTCCGACAGCCACAGCACAGCCCGATTGGTGCGCACGGTCTGCTCGATAGCGGCCACCAGCGCGGTGCGGTCGTGCGGGGCGATCAGCACATGATCGGGCAGGGTGGCGCGCACGGCTTCGTAGGCGGTGCGGGACTTGCCCGCGGTGGAGTCCCCGACCAGCAGCACGAACCCCCCGGCCGCCAGCCGTTCCCGTACCTGGTCGTCGACATCGCGGGGCACGTACACCGGTGGCTCGGCCTCGGGAGTGCCGGTGAGCACGATCGCCGGATGCACCCCCAGCTGGACCGGGTCATCCAGCTGCACCACCGTGGGCAGCCGTCCGCTGGGCAGGACCAGACAGCCATCGTGCAGCTTGAGGGTGATCTCGTCACGGCGGGTGGTGATCCGCTTGTAGCGCTCCTGCCAGATGCCTAGGACCGCCGCCACCACCGCGGCCCCGCCGACCACCCATGGATCGGTCACCTGGAAGGCCGTGACAACCGCCGTCGCGGCTCCCAACGCGGCCAAGACGACGACGGCGATCAGTACGCGGCGTTCCTGCCACCGGTTGCTGCTCATGTTCCCGTCCCTTTCGCCCGTGACCGGAGATTCGCACACCCCACAGACGACGACCAGCCGGACGATCCCGTTGACACCCAACCGTCATCCCGAGCAGCCGCCCGCCTCGGTCGTTCCGAGGGGCTGGAGCTGAGGTGCGGGCACGCCCCGTCCGGCCGTTCCGGGCAACGGCGCCAGCCTCAGCAAGAAGGTCTCGAAGACCCTGGAACGAAGTAGACATCCGCCACCCCGACTGGATCGGGGAACGCGCCCGCACCGTCATTAGGAACGAAGTCCCAGACCGTCGATCGCCCCCAGCCATCTACCGCGGCCAGCCATCTACAGGCGATCGTGGGGCAGTATCTGCTTGCTCGTCATCGGCCAGAGCGCGGACGGGGCCGTGCGGGTCTTGCACCTCAGCCAGAAGCGGCGGAAAACCAATGCACATGTACGTGTCCCGGAGCCGAAGGCATAGAGGTTACACGGCGTGATCGTTCAACGATTTCGCAAGGTATTACTATCGATTGCTTACGATCACCTCAATAGCTAGGACTCGCAGAAGCTCTATATCGGGATACAGCCTCAATGCCTCATAGCTGACCGGCAGTAACACCTTGGACTCAGCGTATCGCACATCGTCTTTTGCGTGCACAATTCTGTTTCTCAGTGCATAGACTCTTTTCGCAACCTGGGAAGCCAAAGATTCTCCACTCTTGGAGTGAATCACAGGAACTCCCGATATGGGGCCTTGCTTGCCAAAATGCCCACCGTAATCGAATGAAAAGAATTCTTGCAACCTGATTTCCGGAACACATTCCTCTATAAGTGTTCGCAGCTGGTCGCTCTCGCTGGCACCGTGCGAGCGCTCCACGGAGCTTAGAATCTGCAAAATAGAAGAATCTTTTTCTTCGTCGAAGTCCAGCGACCGCAAAAGCCTTCGCACCTTCTTTACGGCTTCTCGCCTATGCGCGATCGGCAGATAGTGCTCTAGGATCTGATAGTAGGATAGGTAAGATAAAGTATGGTTGCCGCGCATTGCAAAATCGTTGGGAATAGAAAAGAGTGTAGCAACGTTGTCGGGTACCGGAGTTTTTGGAAATCTAACGGCGTTACTGACTGCGGTGGTACGGCGCCGATAAGAAGGGCGCTCCCACTTAGGGCGCAAGGAGTAAAGAACTCCGTGGCGAGCATTCAGCTCAAATATGAAAGAGTTTGCCAGCTCGCGAGATCTGCGCAGAAGCTCCGACTTCTCAGTTTCACCATCAAGGAAGATCTTTAGAGTGGTCTGACTTCTGACTTGTCGACTATCCGAATCCCAGGGCAGAAGAGGGGTGCAGAGAGCAGAGTTAGGTGATATCTCGATACATGTAGAACTATCGCCCGATGTAACCCTAATAAGGGGGTGCATAAAGTTTCGATCTTTGTCGTGCACAAACGGAGGTTCGCCCTTGTGGGTGTGAGAGCAAGGACGATTTTCAAAATTGAATCTATCTGCATTCCTGCTAGTGAACGGGCTGGACGCCCCTTGTCCGATTTCAAATTCAGCAAACCCCTTACCGGGATCTATCCATCCTTCGTATTCCTCCATCTTCTCGGCTCCGCGTGCAATAGCCTGGAGAATCTCATAAGTCGAATCCAGAGGGATCGCTGGCCTTAATTTACGAATTCCGCCAGCGTCGACGTGTTCGAAGATAACATAATCTTTAAGAGTATGTAGGTGTCTGAGGCCAAGGACCCGCTCAATGCGAGATATGTCGTCGGCGTCGAACGAGATGGGCTGAATTCCTTCGGTCGCTTCAGACATAATCTTCCTTTTCTGAATCGTCGTACATAGATCTGGGATCTTCACCTGTCGCCAACACTAATACAACGCCAAGAATCGCGGACAGGCAAACCCTCACCTCGACATTCGGCGATACTCAGCTGTGGCGGTCTTACCTTGGATTGGTTCAACTAGGCAGTTCGGTAGTCCAGGGCAGAGTCCTGAACCAGCGATCGCTTCTAGCCCCGTAGGGTGACCGGCCCCGATGAGGTGATCGTTACACATGAATGAGTACGGCGGCGGTGCGGCGGTGTACGGCGGGTTGATCTCGTACAGCCGGTCGGCAGGCGGCGCGCGGCCCCAAGTCCCGCGCCGCACGGGACCGGCGCCCACGGGTTGCGTCCACGGAGGTGGTGTACGAGTTTCCCCAGGTAGTGGGCGTGGCGCCGTGAAATGAGGACGGCCATCGCGTGATCCTTCGAGTGCGA